>JAFNFQ010000070.1 GCA_017885655.1 Methanobacteriota archaeon | reverse complement strand
TCGTCATCGGATGGATCATTTCGGCTATCATCATCTACGTGATCACAAAGCTGCTCGGGGAGAAGGAAGGGTTCGGGACGGCCTTTTTGGCCGCCCTCGTGGGGGCCATCATTTACGCCTTGGCGTACCTCTTCCTGGGTCAGGGACTCATCGCAGGCATAATCGGTGGGTTCGTTTGGCTGCTGGCCCTCGGGAGCCTCTACGAGATGGGCTGGCTCAAGGCACTCGTTGTCGCGGTCATCGTGTGGATCGTCGCGGCGGTCGTGGGCCACTTCCTGCCCACGATTCTGGGTCCTCTGTGATGTGAGATGCATGGCAATAACCGTGCAATGGTCTCACCTTGGATTGGGCTCAGTAGTGGCATTCTTGATAGGCTGGTTTTTGTTTGGCCTTCTTGGTGCGATAATAATAGCCGTCATAGTCTTGGTGTTGATGGGGATCATAAAGATCAGGTAGAGGTGAAGTAAGAATGGCGAAGAAGGACCACTTCCGACATCGGAGAAGGTAATAACATGGTTCGAAAGAAATTGGTCGTTGTGATCGTCGCGATTGCCCTTGTGGCCGTGGCGGTAGTACTTGGGGCGGGCTACATCTTGCTGACACAGTCCGCATGCAGCCAAAGCGCAGTACCCCTTGGATCGACCGCCGGTTTCGCGGTTCTCGCCGGCTCCACGGTCACCAATACCGGTAGCAGCACAGTCACGGGAGATCTCGGCGTGAGTCCAGGCAGCGCGGTGACGGGATTCCCGCCCGGAACGGTGGTCGGGACGATCCATGTAACCGATACGGCCGCTGCCGGGGCCATGGCTGACTTGACCATCGCGTACAACGACGCCGCTGGACGAACCCTGTGTCCCGTGAGCGTGGCCGGAAACCTTGGAGGACAAACCCTCACCCCTGGTCTCTACAAGTCCACGTCCGGTCTTGAGATATCCTCCGGTGATCTCACCCTCGATGCCCGGGGCAACGCGAACGCGGTCTTCATCTTCCAGATGGCGTCCACCCTCGACACGGCAGCCGGCGTCCACGTGATCCTGGCCGGCGGCGCGAAGGCTTCCAATGTCTTCTGGCAGGTCGGCAGTTCCGCGACTCTTGGAACGAACTCGACCTTCGTTGGAACCATCATGGCGGATCAGTCCGTCTCGCTGAACAACGGCGCAACGCTGCAAGGCAGGGCGTTGGCACGGATTGGCGCGGTTACACTAGACGCCAGCACCGTTACCAAGCCCGCCCCGTGAGGGGTGAATGACGACCGACAGGGAGAAAGAAAGCTGAAGACGCGATGAAAACATGGCGAAGAAGAGCAGAGGCGGTAGAATGACCGCTGCCAAGAGGCGTGCCGCCAACTCGGCGGGTGGACGCGGTCCTGTCCGAAAACGCCCGGCAGGCCGAAACATCATGAAGTCCCAAGAACACATTGTTGGTGATTGACAAGTCGGTATCGCTTGCCGCGACCGCGGTCTTCTTCATCGTCAGCCTCATCGTTTCGGCGATAACCATCTACGTGGTCACGAAGCTATTCGGTGATGGGCAACGGCAAACGTCTTCGACGAGGCTAAACTAGCCCCGCTCGTCCGTATCGATCGATGCAACTTTCGGGAGCTTGGTTTTGAAGCCCGGCATCGTCCACCTCCATGGCCATTGGCCCTTACGCCACATCCGGGTTCGAACGAACAGTTCGAGGACCATGGCTAAGGCGATGGGCAACAAGATGAGCTGGATGACCGGCGGTACGAAGATGGCGATGACCAGCAGGAGGATAATGGCGAGTTGGCGGATCCAATATTCAGCTGGCGGCCGTCTCGACGCCGGCGTCTGACTCGGAATACCCTGTTGCATTCCCTCCTCCCGTGTTGCGCTATGCCTCGGCCGGATTCCAAACGTTTCGGTCGGTTTCGCGGCGGACCCCGCCGTCGCGGGCATCGTGCCCGCCTCGACAATCCCCACGGCAATCCTTCTTGCGGCCGCTCTCGTCGCCGTCGTCGTGGTCCTCCTCGCCCTCCTTACCGATCCTCTGGAGCGCAGGACGGCGTGATTGTCTCCGACGAGTGGTGTGGCGCAAAGGATAATTAGGCTCCGAACTTTGGCGACGGCCGCGGTCCCAGTAGTCAGGCGGTCTATGATATCGGTCTGTAGAGCCGAGTGTTCGGGTTCGAATTCTGACTGGGGCGTTTCCCAGCAGACACACCCGGTCTGAGTCGTTGACAAACGCGAGAACGGTCCACAAACCATTAATTAGGCGCTTCGGTTGCCAACATAGAGAGGCGGTGTGGATCTGGCGCTGATAAAGTCGGCGGGGGAACTTGTCGCCCTCGGTCACGACCTCGTGCAGAGAGGCAACTTCGTCGGAGCCAACGAGAAGTACAGCGATGCCGCGAGAAAGTTCGCCAAGCAGGGGGACGCGATGGGGGCGAACATTGCCTCCAGTCATGCCGCGGTCGTCGCGATCGGACAGCAGACGGCGAACCCGATGGCTTACCGCATTGCCTCACAGTCCCTGCTCAACATTGGCGGCTTCATGATGAAGATAGGTCTGAGAGAGATTCCCGCCAACCAGCTGGCGACTGAGTTAGATCTCTTAGCAACAGAGTTAGAGGTCCTATCGTTGTCACCGACGAACCCGCAACAATTCAAAGATAAAGCTCAGGCACTTCAGACCACAGCGATGCAGTTCCGCGCAAAGATGACCGGGCAAGTTCTCGTGATTCCTGAGTTATTCAACAAGACCGTGATGACTGGCGAGGCGAAGGCTCCTGCCTTGATGGCGCTGGCCGAGGAGGCTCTCGGGGAATCGCTCATACTGGACGACCCGAAGGCCGCTGCGGAGCACTACCAGAGCGCGAGGCTGTGGTGGATGCAGGCCGGCCGTCAGGACTTCGCGGATGCTGCTTCAATCCGCGTCCGCGCGTACGGTCGCGCCGCGAAGTGCTGGTTCTGCGGGCGCGAGGTGTCCGGCGAAGGGATACATTTCGTCACGATGGCGTGTGAGCTGACCGATGTTGTCAAGAGGACTGGCGAGGGCAGCGCGTTGCCAACATTCGACCCTGTTTCCAATGCGATATTCGCATGCAGGGGCTGCTACAGCGCAGTTTTCAAGCTCGCAGACGACCTCGCAGTCAAGCGAACGCAGGAACTCGAGGTCAAGATTGAGCGAGAGTTGAACGAGATACGGGCTCAGATCAAGAATATTCGTTCAGGGCGTTAATGCAAGGGTTGTGCAATGGCGGATGGACAAGTTGGCTCGGGACCCATGAACCCCACCTCCATGCTCTCCCTCCGCTGCAAATCGTGCTCCGCACCGCTCTCCGCGGCGCCGACGGATGATATCGTACGCTGCCAGTTCTGCGGCTCCAGCCAGAAGCTCGTCGACGCGCGCGCCTTCTTCGACCAGGTGCTCCTGCAGGTGAACGCGTGGGTGAGGCAGGCGATCCCGGTCGGAATGGAGGCGATGGCCACCGGCATGGTCGACCCGATCGCGCGACACACGATATTCGTGAACAACATAAGGCCAAGGCTGACAACCGAGTACGGGGAGTACCGGTTCAACTGCTTCAACGTCCTGGCCCAGCCCATGGCTGTGCTCCCTTACATGATGGAGCGGGGAATGCCTCTCTCAAACAACCCCAAGGATGTATTCCTGTTCCAGGCCAAAGTCCAGCAGGTGTCCGCTCTTGCCGTGGACGATGAAAGCAAGGGTATGATATCCGAGATAGGTGCGCTCTCGGTCGCTTATGGCTATCTCCTGAACAACGCAGCGCTGATGGCCGAGACGAAGCCCGAGCGCTATCACTTCATGAAGGAGAACTTCGAAGCCGCGGCTCAGGCCGTCAAGAGCGCAAAGAAGCTCTCCGGTCTCGAGGAACGTTTCCGGGGCCTGGCGAAGCTCTCGAAAGGACTCGACGACCTCACGAGCCTGAACATGCAGGAAGCGATGACCCAGCTCGAGGAGGCAAAGACCGCGCTCCAGAGCGCGAGGGCCACGGCGATCCAGAGCCTCGACATGTCTCTGATGGTCCAAGGGATAGACAAGGAACTCTCTGTCGTGAGAAGCTCGACCTATCTCGCCGAAGCGCTCCAATACGCTCCCGGTGGCGACTACGCCGCCGCGATGACGCCGATCCGCAATCTGATGGGAGTGCTCACGAGTCTCCAAGAAAGGCCTTTCCCCCAGTGGCAGGGGCGGTTCCGGGACACGAGTCACCACGAGGAGATACTGAAGGTGGTCGCGGACATACAGAAGGCGAAGGCTGGGGCAGGCGCCATCAGTATGCTGCCCGTCCAGGGGACGGTGCTATTCCCATTCTGGGCGGTGGACATACCCTATACGTTCCAGACCGGTGCCCTGTGGAAGACGCAGGGGGTGGAGGTGACGGAGGCAATGCTCGTCTCAGCGACGTTCCCCGCCGACGTCGACGCGTTTAGCGGAAACGAGCCACGACTGGTGCTCACCGACATCTTCAACGCGCGCGAAAGGTCAGGCTTTTTCAACAAGCTTGCTGGGAAGGAGACTTCCATTAGTGGCGGGGGGCCGGTCAGGGAAGTGATCAACCGCTCGCAGCCTTACAGTCCCGGGGTGCTCAGAGTCATCCCGCCGCTTAGCACTCCGCAGGATGCTGTCACGCTTGTCCAAGACTATGTCACGAGAGTACGTCAGGCAGACCGTACGATCCAGAACCAGCTGCGCCTGAGCGCACCGAGGGTAATCAGCTTGATATTCGTACCCGGGACGCCAGACAATCTGAGGCCCAACGTCCTCTTCTGGCTCGGAGGTCTCGCACCCAGATCCGTCGGCAGCCTCACGATGCTCGCCACTATTGCGATGTAGCCGGGGCTTTTCTGAAAGAGGCCATATTGTTCACGAGCATCCAGCACGGGCACACATCTTGCATTTCTGTCCGGAAATATGTGACAAGTTGGCTGGAGACGAAGTCCGAGTAATGCGGAGGAGCGATCTTGAGGTAGGCGACGTCACTCGGAATCCCCATCATCTCACCCATCTCGTCGGGCTAGTCAGAACCGCCATTGCCCAGACGCTGTCGGACGGTCCTGAATGATCACCAATCTGGCTTCCCCGCGTCTTTGCTGAGCTCTCAGTGATTCTCGCAGTTCGGTCCATGCCTATTCCTCTTGACAATTCTTTAGGTCTGCCTAATAAGGCGGGCAGCTATTTAGCCTCTTGGCATTGAACCGTCGCTGAATTTGCGAAGGCGGTCTACGCCATTGTCTTCTTGACGCCCGCCATCGCCGCCTCTTTCTTCTCGTTGCTCCAATAGAGGAACGCAATGACGGCCGCCACGACACCCAGGGCGAGCGCCACATAGCCGATTCCGGCGCCCTCGAGTATGGTGAACCCGAAACCCATGACGAGCAGTATGCCCGTGAACATGTGCGCCATTATCGTGGAGGCGTTGGCGGGAACCATGTCGAACGGCCTCGAGTGATATCTTAGGCAGTACATCGACGCCTTGACGGCGAACGGGAGGGCCAATAGTACAATCAGAGTGTAGAGGGGCAATAGCCCGACGAGCGCGCCAATAACCACGGTAACGTACGTTGCCACGAAGAGCGCAGGGACACCCCATGTCGCCTTCTCCCTGCCGAGGCGGACCACCAAATGCCTCTTACCCACTGCCTTGTCAGCCTTGTAGTCGGGGAACTCGTTCACGTACAGAACCGCCGCGATCAGCAGCGCTGGCGGTATGGAGGCGACCAGAGCGGTCCAGCTCAAAGTCATCGTCTGGACGTAATACGAGCCGAGAGTCATGAGCACTCCGAAGTTGACGCCGACGACCAACTCTCCGATTCCCCTGGCCGCAAGGTTCAACGGAGGAGCGGTGTAGAAATAACCGGAAACGAGTCCGACGATGCCGAAGACGAGTATCGGCCAGCCCCGCAACCAAGCGAGGATAATGCCAATCCCCGCCGCCAAGGCGAACAAGACCACGGCCTCCGCGAGCACTTCGAGTGGCGACATCAGGCCGAGCTGGATCATCCGGCTCCCGCCGCTGAAGGGCCTCACATACTCCCTGTTCAACTCGTCATCCATGCTCCGGTGGTCGAAGTAGTCGTTGAAAACGTTGGTGCCCATATGGATGAAGACGCCGCCAAGGAGGGCGAGGAGGAAAAGCCCCGTGTCAAAAAGGCCATTCACCGTGAAGGCAATCATCGCGCCAAGGATAACGGGGATCACTGAGGCGGTGAGGAAAGGTGCACGGACCTCCATGGCCCACAGCTTTGCCCTGCGAGCAAGCATCCTCCATTCCGATTCGGCCCCTGCGTTCTCCGGGAAATCGATGACCGTTGGCGGCACGCCCTGCACGATTTCTCTGAAGACCCGGAACTTCACTTGGATGGGCCGCACTCTGATGCAGTCGAGCAGGCGGGTGTTGCCGGATTGAATCAGCCCATTCACGATCGACGACTTCGAAGCCTCCAGGGTGAAAGCTCTCTGGCGCTCGTTCTCTTCCTTCACAGGCTCGGCCACGCCATTTATCTCCACCTCGGCGGAGTCCCGCTCGTCGGGGGTCTGCCTGCGGAACAGGAGCGTGACATTGCGGTTGCTGGAGAGTTGCACGGTCTTGGGGTCGCCCTTCATGCTCGCGAGGTAGATGTCGAAACCATCGCCGAGACCGAAGTGCATCATCCTTGCGCGGATTGATGTGCCTGAAATTGTGGACACATGGACCGCGTCCGCCCCTTTGATGACATCCCTGATTTCGTCCGTGGCATGCTTCCCTGAAGCTATTGGCTCAACCCCATTTCCCGTTTCATTCAGGCAGAAATACTTAAGGCTTTGTCGCTCGGCGCGTCGGTTTCTTGCCTGTCTTATGCGCTTTGGGCTCGCCGCCGCCTTTCAGCGCCGCGACAAGATCCTGGACGCTGACCTCAGTCTGCTTCCCGCTCTCCATGTCGCGGAGGGCCACCACGCCCTTGGCCGCCTCCTTCTCGCCGATCAGCACCGAGGTGCGAGCTTTGACTGAGTTTGCGTAGTCGAGGTTCTTCGACGGCCCGCGCCCCATCAGGTCGACATCGGCGCAGAGCCCCGCCATCCTGAGATGCATCACGATTTCGAACGCCTTCGCTCGCATTGGCTGCCCAATCGGAATGACATACGCGTCCAGCGGCCTCGGGGCCATCCTGACCCCTTCCTGCCCGGCCGAGAGCACGACTCTGTCTATGCCGATTGCGAAACCTGTCGAGGATGTCGCCTCGCCGCCGAGCACATTCGTGAGGGTGTACGCGCCGCCACCGCCAACCTGTTTCTCCGCGCCGAGGTTGGGCGAGTCGATTTCGAAAACCATGCCCGTGTAGTAGTCCAGACCTCGGACTACGCCTAGGTCATAGACGAAGTCCTTGATGCCGTAGAGGGCAAGCTGGCCGCCGAGCATCCTGAGATACTCGACAGCTTCCTTCGCTGCTTGACCGAGAAGTGACTGCGCTTTGTCAAGGACTTCAGGTCCGCCCTTGAGCTGCGCGACCGAGGAGACGATATCGAAGAGTTGTTCAGCCCCTAGTCGCGCGAGCGCGGTCTTGAGGTCGGCGAACCTCTTCTTGTCAAGCAGGTGGAGGACGCTCGCCTGATCATGCGGCGGGAACGCCAGGAACTTCCTCAGCATCCCTATGTGCCCTATCCTCAGTTCGGTCTTCTTCAACCCGACCTGTTTGAGCCCTGCGTCCGCGAGCGCGATGACATCAGAATCCGATTCCAGGCTTGGCGCCCCGATGATCTCGCAGTTCCACTGCCAGAACTCCCTGTACCGCCCCATCTGGGGCTCCTCGTAGCGGAAGCAGTTGCCCAGGGTGAAGACCTTGAGCGGCTTCGGCTCGCTCCGCAGCTCGCTGTTGTAGAAACGTATGATTGAAGCCGTGAACTCGGGTCGCAGAGCCAGATCCCGCCCGCCTTTGTCCTTGAACGTGAACATCTCATCTAGGATACCGGGTCCTGACTTGGCCTTGAACAACTCGACGTTCTCGAATGTCGGAGTGAGCACCTCTCTACACCCGAAAGCCTCCGCGGTCCGCCTGAAGGCTCGCTCCACGAAGCGGTGAGAGGCCGCCTGTGAAGGATTGAAATCCCGCGTGCCACGCGGACGCTCGAACACGTCCCGCTCCAACGGGGAAAGCGGTGATAAACGTTGCTATGAACCCCGCCATTCGCCACGGTTTATGAGGATAAGCGCAATGGTGGTCACGGTCAAGCATCAGACCGGAGTTGCTCGCTGAATGGATTCGACAGAGGGGCGTGGGCGGACCAGCGCGCTGGCCTATTGGCAGGTCACGAAACCCAGGTTATGGGTTATGCTGGCCTACACCGCCGGCATCGGTTTCCTCGCATCGACGAAGATCCATCCGGGAACAGTCTCCGACGGCATCCTCGCCGTCGTGGCGGCGGCCTTGGGCACTGCGGGCGCGAACGCCATCACCTGCTACCTCGACAGGGACGTCGACAGCATCATGGAGCGCACGATGCACAGGCCAATCCCGACAGGTCGGATCGCGCCACCGTCAAAAGCTCTGGAGTTCGGTGCTGCGCTGGCCGCATTCTCTCTGCTGATTCTCGTCCTGGCGGGGAAGTACGTCGCAGCGCTGTTCGGCCTCCTCGGACTCGTGGACAACATTCTCGTCTACAGCGTGTGGCTGAAGAGGAGGTCCCCGCTCAACATCATCTTTGGCGGGTTCTCCGGCGGAGCCCCCGTGGTAGTCGGCTGGACGGTGAATGCGGATTTGTCGTTGACCCCGATCCTTATGGCGGCCCTGGTGGTCCTCTGGATCCCGTCCCATATCTGGAGCCTCGCGCTGAAATGGCGGGACGACTACTCCAGGGCGGGGATTCCGATGCTCACCGCGATTGTTGACCTCAGGAGGGCAGTGTTGTGCGTCGCATCGACTTCCATCCTAATGGTCTTCTTCTCCTGCGCGCTGGTGCTGATCGGACCGTTCGGATGGCCCTACCTCGTCGTCGCGAGCGCGACCGGGGCTGTGTTGCTCGCATTGACTGCGTGGATGACGGTCAAACTGCGCGGCCGAGCCCCGTTCGTTCTATTCAAGTACACATCACCGTACCTCGCGATCCTGCTCGCCGCAATGGTCATATGATAAGGCGGGGAAGTAGCATTATTATCTAGGAAGCAGTTGTGGCTTTCATGCGCGGGGGAATTGTTGCAGCGGGCGTGGTAATGTTGCTAATTGCATTTTTCGGGTGGATGTTGGCTATCTTCAACCCATTGATTGGAGTTTTGTTGTGCCTGCTATCCCCGGTTCTTTTCATAGTTGGGCTTGTGCTCCTGATCGTGGGTCTAGTGATATCGCCACCGCAGCCGACCCAGATATACGTCCAGCAGAGCATCCCGACCGCCGCTCCGATGGCGAATGTATGTCCGGTCTGCGGGCGGTCGATGACCTACTACCCGCAGAAAGGGCGGTGGTACTGCCACAGCTGCCGCCAGTACAGATAGAGGCGCGGGCCGACCTTCAGTCGCTCTTCTTGGCAAGCTTGCCCGTGGCCGTGTATGTCATAACGGGGCAACCGTCAGGTGCGATGTCCACATCTTTGAGCGCAAGATGTCCGCTCCTGACAAGGTTGCGTATTCGCGGCTCGGCGTGATTGGCCGGAAGACCGAACTCAGCCGACAGGTCCTCTAGGGTCCTGGTCTCGCCTATGGAGCCCACGAGCACTTCCAGCATCTTGTCCTCGGAAAGAGGTCTCGCAGCCACCTGGGCCTGGGCAAGGATCCTCTGTGCCAAGTCGAGAAACGCCCTCTCCACGTTGTCTCCCTTCAAAGCGCTGGTCAAATAGCATGGAGCGACATGCTTCTTCGCGATGCCGCGCCCCATCTCGCGCGCGTAGACGGCCTCGCCCGCGTCCCACTTGTTCAGGATGATCTGAACCGGCACGTCTCCGAGCATCTGCAGGGCGGGATTCACCCAGCGACTGAGCGGCGGAATGGTGTCCGGTCTCGTCACGTCTGCCACCGCCATGATCCCCGCGGCCCCGTGAAGGTAGATATCCCTCATCGATTCACCGTATTCGCCGTCTCCCATGATGTCCCACAAGACCATGTTGACGGCGACCGCGTCCTTTGACCGCGGGGGAAAAACGTAAACCAGCTTCTTGTACACCTTCATTCCGAGGGTGGCGAAGTATTCGTCGCTGAACTGGTCAAGCATGTAGCGTCGGACGAGCGCGGACTTGCCGACTTGACGCTCACCGAGCAAACAGATTTTCGCTTTCAGCTCACGAGAAGCAGCACACAAACTATTACCCCAGCCGATTCACACCTTATCAATCTATCCCAACAATTCTCTGGCCAGAGAGCCGCAAGAGAATCGGGTGCCGAATGCCCGCCTCTGGTCGAAAGGATAATGAGGGGGCCTGTTGTGGCTCGGCTGGCTCATGGACCGCAGAACATCGAGCGTCGTTCTGATTGTGGTCTCGGCCCTCATCTGGGGCTCGTCATTCCCGGCCATCAAGGTGACGCTTGGCGGGGCGCAGGACATGTTCTCATTCTCCTTCGTCATGTCGTTCGCGCGCCTCTCGATTTCCGCGATGCTCGGGCTGGTGATATTGCTGGCCACGAGACGGTTCAAGGTCGGCATCTTCCGCCAGCCCGTTGTCTGGATACTCGGTTTCCTCAACGCGATATCTTTCATTCTACAGCATGCAGGCCTCGCTTTCACGACGGCTTCCAAGACTTCGCTCCTCGTCAATTTCAACATCGTGTTCATTGCGGTGCTTTCGTACCTGTTCTTCCATGAGCGCCTTGGTCCGAGGAAGATTGCCGGAGTGCTGCTCGGAGTTGGCGGGGTTGTTGTGCTGGAGACCGGTCTCGATATCTCCTTCTTGCAGCACGGGGAAATCATCGGCGACATCATGGTGTTCTCGGCGGGCTTCAGCTGGGCACTTTACGTCCTTTTCACGAAGAGGGCAGTCGATTCGAATTTCGACTACGTCGACCTGAGCATCGCGGTCATCGTTGCGACGGTCCCATTCCTCCTCTTCCCCCTGCCTTTCGTCAATTTGACGCAGCCGGTTGCCGCGGCGAGCTGGGGGGGCATCCTGTACCTCGGGCTCGTGACGACGCTCCCGCCATTGATCATGTGGTCGAAGGCCTTGAAGAACGTGACCGCCACGGTCTCCTCGGTCCTCCTGCTGTTCGAGGTGCTCTTCGCCGTTCTTTTGTCAATTATTGCCATCGGAGAGACTTTCCTCGTCATCTATGTCTTCGGAGGAGCGATGATACTCATTGGGGGAATCCTCGCGACCTCGAGTCGGGATAAGCGTACATCCGACCGAGGTTCGCTGCGTCCCGCGAATCGATGACGGAAGGACGCTACTCCACCGTGACGGTCTTCGCGAGGTTCCTCGGCTTGTCTATGGCGCAGCCGCGGGCTTTCGCCACGTGATATGCGAGAAGCTGGAGAGCAACAACAATCGGGACGGGCGAGAGGAGCGGACGCACTGTCGGAACTAGGATGATATCGTCCACGTATTTCCCGAGGTCGGAATCGTCATCCATCCCAATGCCAATCACCGGACCTCCTCGAGCGTTCACCTCTCCGATATTGCTGAGCATCTTCTCGTAAGTATGGTCCCTAACGGCTATCGCGACGATTGGCGTCTTCTCGGATATCACTGCCAGAGGACCGTGCTTGAGTTCTCCCCCGGGATAGCCTTCGGCATGCACATAAGAGATTTCCTTGAGCTTCAACGCGCCTTCGAGGGCGATCGGATAGTTCACGTACCGCCCAATATAGAACACATTATCTGCCGCCGCATACTTCGCGGCCAATTTCCTCACAGCCTCAGCCCGGTCAAGCACCGACTGAACGACCCGGGGGAGCGCACGGAGTTCATTCAGGAGACCGTCAGCCTGGGTCGGAGTCAAGGCGTTCCTCTGCAAACCCAGCTTCATCCCGATGAGGTACATCGCGACGAGCTGTGTCAGAAACGTCTTAGTGGCGGCGACTCCAATCTCCAAACCCGCACGCGTGTAGAACGTGAAATCGGCCTCGCGTGTCAGCGAGCTGCCCACGTAGTTCGTGACAGCGAGGGTCGGGCACCCCCTCTTCTTCGCTTCCCTTGCGGCGGCGAGGGTATCAGCTGTCTCTCCGCTCTGGCTGATGAGGATGACGAGCGGCCTGTCCATCCCGCCTCGGGAATACCGGTACTCCGATGCCAGTTCCGCGGTCACCGGGACTCTGCCCAACTCCTCGAGGATGTATTTCCCCGCCAACGCGGCATGATACGAAGTGCCGCAGGCCACGATCTTGATCGAGGTCAGGTTCTGCGAAAGGAGCCTGTCGATGTCGGACTCGTCGAACCGTCCGAGAAGAGTCTGGTGTATTGCCTCCGGTTGCTCGAATATCTCCTTGATCATGAAGTGCTCAAAGCCGCCACGCTCCGCGTCCTCCATTGACCACATGATGGTCTGCGGTTCATGTCTTATCTCGTTCCCCTCGAAGTCCGTGATCCGGACGGCATTCGGCGTGACCACCGCCATCTCTCTGTCGCGCAGGTAAATGACCTTGTCAGTGTGCTTGAGGATGGCGGAAATGTCAGACGCCAGCAGATTCTCCCCAGAACCGAGACCTATCACCATGGGGCTAAAATTCCTCGCGGCGACGATCTTGCCAGGCTCGCCCGAGTGGACGATGACGAAAGCGTATGTGCCCTGTATATGCTTTATCGCCTCCCTAACCGCATCCTCCAGGTTGCCCTTGTAGAACTTCTCGACGAGATGAACGGCAACCTCGCTGTCGGTCTCTGACGCAAATGTGTGGCCTTCCTGTCGGAGCTGCTCCCTGAGCGAGTAGAAATTCTCGATTATGCCGTTATGAGCCAGAGCAACCTGCCCTTTGCAGTCGAGGAACGGGTGGGCGTTCTCTTTTGAAGGCCGGCCATGCGTTGCCCATCGTGTGTGGCCAATCGCGGTACCTCCGTGCGTCTCCGGGAGGATTCTCTCGAGTTGTGCGATTTGACCTTGGTCTTTGAAGACTGAGAGGCTCTTGCCGACGACAGCCACACCGGCCGAATCATACCCGCGGTACTCCAACCGCTTGAGCGCTTCTATGACTATGCCGACGGCGTCCTTCGAACCCGTATAGCCCGTGATCCCGCACATCTCAGACCACTGTGCTCCCGTTGGGTACATTCCCCCGGAGGCGGACCATGGCCCCGACGTTGCACTTCGCACCCACGATCGTCCCGGGCTCGACCACGACTCCGCCCGCTATGACTACATCGTCCCCTATCAGCGACCCAACTGTCTCCACCCTGTGCCACTCGCCCTCGACTTCCACGCTTGCCGCTCCTGACAAAGAGGTGAAGCGAGTCCCAAGGTTGGATCCCTTGCCTATCACACTGTTGGCCACCACGGAGCCGGAACCGATACTCACGTCATCCATGAGGATGCTGTCTTTCACCTCGGTGAACGGACCTATGCGGACATTCTTGCCGATACTGGTCGATGGGTTGATGACTACCTGAGGGCCGATCTCGCAGCCCTCAGCGATTATCGCTGGGCCATTGATGTAGGTTCCGGAGCGTATCGTCGTTCCGTCGCCCACCAGGACCTTGCCCTGGAAATGCACGTCCTTCTCAATCCTTCCCGCCCTGCCCTCACCGATGTCGGCGAGTGCGCTGGCGTTCAGCTTCAGCAAATCCCAGGGGTAGAGCGCGTCAGCCCATTTCCCCGCGGTCCTAACGACTTTCACGCGCTCTTGGGTGGCGAGATGCTGGAGGATGTTCGGGATGTCGTACTTCCCTTCCCTTATCAGAGGTTCGCCTACCTCGAAGAAGGACTTGTCCAAGAGGTACATCCCCGTGTTGATCAGGTGGCTGACCGGTTCCGTTGGCTTCTCAACGATACGCTCGAGGTATCCATTCCGCTCAATCACCTCGCCGTATTTCGTCGGCGTCTCGCTCTCGGTTATCAGCACGGCCGGTGCCTCGTCTTGATGAACGAGGTCCGCCACTGCCTGTGCGTTGACAACATTCGAGCCATTCAGCACGACGAACCTGTCATCTATTTTCGACCTCGCCTCCCACAGCGCGTGCGCCGTCCCCAGCTGCTTCATCTGGGAAACATAGTCCATCCTCGCGCCGAACTTTTTTCCGTCCTCGAAGTAACTCATGATCCTCTCGGGCTGGTACCCGACGACCATCACGATCTCCCGCACGTTGTTCTCGACAAGCGCGGCAATGACGTGCTCGAGAATCGGCTTGTTGGCGACCGGTATCATGCCCTTCGGCTTGTAAGCGGTGAACGGCCACATCCGCGCGCCCTTCCCCGCCGCGAGTAAGACAGCTTTCATTGCGACAGCCTCACGCCCTGCTCCGGGAGTCCCGACCGCGGGCGAGTTCTGAAGTACGTTCCGCGGTGATTATCCTTTTTGATATCAGGCTTGTATCCAGCGTCGTTTCGTTCTTCCCGACACGCATGTAGGGATAGATGGCGGGGATTATTATAATGATTTCTATAACAGTTGCGATAAAGCTAAAAGATTTTTTATAGTAAAACCATGATGCACATCCATGGACGCTCAGGTGATCGTGCAGAGTCCGGGCGGGGCATCAACAGTCAGGCCAATCCACCTCGTGGATGATCCCGCCGATCTTGACGCGATGTCATCCGCCCTGGCATGGAAGATACTGGAGGAGCTGAAGACGAAGCCGGATTTCCCCGGCTCGGTCGCGAAGAAGCTCGACGTCCACGAACAGAAGGTCTACTACCACATCAGGCGTCTCGCGGCGGCTGGCATGCTTAAGGTCGTCAGACAGGAGCAGAGAAGGGGTGGCATGTGTCGCTATTATGCCCCGGTGGCGGATGCTTTCGGCGTGCAGCTGCACGGAAAGGGAACGCCGGTCACCACAGGTCCGGGCGCGGCACCCGCGAAGCTGAGGGAATTCCTTGGGGAATTCTCCCGCGACGGTATCCTGGACGGTTATGTTGTCGTCGGCTCTCCCCATCCGCACGGCCCGTTCCTGACCGTGGCCCGCGATTCCCCGTATGCTGTCCAGCTGGGCCTCAGGCTGGGCCAGCTCTTCGCGCCGCCAAGAGGCCTCTCGGTCAGGCTGGACACAGAAGTCAAAGCCGAAGGCCTCGAGAGATCGAACATGATGCTGGTCGGGGGGCCAGTGGCGAACATCGTCTCGATGGACGCGAACGAGCATCTTAAAGTGCGTTTCGAGTGGCGGGATGCTTGGAAGATTCAATCCTCGATCACGGGTCGGACATATTCCGAGGAATATTCCGGGTTGATTGCCAAGGTCCCGAATCCTTGGCGCACAGAGAAGAAGATGCTGCTGCTCTGGGGTTTGCATTATATGGGCACTCTCGCGACCATACTCGGCGTGACGCAGCTCAGCGAGAAGGTTCTGAATGACTACCACGGGGAGGCAGAGTTCTACAAAGTCGTCCTTGGATTGGACAGAGACGGAGACGGGAAGCTCGATGATGTCTCGATTTTGGAATGAAATCAGGTCGCGCTGACCGTCTCGTAGGCGATCTTCTCTTCAAGTCGGGAGTTGGTTTCCTCTATTCCTCCGATGAACTCCGCGACTCGGTCCTCTGGGCAGAGCACTAGGACGTCCAGTCCGTGCTGTGCGGCCTCGAGGGTGGCGGGGAGCACCGAAAATGAAATGTCCACAGGGAGCCCGATTCTGCGAGCCATGACTCTGCCAACCAGGTCAACGGCCGCCACGACCTCAGTTGAACGCCGTTTCACGATGCGGCCCACCTTCCCCGAATCGAGCCGTCTGGTCCCGCCGTCGCGGACCGACGGTATCCGCAGGATCGTCACCTTGCCCGGATGAAGCCGCACTATGCCCTCCAGCTCTCTCACTCCGAGATCCTCTCCCTTCGATGCCGCATGGACCGCGACTCCGCGCGATGTCGAGCTTTTTCCTGGATATGCCACGAGTTCGCCTTTTTCCATGAAGAGCCCGACCTTCTCGCCCTCCTTGATCTCGGTGCCCGCGACAGCGGCGGCGATGTCCACTATGCTCAACTCCTTGACGGACGACTCTACGAACTCTTTGAGCGCAAGGAAGTTCGCCTGGAGGAACTCGACCCCTTTCCTTGTCGCCCTCCAGTCTCCGTCCACATTCCGGATCAGTCCTTCCTTGGTCATGAGCTTCATGTACTCGGAGACGCCCTGCACCGTGATGTCGAGCCGCTCAGCGACGGTGCGCAATCTAGAGTGCCGGCGCGCCGTGAGTTCCTTGAGAATCAGGAGCTTCGTAGACTCTCGCACGTCCCGCAGCACTCTCATGGCGGGACTCGTATCACTCCGTCCTGATAAATATGCGCGCCTTAAGCTTTATATGCATTAAAGTGTTCTGTAATTTTGTAAAGTGAACTTGAATGAGGATTTTCCCCGCAATGCTGGCGGCGATCGTGGCTCTGGGAGCGCTTGCCATGCAGCCAACATCCCTCGGAGCCGATTCAAGCGTGAAGGTGCTGTTTGATTTCGGTGACGGGACTTACCTGTGGACGGAAGTAGACGTCGGCCTTAACAGAACGGCCTTCAACATGACCGTAAGAGCATCCGATGCATCAGGTCTGAACCTGACCTACCGCTGGTTCTCATTCGGCGTGATGGTCCAGGATATCGGCGACCGCCATCCATCGTATCCGTTGTGGTGGCATCTGTTTCAATGGACCGATTCAGGTTCCAGATGGGAAATCTCTCAGCTGGGCGCCGCGGAGCTGAATCTCAGTGCCGGGGACATAATCGCGTGGTACCTCGCCGTGGATAATCCAGACACGTTGGTCAACACGAGACCAGTGCCCTCCCCGCTGCATCCCTACCCATATATCTCATTCAGGAAGGACGTCTCAAACTCAGGACATTACTCCGGCAGCTTGTGTGGCGACCACTCGCTCAGATGGCAGTTCGACACTCAGGCATTCGAGATCAGCGGGACACCGGCTGCCGCCTACGGGAGGCTGCTGGTGCCGACGTGGGCGGGTTTCTTCATTCTGGACGCGGACAGCGGCGCCCCAGTCCGGGAGAGGTCGGACATCTCTGGTATGTCTTCACCTGCCGTGTTCAACGGAGGAGCGTTGGTTGGCGGAAGAGATGGTTATCTCCACTACATCGACGCCTCCAACGGCACCGATATCTGGAGCACGCGTTTGGTGCCCTCTCCGATTTTCACAGGGATTGCATCATCACCAAAGCAGTACATGGATAGAGTCTATGTGGGTCTGTTCAACGAGAGCGGCGGTGACGGCGGGATCGTCGCGGTCAACGTCTGGAACGGGACGATAGTCTGGAAGCATGTTTCACCCTCGATCCACCTGTCAACTCCCGCCATCAGAGATGACACGCTCTATGTCGGAGTTGCGGGGCACTTCGACGGCTTATCCTATTCTTTCAACCCGCCATATGGCCTGTTGGCTCTGAACATCTCCGACGGCTCGGAGCGATGGTTCATGCCCACAGCGGGATCGGTGGCTTCTTCCCCAGTGGTCGTCGGCTCTCTCGTGTTCTTCACGAGCCGAGATGGGACGGTGCACGCGGCGAGGTCTAACGGCACCGAGGCGTGGACATATGCGATAGGGAATTCGACATCATCTCCCGCCACGGATGGCTCGAGATTGTTCGTCGCGGACGGAATCATGGGTCAGAAGGGGACTGTGATTGCCCTCTCAAAGACCGGGCAAAAGTTGTGGGAGACGACGCTGAGCGGACCGGTTCAGTCCTCGTTGCTGTATGTAGACGGAGCGGTCCTCGCGACCACGAACGAGGCGTACGGCACCCTGTACGTTCTCGACGCGAACAGCGGCGATCCGCTTTGGACGTACATGCCCGTTCCAGCGAACTACACTATCTCATCGCCGATTGTTGCTGACGGCATTGTCTACATGGCCTCTGACAACGGTTTCGTCTACGCGCTGGGCTGTCCAAGTGAAGTGGGAAACGAAGGCCCGTCAGCTCTCACTTACGCCATACTCGTCATCGTCCCCCTCGTCGTTGTTGCGGTGATTGCAGGCGGTTTCTACCTCGTGAGGAGGCGGGAACGCTGAAACGCAAGGCGGCCTGGAATGTCAACAGGCGGTCAGTTCTTGCAGCCGTCGCATTTGCCGCATGCCTCACTGCGTCCGTCGCTGGCGTGTGGGCGCTCGCGAATGCATCATTCTCGCAAGGGGTTCCGCCGCCGAGTGAAGGCCTCCATCTCAGGCTAGACGTTGCGGGTGGGGGGTGGAGCATCTCGTTTGAGTCGAACGCGAGCCGCAACAACACCGCTTTCTCTTTCCTGCTGGAAGCTGCGCGTGCCCTCCACTTCTCGGTGGTCTGGCAGAACTGGACGGTACCGCCGGACTCGGTGTTCGTCCACTCGATTGGCGGTGACGTGAATGGTGATAGCGGACGGTGGTGGCAATATTGGATCGATGGAGTCTATGGCTCTGTAGGTGCGAACCGCGCCGCCCTGAACGACGGAGACGTGCTGGAATGGCGTTTCGCTCAATATCCGCCTTGAACCTTCGGAGAGGCATCGGGGAGTCCCTGAGTCTGCACGAGCTCAGGCTCGGCAACAAGAAGTTCAGGGCAGCTCTCTTGCTGATACTCATCGGGATAGTCGGGCGACTCCTTCTGCTGAACCTAGCGAACATCGAGACGGTCCTCGTGGCATCGCTGCTTGCCGGCACCTACCTTGGCGGGATGTATGTCGTGATCGTCCCGATATCCATCATGCTCTCCACAGACGCGATCATCTATGTCGCGCGATACCCAGGGTTCTATCCACTCGGCGACATCGCCGCGCTCGCCCTTTTCATCTATTCCGGATACGTAATGATCTCCATGATCGGCTCGGCCACCCGCCGCCGCCATCTCGCGTTCCGCCTCAAGTCCATCGCCGTTCTCACCTCGATTAGCATCCCGCTCACGATCTTCTACGACATCTGGACCGCGGCTGGAATGTGGCTGACGATAACAGGGAAACCGCCAATCAGCCAATCGATCTGGCAAACGCTGGGGATGCAGGTGCCGTTCACCCTGCTGCATATCCTCAGTTCGCTGATATTCGTCCCGATTTTCGGTACGATATTCCTCTACTATTTGAGCCAGCCAGCCGAGGTCGATGTCGCGGCGATCGCTCCCGCTGAAGATACTTGAGCTTGGTCTTTCAGAATAACCTTGTTAGCCTCTGTTTCGTCAGCTGGATCGCTTTCGCCTTCGAGTCCAGTTCTCTCGCGCGAATGGACAGCCATTTCTCCTTCTCGGCAATGGCGGTCCATGCTTTGTCGAGTTCACGCTTGGCCTTCTGAAGCGCTTTCCTTTCTTTGGTCAATCCCTCGCGCGCTCTTGCGGCGGCTCCGCGCTGTTTCCGTCCCCATTCCTTTCTCTCCTCGTCGAGTCGCCTCAACCTGGCATTGAGCGCGTCTCTCGCCGCCAGGGTTTCTTTCCTGAGAGCCGCGACATCCTTCTCTTGCCTCTGCAATTCCTTCCATGATCTCTCAAGCTCGGTTCTATCAGACCTAAGCCTGTTTGCGTCGCCTTCGACCTCGTTTCCGCGTGAATCGATCTCTTCGAGGACTTCCTTCAACTTCGTCTCCTTGTCTCTCAGCCTGCCTTCAGCATCCCGAAGCGAGGATTTCGCTTTGAGCATCTCAGTCAGCTTCTCCCTTTCCAGGCTCACGCCCCTTCGCGCGCGCTCAATCCTTTCCAACGCCCGCGCTTGCTTCTTGCTCGCATACTTCTCCGCCTTGGCGACCTCCTGGAGCATCTTCATCTGCGTTGTCCTGAGCTGCTTGCAGTCCTCGTCTACGGACTTGTGCATCTTGAGCAGCTCCGCGGTCCTCGCTTCCAGAAGGCTCTCGCTCTGGCGGAGACGTATCTCCTTCTTGTCGAGGTCCTCGGCCTCTTTCCTCACCGCCGTTCGCATCCTCTCGAGTTCATTGCGTTCCCGGTCAATTTCAGCCTTGTCGTGTTGAATCCTTATCTTCAATTCCTTGCTCGCGCCC
>JAFNFQ010000069.1 GCA_017885655.1 Methanobacteriota archaeon | reverse complement strand
CGGACCGCGCAGGGTATATCCGAGAGCTACACCCGGTTCTTCCAGGCCTGGTCGAACATGAGCCAGGACATAGAGGAACAGGTGAGCCAGAACCTGAAGAACTGGAAGAACCGGGTGTAGCTCTCGGATAGTCCCTGCGCGGTCCGGCTAGTCTGAGGTGGAGCTTCTCTCCCACCCGCGCTCCTTCTCGCTGCTTGNNCCTCTGGATCACGAGGCTCGTGAAGGCCATTCGCAATCGTGATCCAGAGGTCAATCGGCTTGCCGTCGTGCACGTCATCGTAGAGCCTCGTCATTTCGACCTCATCGAGGTGTCTCCCCACGAGGTCGTGACCACATTCAGGACATCACCGAACTCGGCGGAAGCCCCCCACCGAGCAACTCCACGATTCCGTGGCCTCGCAGGACTTGCAGCTGCTGCCGAATCTTGTGGCGGTGAATGGTGGTTCACCGCCCGTCAACGGCTCTTTGAATTGCCCATCTGTTCCCCCGCAGGCGCCCTCTCTTTGGATGCCGTCAAGGCTGCAACCAAAATCCCTGCTATCAGAATTGCCAGATCGACGGCCGTACCTATTCCCATCACGGGGGGTATTGAGAGCTGTCCCGTAAGGAAGGACACGACGCCTGTCCCCGCCTCTGCAAGGACGAACGGCAGTGAAAAGACTACGAAAGCCTTCAGCGCCGTATCTCTCCCATCTCGTCTTTTCCAGGGCCTCCTTTTCGACGACCAGATTCCCGCCACCGCCAGGATGATCGCGAACACTGCCGCCACGATGGGCTTGTAGTTCGTCTCATTGCGCTGCGGCAGTTCCTCTGGCGCCATGATGGTGAACGGGCCGCTGTCATCGTAGCCCTTCAGGCCCCCCGTGTCCACAACCGTGATGTTGACTGTGACATCATTCGCCTCTATCTCAGGAAGTTCCCACTGGTAGCTTTCCTGTCCCTTCAGACCCGCCACGATTTTGTTCGTGACCCCTCGCGTCGTGTAGTTGACATAGATTGTAAGATTCGCGTTGATGTCCTGGTCGTCATGCATCGTCCAGGTGATGGTGTGGGAGGAGCCTTTGAGGAACTCTTCCCCGCCGGTCGGCGAGGTTATCGTGACGGTGGGAGGGGTGTTGACCGGCTGCGGCGCCTGAATTGCGAATGGCCCGCTTTTGCCGTATCCCTTCAGGTCTCCAGTGTCGATGACGGTGCCGTTGAGGACGACGTCAGTCGCGACGATTGTCGGCAGAGTCCAGGGACAAGATCCGACGTCGCCGGCGACGGGCCCGCAGACGCTGCCGTCCCCTGCACCGGACGTGTAGTTAATCCAAACGCGGAGCGCGGATGACGGGTCCTCGTTGTCAGAGGCTGTCCAGATGATTGTGTGAGAGCTGCCCTGGGTCCATACCTCGCCGCCCGAGGGGAAGGTGATAGTCATCGCAGGAGGAGTGTTAAACAGTCTCGGCTTCACCACGAATGCGTCGTCCACTCCGTTGAGGGTCTTGTCGAAGGCGTCTGGGGTGACGGGGAAGTCCGCTGAATATGTGTATCCAGTCAAATAGGCGTCGCCGGCGGAGTCTACCTTAATTGAGAATCCTCCATCCGGATTGCTACCGCCAAGGTAGGTGGAGTAGATGAGGGAATTGCCCGTGGGATCCAGCTTCGCCACGAATGCGTCTCTTATCCCGTTATAAGACGTGTCGAAAGCTCCGGGCGTGACGGGGAAGTTCGCGGAGGAAGTCTCACCGGTCAAATAGGCGTTGCCTGAGGGGTCGACGGTGATGCTCAAGCCCACATCATCCTCAACGCCACCCAGGAATGTGGCGTAGACGAGAGCGGTGCCAGCCGCGTTCAGCTTGGCCGCGAAAGCGTCCCATCTGCCATTGATTGTCGTGTCGAATGAACTGGGCGTTCCGGGGAAGTCCGTTGAAGCCGTCTCACCGGTCACGTAAGCGTCGCCGGCGGAGTCTATCGCGATTGAGAGTCCTTCATCCGCAACGCTACCGCCAAGGTAGGTGGAGTAGATGAGGGAACTGCCAGTGGGATCCAGCTTCGCCACGAATGCGTTTGGCGACCCGCCGAACGCGCTGTAGGAGGTGTCGAAGGCGCCGGGGGTCACGGGGAAGTTCGGCGAATTCGTGGCTCCGGTCACGTAAGCGTAGCCGGCAGGGTCTATCGCAACGGAAATCTCTCTAATCTCGCCGCCCCCGCCAAGATAGGTGGAGTAAATGAGGGAACTGCCCGTGTGGTCCAGTTTCGTAACGAACGCTTCCAGCCCCCCATCGTAAGTCGTATCGAAGGCGCCTGGGGTGACAGGGAAGTCCGCTGATGCGCCCCCGGTCACGTAGACGTCGCCGGCGGGGTCCACCGCAATCGACCATCCTCCAGCCCCACCGTTACCGCCAAGGTAGGTGGAGTAAATGAGGGAACTGCCCGTGGGATTCAGCTCAGCCACGAATACATTGGAGATTCCCGCGAAGGTCGTGTCGAAGGCGCTGGGGGTGACGGGGAAGTCCGGTGAATACGTGTCTCCGGTGAAGTAGGCGTCGCCGGCGGAGTCGATTGCAATCGCGTGCCCCACATCTCTATAGATACCGCCAAGGTACGTGCAATAGATGAGGGAACTGCCTGTGGGATTCAGCTTGGCCACGAATGCATCGGATTCCCCGCCGAAGGTCGCGTCGAAGACACCTGGGGTGACGGGGAAGTCCGCGGACCTGGTCTCACCGGTCACGTAGGCGTCACCGGCGGAGTCAACTGCAATTGACCATCCTTCGTCCGTAAGGCCACCGCCGAGGTATGTGGAGTACATGAGGGGATCGATTACGAGCTCGCGGGAGCGGTCCCATGGCCCGCAGTCGAAACCAACTTGCCAGTGCTCGCGCAGCGCGAAGGCGCATCGGACTTCATCCGCGCCTTGGTAGGCGATCGGGGCAGAGTCTCTGATCTCTCCCGTGCCTGTTTGGAATACCAAGTCGCCTCCTTGCAGCACCACATCGTCAACGCCCTCGTATCTGGTGATGATGCTCGACGGGTCGGCACCTGGATGGAGAATGAACTCATATTTGACGCGTCCGGATTCAAAGTGGTAAGCCAGATCTATGCCGTCGTAGAGATTCCGGTAGAGGATTCCTTGATAGTTCGGCACGTTGGTCTTCCATCTGCTCGGGACGTTCCCGATGAAGAAGTTGCTGTTGAACGGAAGGGGGTTGATGCCAATCGGCCTGACCTCTGCGGCTCCGTCGAAACGGAGCATGTACGCGGTCATCCTTTCGGAGGACATTGGCTCAACGGCGGACTGATTATCAAGAGAAAGCCTATCTCTGCTCGAATCCCTGAATACGAACAGTACCCCGTCGTCCCTAAACGCTACCGCGGGGTTGCCTGTCACATAGTAGCGGTCACCGTCCGTTACCTGACCTTTGTTCTCGATGAAGTACCCGCCCAGGGAACTGAGAACCCGTGCCTCAACTTCACTCCCTGGCGAAGTTGTGGGGGCAGCCGTGGCCTGTTGCGATGAGTGGTGGATCAGCAGCGACGACGCTGACACGGAGAACGATACCAGAAGCACGAAAACGCACTTTAATGACCGATGCGCCCTTGCAGACATCCTCGTCTCATTCCGCCTCCCGCCATCAGGAACGATGACAGTTGCCTATAATGACTTTGGTGCACTTCTTTGTGCGTCAAGTCGGGACGCGGCCATGGCAACTTCGCGAGTCGAGGTCTGCCGTCTATCCACAGTGACGTCATCCCGCATGCAGCCGCATTCCTCAGAGTCGCTTCGGCTTCCTGCCAACGTACAACATGTGCTCCGCTCCCCCGTGCACGCTCGGGTCTCGTCCGAGCCTGTAGTTCAGATCAGCCCACATCTCAAAGGCGTGCGGCGGCAGCTCGTTCAACTTCTCTTCGACCTGGCTGACGACACCCTCGCAGGCAAGCAGGTCCAGGGTCTCGAAGCCCTCGCTCTCCATCAAGGGCTTGATCTCGGTCGGGTGGACGTAGTAGGCGGTGGGAAAGCCCTCCTCGCCGGGGGAACTCTGGTACACGCCTTCCGCAAGGATCCGGGCAAACCGTTGTCGGTTCTCGAGAGGCCACTCGGGGCTCTCCTTGGCTATGGCCCTGATCGGGGCGAAACGGGTGAGGAAGGCCGCGAACACGAGCCCGCCTGAGCGGAGTACCCGCCTTCCTTCCCGGAGGGCGAGCCTGCGGTCTTTCTCCTCGATCAGATGGTAGAGAGGACCCATCAGCAGGACCGCATCAAACATCTCGTCCTTGAACCGTGAAAGATCCCGGGCATCACCTGACTCGATTGCGGCGAGCTGCACCTCCGCCTCTGCGGCCTTCTTCCTCGCGAGCTCAAGACAACCTGGAGCAGCATCGAGGAGGGTCACACGATGGCCCAGTTGGGAGAGGGCGATGGCATAGCGGCCCGGTCCTCCCCCGACATCCAGAACGCGGGCGGGTGCGGCAGGCAGGTGTTCCTTCAAGGAACGCATCGTGAGAGCGAACTCAGTCCGGTGCCGCCGTTCGAGTCTCTCCCATTCGCGCTCGCGGTGCCGGTCGTAGTAGTCGGTGATTCCGTTCATGTGTTGTGCACGGAAGGAGTGTGAAGCCTTGAATCAAGTTTGCGGTGATTATCGCTCGGCGATTTAATGACGAGACGAGGAGGGAGAACCGGATGGGATGACGACCAGAGGTCGAGAATCATTATATATCGTGCTGGCCATCGCAATCAACATTGAGCGCGAAAAGCCAGGGGGTGGCGGAAGGGGGACCTGTGAAGAGGACATTGGCATTAACAATCGTCCTATCAATGGTGACAACTGCGCTCCCGCTGCTTATTTCAGTCCCTGGACCGGCGTCGGCGTACACACCGCATGACCACATCTACATCGAGGGGGATGCGTACTTCATCCCCTCAAATGGCGTCGTCGGCGGACATGGGACAACTTCCGATCCATACGTCATCGAGGGCTGGGACATGACAGTCGGTACCGGGTGTGCCATAGTGATCAAATTCACTGGTCGCTATTTCGTGATTCGAGACGTTTACCTGCATGATGGCTGGAGTTGCGGCATCTACCTCTGGGTTGTGAGGAACGCACGTGTGGAGAGCACAATCATCACCAATGTTTCAGGCGGTGGCCTTGTGGTGACTAACGCCGTAGACTCCACGTTTTCGAACAACGACATCTCAGGAGACCGAGCGAGTGGCGGAATGTCCCTCGAATGGTCCAGTAACGTCACCATTGCGGATAACTATGTCTTCTCGAATCGAAACGGGATCCGAGTTAGCGATTCCAGCAACATCACGATCAGGGACAACGACATAGACGCGAATTGGACCGCAGTCCCGCTCTATGACAACAGCAACGTCAAGGTTTTCCACAACAGGATCAAGGGCAATGAGTTTCACGCCATCGACAGAGGTAGCAACCAGTGGGACGATGGCTACCCATCCGCGGTAACTACTGGTCAAACTACACGGGTTCCGATATGTACAGGGGTACGGCCCAAGATCAGCCGGGCAGAGACGGGATTGGCGACACTCCTTTCATAATCGACAACGACAGCCAGGACCGCTATCCACTGATTCCCCCCGATGTCACACCGCCCACTGTTTCGATAACCGATCCGGTCCAAAGTCAGGTATTCACGACTTCCTCGGTGATGGTCAACGGCTCCGCATATGACGCGGGCGGTAGCGGGCTGGGCTTCGTGATGGTCCGGTCGAACGGCGGTGCGTGGACGAATACCACGGGCACCTCTACATGGAACGCTTCACTCACTTTGGCATCAGGCTCCAATAGCATAGAGGCCAGAGCATGGGACAAAGCGGGGAATCCTTCCGCCGTCGCCTCGGTCACGGTCAGCTACAGCATAAATCCGGTGGCCTCCTTCACAGTCTCGCTGCAGGATGGCACCACCTCCACGGTCTTCGCTTTCGATGCGTCTGCTTGCTCCGACCTAGAGGATCCCCCGACTGCGTTGACCCTTCGCTGGGATTGGGAGGCTGATGGGATTTGGGACACATCGTGGACAACTGACAAGACCGCCCTCCATCAGTTCGCCGCTCCCGGAGAGTACACCGTCAAACTGGAGGTCAAAGACACGACAGGCCTCACGAACAGCACCACAAGACACGTCACAGTCTCGGCTGAAACGACTGGCCAACAAGCGCTTCAATGGTGGCCGATAGCCATTCTCGTTGCGGTGATTGTCACCATCGTCGCGATAATGCTCGCCCTCCTATTGCGGAGGAGACGGAAGAAGGCGCTTTTGTCCAAGAAACGCACGTAATAAGATTGCATCCGATGAATCCAAGGTTCTCAATCGGACTGCCCACGCTCACCGCTCCCATTACTGGTCTGCAACTCCGGCGTCATGTGGTATTCCGCGAGTTGCGGCATCCCAAATCCTTCGGCACACGCCATCATGATGAACTCGGCATCGAGGCTGTCGACTCCATATCACTCCACCGCTCGCTCGACACGTTTATATCAAATGATGCTGAGATGCCCCCGCATGCGCCTGCTTGTCTGCTCGGAGAAAGACGCCGCGAGCGTCAACATACGCAGCAAGCTGCTCGCGCTCGCAGAATGGCGGGAGGGAGAGCCCTTCGAGGGCAAACCGACTTACAGCAATGCGGACGTGAAACTCATCATCATCGACCAAGAGCACCTATACCGCGATAATCTGGACGAAAGCGCTGCCTCGTTCTTCGGCGAGAAGCCGGAGGTAATCGTCTACCTCTCCCGTCACAGGAGCGAGAGCGGCCTCAGGAGCCTCACGGTCCACCCGATCGGGAACCACCGCCAGGCGGACTTTGGCGGGAAGCCGAGGACGCTGGTCCCATCGGCTCCCGCCCACATGACAGGCGCGCTCAGAGCGCTCAAGGAGACCGCGAAAGGACTCGACTACACGGTGAGCTTCGAGGCGACACACCACGGACCCTTCCTGAAGACGCCGACCTTCTTCATAGAGGCAGGGAGCGATGAGACAGCGTGGTCTGACGACAAGGCGGGAGAGGCGCTCGCGAATGCGGTGTTCAAGGCGACAGCCGCACGCGGTCGAGTCGGGATCGGAGTCGGCGGCGGTCACTACATGCCGAGGATAACTGATGTCGCTCTCTCCCGGGATGTCTGCTTCGGCCACATGATCCCGTCATACGTCCTCGACGAGTTCGACGAGACGATCTTGGAGAACGCCCTGTCCCAGACCGCCAATGCCGAGTTCGTCTACTTCCACCGCAAGGCGATCAGCAAGCCGATGCTCAGGAGGCTGGAGGACTGGTTCGCGGGGCGGGGGATCAAGGTAGTCAGAGAGGATGACCTCCCGCCGCTCAGACAAGCGGAGACACAAAAGGATTAAGGGTGCGCCAGCTATTGCTCGTTTAGTCTGGCCGGAGAACATCATGCTGAAAGAATGCAGCTCGCACGGCTACTTCCGCGGGGAACTGTGCCCCGTCTGCGGCAGCGAGTCCAGGTTCCTCCTCAACGACCAGGAGGTCGAGTTCCTCGTGAGGACGATGGCGGGAGTCCTGAGGCACTTCCCCGAGAGGTTCGGGGTCGAGATGGACAAGCAGGGCTGGATCGACATGGGGGACTTCATCACCGCCCTCGCCATCAAGAACAGGCGGTTCAATTTCATCAAGCCGCATCACATCATCGGCCTCGTCGAGACCGACGCGAAGGGCAGGTACCAGCACAGGGAGGGGAAGATCCGCGCGACCTACGGTCACAGCCTCGAGGTGGAACTCGACCTGCCGACCCACGACATACCTGAGACCCTGTACTACCCCACGACCACCGAGGAGTGCAACGTCCTTCTCGGGGCGGGGCTGACGCCCTTGGACAGGAAGATGGTGCACCTCAGCGCGACGCCTGCCGCGGCGATGGAGGCGGGGAAGGTGAGGGTGGAGAACCCGGTCATCCTCGCGGTCGCGGCGAAGAAGGCTGTGGAGCAGGGCGTCGTCATCATGAAGGCGGGCAAGACCGTCTACACGACAAAGGAGATGCCGGCGGAGTTCCTCTCTCGCTACGACGTCAGCTTGATGGAGAAGGCGGAGGAGGAGCTCTCCCCCGACGACACGGGATGATTGGCGGGAGATTCCCGCTCTCTGGCGGGAGAGAAATCGCGTTCCATTCATCGATTTGCGGTAAAACGAAAGTATAATGATTACGGATGCTATCCGTTTTCAACCCCCCCAAAGGAATGTGATGGAATGGTCACAGCAGCCAATCTTCTCGGAAGCAATAAGGCGTTGCAGGAACACTGGATAAAGAGGCTAGTCGCCATCATCATCGATGGGCTCATCGTCTTCATCCCCCTCTACTTAATTTTCAATATCATCTTCTGGACGATCGGATTCTGGTTCGGGTATTTCTGGTGGATGTTCGAGGGGCTGTTCTTCTTCCTTTACTTCGTATTACTGGAGATGATGATGCAGTCGTCCATCGGCAAGAAGATCGTCAACCTCCAAGTCGTCACGACGACCGGACAGCCGCTCGGCATCGGAGCGATCTTCATCAGGAACCTCTTCAAGATAATCGGCCCGCTCATCCTCCTGGATGTCCTCCTCGGCTGGTTCACGGAGGGCGATCCCCGCCAGAGGTTCATGGACAGGACCGCGAACACGGTGGTCGTGAGGAACGACGCGCAGGCGTACGTCGAGGAGCAGTTCAGGCAGATGCAACACATCCCCCCGCACCCGACCGTCGCGCCAGGGGCGTGGGGACAGCCCGGTCAGCAACAGGCACCGCCGGGCTCCCAGCAGCCGACGACGCAGCCCCCGCCTGGTGGTTGGCCTTCGGGGCCGCAGGGCGCGTGGCAGCCCGGCCAGGGACAGCCGCCCCAGGGCCAGTGGCCCCAGCACCAGTGGGACGAGAAAGGCCAGCTGAAGCCCCCGACCAGGTTCTGCAGTTCCTGCGGCGGGGAGCTCCAGCCGCGAGGAGACGGGAAGATGACCTGCGTCCGCTGCGGACTGGTCTACTGAGACTTACGCTCAGGTAAACGGATTCCCGCCACCGTACCCGAAGAGGACGACGTTCACGACCACGGTCACGACGTAGAAGATCATGAGAGCGATGCCGGCCTTCTTGCCCATCATCCGGCCGCTGAGCATGAAGACGAGGATCATGAAGGACGAGCCCACCACGCCGACTATCATCGGCAATATCTTCACGACATCGTACGTCATCGGGGTCATGAGGCCCATGATGCCGAGCGTGAGGAGGAGGGTGACTATGCTCGCGCCGATGCCCTCGCCGAGCGCGAGGTCCGAGTAGCCTTTCTTGCTCGCGTGATAGCTCGCGGCTATATCCGGGAGAGAAGTGCCGAAAGCCACTACTGTGATCGCGAGGAGCCACGGGTCTATCCCGAGCTGCTCCGGTCGAGAGAGCTGCATCGCGCCCTGGACGATGAACTGCGCCCCCATCACCGCCCAGAGGACCCCGAAGACCAGCCACCTCGCCCCCGCCCTTATCTCGACCCGCCTCCCGAAGAGCCATCCCGTCATCGCCAGCTCGATCTTGATGTCCCTCACGGTCTCTTCCACTTCGTCCCTTGGCGCGTCCTTCTGCGAGATGTAGAGGTTGACCGTGTACGGTATGAAAAGCGCGATCAGGACCAGTCCCTCGTAGGCGGTGAGGTGCCCGTCCAGGAGCAGCGCGGAGGCCACTATCGTGAACGTCGCGAGGAATACCGCGTCTCGCAGTGCGATCTCCCTCGTGGTCTTCACCGGCTTGATGATCGCCGCGAGGCCGATGACGAAGCCCACGGTCACGACGCAGGAGGACAGCGCGTTGCCCAGGGCGATGCTGGGGCTCCCCTCCCTGAGCGCGAGCACGGACACCAGGACCTCGGGCAGAGCCGCCAGCGTGGACACGAGGAGGACGCCGACGACGAACCGCGTCTGCCCGAACTTGCGGGCCACGTAGACCGCGTTGTCCGTGAGCAGCTTGGCCCCCTGGTTGAGCACGAGGAAGCCCAAGACTATCGCTCCTGCCCAAGCTAGGACATAAAGGTCCGCCATCCCGAGAATCGCCCTTCTGACTGACCCCGCCATCGGTGCCCGGGTAATTAATATTGACGACCTACGTGACCAACTCGTCCAGCCTGTTGTCGTCGATGCCGCGCCTGATCTCCCGAGCCACCCTCCTGCCCGTGCTCATCGTCGACCGCCAGAGGCTGTTCCCGTAAGGATGACCGACCCACATGTGCACGTTCGTCCCGCCGCCAATCCTCGGGGCGACGTCGAACACGCAGAACTCCTCGTCGGCCCCGACGCACGTCTGCAGGGTGAACGGCCCGATGATGCCCGGCGGGTAGTGCTCCTGGGTCGCCTTCACGAACTTCTCCGCTATGGGGAAGATCTTGTTGAGGCTGCTCTCCCGCAACGTCGCCGCGTTGTGCCCTATCACGATGTACACGGGGTTCTTCTGCTTCTCGTTGAGGGTGAGCTGCTGCGATGCGGGGAGCCGCACGTGCCCGTCCAGGGACGTCTCGAACCGCCAGTCGATGCCTAGCAGCTCGATCCCCTCCTCGTGCCCGGCCAGGGGCGAGTAGAAGAAGTCGAAGTTGAACACCGGCCCTATGACGTACTTCTCTATCCTCGCCGCCTTCAGGTCCTTGCGGGAGATGACGTCCTGCTTGATCAGCTCCTCCGACTTCTCCCTGAACTCCTTCGCGGTCGCGGCGGTGAAGAAGCCCCGCTCCAGCCTCTTGACCTTGTGCGGGAGCTTGACCATGACGAGCCCGTCGATGTCGTCCGGGTCCTCGACCTCCTCCGGGAACGGTATGCCCGCCTTCTCGAGGAGCCAGTAGTAGTTCCTCTTCTCCCCGCGCTCCTCCGTCCTGAGCAGGTTCCTGCTGCCGTAGAGCGGCACGCTGAACTTGTCCTCGATGTCCCCTAAGTCGCAGTAGGAGCTGAACGACCTGTTCGGCACGAAGACGACGTTCTCGCTGCGGAGGAATTGCTGCACCCTGTCGCTCATGACCTCGCCGAACTTGTCGAGGACGAGGGTCTGGTCGACCATGCCTCTGTACGCCTTGCCCCTCTTGTCGCGGAAGGCCTTGAAGTAACGAGTGTAGGGTTCGTCCCGGCCCCCCTCGCAGACCGCCACGGTGAAGAAGCCCTCCTCGACGGCCCCGTCGCAGACGTCCAGCGCCGAGTGCGACGCGATCATTCCGATCCTGATGTCTTCCTTCTTGTAGCCGTCGAGCAAGCGGATGATTTCGTCTCTGTCCAACATCTTCTCCCCGCCTTGTGCCCGCGAATCGCCCGGAGGTATTTAGAGGCTTTCGAGAGGCCTGCTGACCTCCTTCCGGAGTACATCCGATGGTACAACGGGGATCGGTTGTCGCTCGGAATAGGGGGGACACCTTCGAGCATCTACGCCCAGAGGAATGTTACCGATGTCCCTTGACACAACAGGGGAAAATGCTTGATATGCCAGACACGACCAAAGACTTTCATTGCGAGAGTGGCAAGGCACACAAGAGATATGGCTCTGTAAGCGTCAGAATCCACAGAAAGGCGCACTAACGCTAGAGCGTACCCGTAGCAAGCAGGGCGGAGCTGGCCGTCAGGGAATAACTGTAGCCAGGCTCGTAGCCGCCCGCGGGCCAGTGGACGCCTGGGAGGGGCAAGTGCTCGGCCTTCTTGAATATGCTTATCGTGTCCCCGACCGACAGCCCAGCCCCGGGAACGCCATGGTACACGGCCTTGTACGTCGGCATGTTCGACAGGGTCAGGTCTGACAGCAGGACGCGGTTGAGCTTTATCACACCGCTCCAGTCGTAGATGGTGAGCCGCACGGAAGACGCCGGCACGCTTGGACCGTCCGTGCGGCGGACTATCAGCGTCCAGTTGCCGTCCTGGTAGTCGGTCATCGCTATGTCGACGCTGTCCTCACCAGCCGACGACCCGGGCAGCAGACTGCTCACCATGACGAACAGCGTGCTCACGAGAACCAAGGTAATCGCGACCAATAGTATGGTGGCGATGACCGGAGACACTGCTTCTTCATCCTTCCGGATGAGCCAAAGCTTCTTCGTTTCTTGGCCTCCTGCGGAAGCTAGCCACACGATTGCATCTCGCTTTGAGAGTATAAATATCTTGTGTTTGCGCGGTTCCGTGTAGAGTCCCGAAATAACTTTCCTGGAGAGACCGCAATACCCCCTATGCCGAAGTTGGCACGGAGGCAGGTGGCACGAATCATCAACGCGGTGGAAAGAGGCCGGAAGTCGGTCTGCTCTATCGCCAAGTACTGGGGAATCACGCCACAGTGGGTTCGCGAGCTGTGGCGGCGTTCGGGGTATGGCAGAATGGTCCCGGCGAAGCCTGCGGCGGTCCAGACATCGCTCGCCGACGTCGTTCGACCGTGAACGCTCGCTTCTTTGCGGGGAAAATGACGGTAAATCGCTCCGAAAATGCGTACAAACCCCAATTCCGATGCAACAGGCCGTCGCACAAACGCACCGTTTCAAGTGACGAGGTTTCGAGGGCTTCTTACAGATAGGAATCGCCTAGCCAGTATTCCCTTTCCTATCGACATCTATAAATAGCGTAGGGGGGTTGAGACAAGTTGAGTTGCTCCCTCCCCGTTCTCAGTAGGTGTGACACTATGAGACGCATAATTGCTCACAAGAAGAAGTGGGACGAAGAAGGCGTTGCCTCGACCGTCGGGACGATAATGGGCCTGCTGATTTTCCTGACCTTTTTGAGCCTCATCGTCAACTCGTACGTCCCGGTCTGGATGAAGGACTCGGAGTCCTCGCACATGAACGTCGCCTACGGACAGTTCGGCGACTTCAAGGAGTCGATCGACACGCAGATGCTCTACGCACGCATGTCAGAGCTGGCGGGCGTCCACTTCACCCCGACCACGATCTTCACCCCGATAGCCTTGGGCCTGGACGGCGTCCCGATATTCTCGTCCCCGACGCTCGGCCTGCTGACCGTGGATCAGGCCAAGGCGCCCTGGAACGCCTGGTTCGGCTACTACCCCAACAAGGTCGTCAACGTCAGGCAGGTCGTGAACGAGACCGCGGGGGGCTCCGTGAGGCTCGATGTCTACAACAGGTACTTCGTGCCGCAGACGCTGGCCTACGAGAACGGCGGTGTGCTGAAGGCCCAGAGCGACGGAATGGTCCTGAGGGCGGAGCCGACGTTCGACATCACCTTCGTGAACAACACCGAGGAGATCACCCTGGTCATGATCACGATGCTGGGCTATGGTTCCCTCCAGGGCTCCACGACCGAGGGAGTGCACGCGAAGGTCATCAGCGCGAGCATGGACGAGTACAAGCGCGTGCGGACCAACGTCAGCCTGAACCACACGACCCCGTTCGGCCTCGCCTGGTGGGGTTACTACAACAAGACCCTGAGCGACCTCTTCGGGATCACGCCGGATAGGTATAATGTTTGCACCCTGCCGGACGTTTTCACCAACCCCGGGTACTGCTACACGCAGCAGACCGTCCCCGTCTACGGGCTGATCCCCAGGATGATAAGGAGCCCCTTCTTCAAGATCGACCTGACGCTGAACCGGACCTCGCTGGACTTCAGAATCGGAATCACGTTCAAGAACGACTACTACAATAACATCCCCCGGATGATGCCGATCAAGACCCTGCGAATCATGAAGGTGGTAGTCAACACGGCGGTGGGCGGGATCGGGTCCCTGGTGGACATCTGAGGTGATTGAGTGGCGAAGGCGATTCGGAAGATAATGCTGCCCAAAGGCACCCTGGCTAGCGGAGCGAAATGGGAAGGCACGCGCGGCTCGTACCTCACGCCGATACCGCTCGTGGGGGAGAACACCGAGGAGGTCGAGGTGATCCCGATCAGGGAGCCGTTCTCCTACTCGCGCGTCGTTTTCAACAAGGAGTACTCCGAGTACCTCTACGAGGTCTGGGAGCCGCTGCTGGACGAGAAGGAGAAGAAGCTCCTCGAGATGGTCAAGGACGCCCTCACCAGGACGCTCGAGTACGAGCTGGAGAAGATGGCAGCGAAGGACAAGGAGGAGTACCTCAAGGAGGCGGTCGAGAGCTTCATCAAGTCGCGAGGGATCGCGATGGAGAAGAGCTCGAAAGACAAGGTCATCTACTACATCCTCAGGGACTTCGTCGGCTACGGGAAGATCGAGACCCTGATGAACGACCCCAAGATAGAGGACGTGTCCTGCGACGGCACGAACATCCCCCTGTTCATATTCCACCAGAAGTTCGAGAGCATCAAGACGAACGTGATCTTCCCGACCGACGAGGAGATCAACAACTTCGTCGTCGCGATGGGGCAGCGCTGCGGCAAGCAGATATCCGTCGCGAGCCCCCTGCTGGACGGCACGTCGGTCGAGGGGCACAGAGTCCAGGCGACTTACTCGAGAGAGGTCACGACGAGGGGGTCCTCCTTCACGATAAGGCGGTTCAAGGAGAAGCCCTTCACCCCTGTCGAGCTGATCAAGTTCAACACCGCTTCGCCTGAGATGGTGGCCTATCTATGGAACGCCGTGGAGCACGGCAAGTCGGTCATGTGCTGCGGCGGTACCGCCAGCGGGAAGACCGCGACGCTGAATAGCGCGGCGCTGTTCATCAGGCCAGGCGCCAAGATCGTGAGCATCGAGGACACCAGAGAGATCAACCTCCCGCACGAGAACTGGATCCCCGGCACGACGAGGAGCGGGGTCGGCGAGAGGGGGCCCGACGGCAAGGCGGCGGGAGAGATAGACATGTTCGACCTCGTCAGGGCGGCGCTGAGGCAGAGGCCCAACTACATCATTGTCGGAGAGGTCAGGGGGAAAGAGACCTACACGATGTTCCAGGCGATGGCCACCGGTCACCCGACGATGAGCACTATGCACGCGGACTCGGTCAAGTCGATGGTCAACCGTCTGGAGAACCCGCCTATCAACACCCCGAGGATACTCCTGACCGCGCTGAACCTGGTGGTCATCCAGACCCACGCGAGGGTCGGCGACAGCATCGTGAGGCGCATCAAGCAGGTCGTCGAGCTGGTCGGGTTCGAGCCGGAGACGAACGAGCTCATCACCAACACGGTGTACGAGTGGGACCCGGCCACGGACACTTTCATCTTCAAGGGGCACAGCTTCATCTTCGATGAGATCATGGAAATGAAGAACATGACCCACGAGGAGATGGACGCGGAGTTCCAGAGGCGCGTGGATATCATCAACTACATGGTCGAGAAGAACATAATCGACTTCAGGGAGATAGCCAGGATCGTCGTCTCATATTACCAGTACCCCGAGGAGATCGTCAAGAAAATCAGGGACGAGATGGGGTGGATCAGGGAGCAGCCGCTGCCCTCCGGCGAGGAGGAAGCGGGAGGTGAGACCGTTGGCTGAAGGAGCTAGCTTCGACACTCTCACGACGCGCAGGACGCTGCAGAAGACCAAACGCACGAGGCCGGGCGAGGAACTGGCGGTGAGGCCTCACCACCAGGTCATGCTGCCCAAGGGCTCAAAGCCGGTCACCGTGCCGCTGACACCGTTCCAGGCGATGTCCTGGCGGGTGATGGGGAAGTTCGTGACCTCCAGGTACGAGGGCAACGAGGAGCTCGAGGAGAACCTGCTGAGGGCTCACATGCGTTTGAGGCCGGAGGAGTACATCGCATGGGGCTGGATGTCTCTGGCGATCATCTCGGGCATTTGCGTGACGTTCGGCGTGGTCCTGGGCATGCTGCTCTTCGTGATGGCCTGGCCCCTGCTGTACGTGATCCTCTTCCCGTTGATGATAATCGTGCTTCCGATACTATTCACTCGAATGGTTTTCTTCGGTCTGTCCCGGCTCTACAGGGGAATGCCGGCTGGCAGGGCTAAGAAGCGCGGTAAGATCATCGACGCGAAGATCACCGGCTCCATGAGCTTCATCTCCGCCATGGCATCCGCCGATGTACCCATCGACGTCATCTTCAAGGAGCTCTCCCGCCAGCCGATCTACAAGGAGATCGCGAAGGAGGCGGAATGGATAACCAGGGACACCGAGCTCCTCGGGGTCGATATCCTCACCGCCGTCAGGAGGGCCGTGAACAGGACTCCCTCAACGAAGTTCCAGGACTTCCTGCAGGGCGTGGTGACGACGAGCACGTCCGGCGGCCAGTTGAAGCCCTACTTCCTAGTGAAGGCCGAGCAGTTCGAGAAGGAGGACAAGCTGGATATGAGGAAGAAGATGGAGACCCTCGGCATGCTGGCCGAGTCGTTCGTGACCGTCGTGGTCGCGTTCCCCCTGTTCCTCGTCGTCATCATGGCGATAATGGCGGTCATCAGCAAGACGGGGAGCGGCTTCGTGACGACGCTGCTGTTCGCCGTCGTCGGGCTGATGATCCCCATGTCCCAGTTCGGCTTCATTTTCGTCATATGGAACATGGAACAGGAGGCCTGACTAGATGGCACGCAAAGAGTTGGAAGAGGCCAGGACAAGGCTCTACCAGAAGGCCGACAGGACCAGGATGATCCTCGGGGTCGGCGGCGCGCTGTTCGTCGTCATGCTGATCATAGGCATCCTGAACGGCATCGACTCGATCAACACCACGGGGAGGCCCGGCGAGCTGCCGATCCGGCGGGCGATAACTTGGGTCACTATCGCGGTGATGTGCCTCATCGGCCCCTACGGCTTCTACACCGCCAGCAAGCAGAGGCTGGTCAAGCAGATAGAGCGCAGGCTCCCTGACTTCCTCCGCGACGTCGCAGAGGCCGGCCGCTTCGGCATGATTCTCGCCGAGGCGATAGTGGTGTCCTCTTCAGGAAGATACGGCAAGCTCACTCCCGAGATCAAGAAGATGGCCGCGCAGATATCCTGGGGAGTCCCGGCAACCGAGGCGCTGCGGCTGTTCGCCATACGTGTCAAGACCCCGATGACCGAGCGTGTCGTGAGCATCATCGTCAAGAGCAGCGACGCTGGCGGTGACGTCGCGGACGTGCTGACGATGGTCAGCCACGCGACCAAGGAGACGCAGCTGACGGAGGAGGAGAGGAAGATCTCCATGTCCACCTACGTCGCTGTCATCTACATCTCCTTCCTAGTTTTCATCGTCACGATTTGGATCATGAACGTGACGTTCCTACCGAAGATGGTCGAGGCGGGGACGTCGCTGACTAGCGGCGGGGTCGGCGGCGCGAGCGCGGTCGAGTCCCCTCTTGCGAAGGACATAGTCGGGGTCGTCAACACGATCCAGCTGGCCTTCATCACCGCCATGCTCGTCCACGCCGCGGGCGACGGCATACTCGCCGGGGTCCTCGACAACGGCAAGATAGCCACCGGTCTGCGCCACTCCTTCATCATGCTCTTCATCTGTGTTCTGAGCTTCATGGCGATGTAGGTGATAACATGGCCACAGCTTCCGGAAAGGATGTCGCGAAGGAGATCGAGGAACTCGACCGCAAGGAGGCCGCAGCATCGGCGAAGCTGGCGGCGCTGAAGAGGGAGACGAGCGAAGCGGAAGAGATGCTCGAGAAGATTGAGAAGAAGAAGCGGGGCGCCATATTCTCCGCCCTCGACTCGTTCAAGAGGAAGTACTTCAAGTCGCTCCTCGGGGACAAGGGCGTCAAGGTGCTCGCCCCCAAGCTCAGCGCGGTGGAGGAGCAGACCCTCGGCAAGATCACCACCATCCCGAAGATCGTCAACCCCAACATGAGGGAAATCGAGATACAGCCGGTCCTGAAGAACTACTCCTACGTCAGGGTACTCTACGACACGATGGCCAACGAGTACTTCTACGAGGTGATCGAGCCAAAGCTCCTTGAGGAAGAGGAGGAGCTGCTCGAGGTCCTCAAGGAGATCCTGGTCGAGAGCCTCGAGATGACCGAGGACGAGAAGCCGAAGACCAAGGAGGCCTACCTCAGGAGGATCGTCGAGGGCCTGCTCAAGGAGCTCGGCGTGAACCTCCACCCCATCTCGAAGGAGCGCGTCATGTACTACGTGATCAGGGACTTCATCAGGTACGGGCCCATCGACGCCGTCATGATCGACGCGCAGGTGGAAGACGTGTCCTGCGATGGCGTCAATATCCCCTTCTACATCTACCATAGGAAGTACGGCTCCATCCCGTCGAACCTCCGCTTCAACTCCGCCGAGGAGGCCGACTCGTTCATCGTCTGGCTCGCGCAGAAGTGCGGGAAGCACATCTCGGTCGCGATGCCCATGCTTGACGCGACTGTCCCCGACGGCTCGAGGCTGCAGGCGAACCTCGGGAGCCACGTCACCAAGCGCGGGTCCTCTTTCACGATAAGGCGGTTCAGGGAGAACCCGTTCACCCCGCTGGACCTGGTCCGCTTCAAGACCATGTCGCCGGAGATGATGGCGTACTGCTGGCTCGCGATCGAGAACGGCCAGAGCATGCTGATCTGCGGCGGCACCGCGAGCGGGAAGACCACCACGCTCAACGCGATCCTCCTGTTCATCCCGCCGCAGATGAAGATCACCAGCATCGAGGACACGAGGGAGCTGAACCTGCCCCACGAGAACTGGGTGCCGCTGCTCACCCGCGCGGGATTCGGCGGGAAGAGCCACATCACAGGCAAGGCGGCCGGGGAGATAGACATGTTCGACCTGCTCATCACCGCCCTGCGCCAGAGGCCGCAGTACCTGATGGTCGGAGAGGTGAGAGGCCAGGAGGCGTTCGTCGTCTTCCAGGCCATGGCGACCGGCAAGAGCGCCTACACCACCTTCCACGCAGACGACGTTCAGAGCATGGTTCACAGGCTGGAGAACGACCCGATCAACCTGCCGAGGGCTCTCGTGGCTGCGCTGGACATCGTGCTGCTGCAGGCGCAGGTGAAGGTGGGGACCGACATGACCAGGCGGGTGAAAGGCCTGGTCGAGATCGTCGGGACAGACCCTGAGAGCAACGAGCTCATCACCAACTCCGCCTACACATGGAACCCCGCCGACGACTCGTTCAACTACAGCGGCCACAGCTACGTCTTCGAGAAGATAATGCAGGCCAGGAACTGGAACCAGAAGAGGATGGAGCAGGAGGTCAAGAGGCGCCTGGACATCTTCGACTACATGAAGAAGGTGGCCATCCAGAACCACAGGGACGTCGCCAAGATAGTCTCGGGGTACTACAGGGATCCCGAGGGCTGGATAAAGCGGATTAGAGAGTCCCTGGCGGCCGACAAAACTCCGACCAATGGCGCGTAGGCAGAAGGAGTCGTCAGTCTGGGCGTGTTCAGCTTCCAGCCTGATTGCTGACGCGCTGCACCAGTCTTGGCTGCGTTCTCACGCGGGGCTTAGGGGGAGGAGGTCTTTCCCTAGATCTCCTCCTCGCTCGACGTCCCCTCGCCCTGGGCCGCCCCTTCCTGGCCCTCTCCCGGCTTCCTGATGACGACCTTCTTCTGGATCACAGTCGGGGTGACCGGTTTCTTCACGACGACCTTCTTGGGCACGGGCTCGACGGGGCGCGGTATCGCCGCCTGGGGAGCCTGCTCTGCCCTCGCAGGCTCCTTCTTCTCTTCCTTTGGCGGGGGCCTCTTCTTCGGTTCCTCCTTCTTCATGAGGGTGCCGCACTTGTGGCACACCGTCGCGTTGATCGAGTTGAGAGTGCCGCAGGACGGGCAGGGCTTGCTGCCCATCTTCCTCATCTCTTCCTCGTCGCGCAGCCAGTCCTCGAAGGTGAGGAAGCTCGGCTGCTTCTTCCACCAGGCCTCGAACTCCTCGTCGCTCAACGCCCGGCCTATCTCGGCCTGCGCCTGCTCGCGGAACTTCTTCTTGACCTCGTCGTACTGCACGCGCATCTTCTGCTCGTAGTCGGCCATCTCGACCTCGCCGGTCGCGAACTCGACGCCGCACTCCGGGCACTGCTTGACATCGAGCGGGATCCAGGCCTGGCAGTTGGAGCACTTCGCCATGTCCTTCTCGAACTCGACGCCGCACTTGGGGCACTTGACCGAGTCCTCTGGTATGAATGCGCCGCACTCGCCGCACTCGACCAGTTTCCCCAGTCCGACTTTCTTGGTGTAGGCGATGACGCCGACTATGACGACGACTATGACGATTATGATGAGGAGGAACATCCACCAAGGCAGTCCGAATATCGTTATTTCCTTCACGCTCTCGATCGTGATCTTGATCGTCAGCGGCAGGATACCTTGCTGCGACGTGAACTCGATGTCATACGTCCCATCCGCCGTGGTCGACGGGATCAGGACATCCACGAAAAGGAAGGACCCGCCGAAGTCGCCGTCGGTGCTGGCGGTCAGCACGGTCTGGACATCTCCCTCCTTCCTCATCGTCATGTTGATGGGGAGGTTGGGGATCGGCTCGCCCCCGGTAATGGTCTGCACCAGTCCCACGACCGTGAACGTGTCGCCGGGCTTGAACTTCAGACCGGCGGGAGTCGTGCTGAGGGTGAATTCGCCGACCGGCAGGAGGACGTTCAGCGTCACGTTGACCGCGTTGTTCGCTTCGCTGACCTCGCCGATTATCATCGTCGAGTCAACCCACGCCGTGAACTGGTACGTTCCAGCCGTCTCGATCGCGGGGATGCTGTTGATCTGCATTTCGAAGGTGTTGTTCGACTGGGTGCTGAGGTTCAGGTTGGTCATCAGCGAGAGCCGGTCGCTCGTGCTCGGCGGCCAGACGCCAGCTCTCCTGAGGAATATGCCCACGGAGAAGCCCGTCGCGTCAGTATCGCCGTAGTTGTAGATCTTGACCGGGACCATGACATTGCCTCTCTGGGTCATGCTGTAGTGGTCGGCGAAATCCGTCTGGACGACCGCCAGGTCTGGCGGGCTTGCGACGAACACCTGCACGGTGACCGAGTTATCGACCGGGTTGTAGTCCAGGTTCCTCATTCCACCGGAGACCGTCGCCGTGAACATCAGGTCGTGCGAGCCGGTGCTCGGGGGCGTCCATCGCAGGATGGTGGACGCGATTCCACCGCGGTTCACCGTGAACGGGTCTGAGATGTACGTGGGGGTTGGGTTGCCGTCGACCCTGAGCTCCACCCTGATATCCGTCCCGCCGTTCGTCCCGATATTCGTGATGTCGACCGTTATCGTCACGGGGTTGCCCTGAATCGCCGTCGGTATGTGAATCTGCGACGCTTCGATGTGCAGGTCCGGCCACGTGTAGAGGTACAGCTGGGTTTTCCCGATGTTGTTGAACTCGTTGGTCTCTCGTATGAGCCCGCCGTCGTCAGGGTTGCCAACCGGCGGATCCACAACAACTGAGATTTGATCAGTCGTCTCGAACGACCCTTCAGGCCTGTCCCAGACAACAGCGGCTGGCGCCATGCCGCTCAAGGGCACGGAAATCATCCGCCGGCCGATGAAAGCCGATGAGTACGATGCGTTGGCATTATCCATGAGGCCATTTCCGTTCGCGGATACGTCGGTGGAGTAGAAGTTCACCCAGACCACGGGGACGTCAATCTCCCCGGTGTTCGCTATCATCGCCGTGACGGTCACACGTCTGTTGAGCGGCTGCTGGTTCACGCCTCCATTGTCCCCCGAGAACGAGATTGAAAAGACACTCAGGTCCGGCGTCAGCCGGCTGAATTCCAATCTAAAGACGAGGTTCCTATCCAAGAGCCGGGTGATGTCCTGGTCGGGCGTATAGACCGTCCCATTGATCGTCGCATTGCCCGATGCGGTGTACGTCGCGTTCATGTACTGCGACTGCACGGACGCGAACCGGTCCTCGGAAGCGGCTTTGTAAAGGATCATGCCGTGTGGTGCGAGCACCGGCCATGTCGTGCTGCTTGTGCCGAATATATCGTCGCCCGGCGTCGGATCCGGCAGGTTCTCGTTCCGCAATGTGACTGTGTTCAGCCTGTAGAGGGAGATGTTTGTGTTCGACTCCGGCCTCAGGACAGCCCCCGTGCCGTCGACCGCTTCCACTCTGAGCCACCAGAATCTGGTCACCTTTGCCTTCTGAGTTATCATCCCCTCCCACCACCTCGTCATCCTCGTGGTGGTGACGTTCGTGAGATGCACGTATTGGTGCCCGCCGAACACGAGCTGGCTCGTGAGGCTGGCGTCCAGCGTGGTGTTCCGGAGATCGACATCGACGCTCGCAAGAGAGGCATCCTCGGACCTTAGCGCCAGTGCAGTCGTGCCCTGGAATTCGATGTCACAGACCTTCGTCAACCCGTTTGTGTTCACAGCGAGTTTCTTGCCCTGGAATGCGACTCTATTCAGGAAGACGCTTGCGCCGTGGATGTTGACATCGGCCTGCACCAACGTGTCCGTCAACTCCAAAACGCCGGTGCCGCCGACCTCAAGCGTTCCGTCGCCTTGATTGGTGTTCAGCAGTATCTTGCTCCCATTTGATGCCTCGATTCGCCCGATGCTGGCAACGTACATGACGACCGGCCAGTTGTCGCCGTCCCTCGCCGCAATTGTCGAGTTCACGAGCTTCAGGATTCCAGTGACCTTGATGAACACGCGCCCGCAAGCCTCTTGGGGCTCTGTCACGACGACACTGCCGTCCACGATCGTCATGGAGCCCGAGATTATGATATTCTGGGCGACTGGTAGGTATTTGAGCTGATACACGCCGGAATATGTGACCGGTGCAGGGTCTTTCCTGAACACCTGGAGCGTTCTCGTCACGATGTTGTCTTGCTCGTATTCGCTGCCTTCGTTGATCACGTTCCCGCTGTCAATCACGACCTTCAGAGTGTGATAGCCGCAATTTCCCACGAGATAAGAGTTCACCGTCGAGACGAGCCTCGAGTCGCCGACTCTCATTGGGGCAGCGGGAGAGGCCGTGATGGAGACCGTCTCAAGCACTGGCGCTCCGTCGAGGGAGAAGTCGATGTCAAAGTCACTCGTGATGTCAGCCTGTCCGATGTTCCTCACGACAGCGTTGAACGTGACGGACGAAAGGGGATCGGTGGTGGGGAACGGGTCCGATGCGCTGAGATCCTCCGAATAAGCGGTTGGATTGGGTGCCGGATTGACGATAAGCGTGTTGAATCCCATGTTGTTGGTCTCGTCATATTCCACGATGACGTTATTCGGATCCACCACTGCATACACCGTATAGGTACCAGTCCCTGGCGGAGTCCACGAGAGGACGGCATCGAACGAGCCCCCGATCGGAATCATGTCAGGAATATTCACGGTGCCGATTCTGTTTGCCAGAGTGTCTATGAAAAAGTCAACGGTAACGCCGGTCGCATTGGCGCCTCCGTTGTTCAGGATTTTTGCGGACAAATCGACAGGGTTGCCAGCGAACCCGATTGCGGCGTTGACCACCACACTTAAGTCAGGCAACGGCGGGAATACGACCAAGGCAAAGGCCCCGTCGTTGTTCATCTCTTGGGGGCTGCCCGCCGGGCCCTCATATACAGTGTTCAGAGGGTCGATGATGACGCGTATGCTGTGAGAGCCGGATGCCAAGAATCGCCAGGTGAATGTGGTCAAGTTATATGAGTTGCCTGCGGCCAAAGTGGAGATGTTCTCCTCGTGCATCATGGCGCTCGGGAGGACGATGTTGTCATAGACTCTCACAATGAACCGCCCGGCAGGACCTAGGCCGCTGTTGGTGATGTTGATGTCTATGGTTACTGTCTCGTTCATCTTGGGTGCTTGCGGCAGATATAACATGGAGGAAGGCTTGAGGTCGGGCAGCAGCTGCGCGAACCCCATCCTCAGCGTGATGGCGACGACATTTGATGCGGCATCTGCCAGGGGCCAGTGAGCGAGTCCGACTTGTTCTGTGGCGAAATTGCCGCCGAAGGTCGCGGACACATTGTAGTTGCCCTGGAAGTACACCCCGGTGGAGTCAATCATGTCGCTGACCAGCGGGATCGTGGCCTGGCCGGCGATGTCCGTCTGCTTCCATGTCACGGCGTCCCTTCCCAAGTAGGCCAGGACATCGCTGCCGGGAATGATCGCACCAGGAGAATTATCCGGGTATTCGGCGTCTCTCGTCGTTCCGGTATAGGTCATCCTCAGGGCCGCTCCTGCAACAGGTGCGTCGTTTGAATCGACGACTGTCACGTCCACCCGACGGTACACGTAGGCTGCGGTGGCCCCGGTGACATTCACCGCGTTGCTGTATTCGTATGTGTGGAGTGGGGTCTGATTCTTGTCCATTGTTGGCCACAGGAGGAACGCGCTGGCCGGCGCGACAACCTCGAGAGTGTTGTGCCTTGCTGCGTCAGTCGTCGCGTTTAGCAGATCGATGCCGATATAGCTGTTGACTGCGACGAAGTGGGTGTTGCCCGTGACGTTGACCTGTCGTCTGGGGTCTGGAGTTGCTTTTTCAAAGAGGTCGTACAGACCTGAGTCGAATATGCTCACGATCGTACCGGCGAAGGACATCGCCGGCGCGTCGTCGTTCTCGTCGACGTTTGCCGTCCACCGCGCGACATCTGCGGCAGGAAGTGCCCTAATCGACGAGTGATCCATTCTGAATGTCCCGCCAGTGGTTGTGAGCCATCCGGGGAAGGCGAGAACGGAGTTACTGACCATGTTCAGCGTGCCGCCCGACAGCGTGAACTGAAACGCAAGGTAGGGATCTATCGTGTCGCCGGTCACGGTGATTATGCTGTTGTTCAGATTCAGAGTGCCCTGGACCGTGACACTGAAGGGTGTGGCGGGTGTCTGTGCGAACTGTATGCCGCCATCTTTCAGGGTCAGCATGGCTCCTGGGTTTATCATCAGGTTGCCTGTCATGGTGTAGAGAGTACCCTCGCACACCTCATTGCCGGTCACCGTCCAGTCTCCGCCTATTGATACGTTCGACTGACTGCACTGCGCTGCGGCTCTGACATTGGACAGCATTCCCAACGCCATGAAGCTCGACAAGCCGACACTCAGCACAACGAACGCGCTCATAACTCTACCAAAGAGGGGGGGTAGGTCTTTCATTTTATTGCCTCCGCGATTCGATGCTTTCTACGGAGAATCTGCCCTGCAGGCTCTGCGAGAATCGGGCATCGGTCTTCGATGAGGAATGGCGTATTTAAGGGTTGCTTTACGATTAAACTGCTGGCTCGCCGCGCTATGGAGGGAACCGCGATGGCGATGCAGTCCGCAGCGGGCTTTCCACCGGAAATGGAGCTTGAGGGACTCGCTAGACCACGCGCTTCTTGACGACCTTCTTGACCGGCGCTGGGGGGGCCTTCCTGCCCTTCTCGCCCTCGGACTCCTCGCCGCCCTCTTCCTCGGCGCCGAGCCTGTGCCCGCAGGCGTAGCACATTATCGCGTCTGGACTGATCATCGTGCCGCACGCGGGGCAGGGAATCTCGGCCGCCTCGCCCTCCGCGGCCTCCTCGAGCAGCCTGTGCCCGCAGGCGTAGCACATTATCGCGTCTGAACTGATCAACGTGCTGCACGCGGGGCAGGGAATCTCATTGCCCTCTGCTGCAGCCTCCTCCGCCGGCGCCTCTTCGGCCATCTCCTCCTCGACCACCACGGCCTTGGGCTCAGGCTTCGGGGTCTCGGCCCTTGGCGCCGGAGCCGGGCCCCTGGCTGCGGGCGCCGCTACCCGCCCAGGCAGGGTCGCGGGAATCCTCGTCACGCCGGGCGCGGGCTTCGCCGCGGGCGCGGCCGCGGGTGCCGGCCTGGCGGCCGCGGGTGCCTGTGGCTGTGCCGGGGCCGCCTTCGCAGCCCTCAGGTTCTCCTCCATCGCGAGCAGTTCCTTCTCCTTCTCCGTCAGCCTGCGCGCGTCCTCCGCGAGCTTCTGCTTTCCTGCGGTGATCGCCCCTTCCTCCTCCAACAGCCTCTTCTCCCTCTCGACCAGCTTCTCGCCCTTCTCTATCTGCTGGCTCAGGGAATCCTTGTAATCCTTGAGGACCTGGAGTTCTTCCTCTTCATGCGCGATGACATTGTTCTTCCTCTCGGCCAGCTCGGCGGCGAGGACCCTGGACTCTTCCTCTCGCGCTGCAATCTCCTCCTCTCGCTTGATGACTTCGGACTGGCGCTGCGCGATCTGTCCCTCGCGCTCCTTGAAGGAGGCTTCCATCTCCGAGACCCTCTTGCCCTCCGCCTCGATCTGCTGCTCCCTGTCGGCGAGCCTCGTCTCCTGCTCGGCCAGTTCCTTCTCCCTCGCCCTGATTCCCCTGTCCCGGGCGTCAATGTCATCCTTGAGTTCGGAGAGTCGGGTCTTCTCTTCCTCCAGCTTGGCGGTCTCTGCCTCGAGCTGCTGTCTCTGTTCGGCGATGGAACTCTTCAGGCTCTTGAGCTCCTCTTCCTTCGCCTTCTGCTCCTGAATCCTTTTCTCGACAAGGGCCCATACAGATTCGTCATCTGCCACGTGATTTCCCCCTTGAGCACTTCGCCTCGGGTGGAGTCCTCATATGCGAATCTCTGCGGACATATTTACCGGGGCTTTAATAACTATCGCCCTGCGAATCATGGTCGATGCTCAGTCGCCCTTGCTCTCGAATATCGAGCCGAGGACGGAGATGCCGCCCTTGTGGACCTCGAGTGAGTGCTTTTCCATGCTGTGCTCGCACGCCCTCATCTTCTCGACCTGCAGGTACCTTGTGAGCTTGCCCCTCGACCTGTCCAGCCCGAGCATGATGATGCCGTCGACGAGGAAGCCCTCGTTCCCCAGGAGCATCGGCTCGCCGCCTATTGACCTCTCCATGACGACGAGGCAGATCAGGTTCTGCTCTCTCAGGGACTTGAAGAAGTAGAACATCTTCTTGCGCATGCTTGAGACGTCCTCCATCAGGGAATAGAGCGCGCCGAGAGAGTCGAGCGCGAACACGGTGAACTTCTTCCCGTGGATCTTCTTGAAGTGCTCTATCATCTTCTCGATGAACTGCAGGTAGTCGGTCGCCTCGTCCTCCCCGACGACGCGGTCGATCTCCCTCAGATCAGTGAAGTCGGAGATCTGCATGTTCAACGAGACGTCGATGCCCAGGCTCTCCATGTTCTTGAGATGCGAGTGCACCGTCTCTTCCAGAGTCGTGTAGAGGCCGAACTCGCCCGTGTTCTTCAGGTACTTGGACATCAGGCTGTAGCAGAACGAGGTCTTCATGCTGCCCGGCGGCCCCGTGACCAGGATGATCTTCGGCGGGGTTATGTCGGTCTTGAATACCCTCTCGAGGCCTTCAATCGAGTTTTTGAACATGGAGGGACTCCATTTGCGACAGCAAAGGGGGTGTCTGCTGTCTGCATGGATGGTGGAACTTCATTTTAACCTTGCTCTCGCATTGTAAATTCCATAGGGGGCTGTATGGAGGGCCGCCTGTCCTAGAAAAGGCCGCTGACCTTCCCCTTGTCGTCTATGTCGACCTTCGTGCCCGCCGGCTCTGTCGGCAGCCCGGGCATGGTTCTCATCTCCCCGCAGAGGGCGTAGAGGAAACCCGCACCCGCCGATACCTTGACGTCGCGGACGGTGAGGCGCCAGCCCTTCGGCGCGCCCTTCAGCCTAGGATCGTCAGATATGGAGAGGTGCGTTTTGGCCATGCACACGGGGAGCTTGTCGAACCCATGCTTGCTGAGCCTCCTGATGCTCGTCTCTGCCGTCGTCGTGTAGTCTACGCCGTCGGCTCCGTAGATCTTCAATGCAATCGTCTCGATCTTCTGCTCAATCGATGCCTCGAGGGGGTAGAGGAATTTGAAGTCGCTGCGCTTCTCGCATGCCTTCATGACCGCCCTCGCGAGGTCGAGGCCCCCGTTCCCGCCATTCGCCCAGACCTCGTTCGTGACCGCTTCGTCGGCGCCTGATTTCATCGCCTCTCTCTTCGCCACCTCGATCTCCGCCTCCGTGTCCGCCGTGAACCTGTTCACCGCGACGACCACGGGAACCCCGAAGAGCCTCATGTTCTCGATGTGCTTGGCCAGGTTGACGCATCCCTTCCTGACCGCCTCGACGTTCTCCTTCCCGAAGATCGCCTTGTCATAGGGCTTGCCCGGGCGCAGCGAATACGCCCCGCCATGCTCCTTCAGCGCCCTGATTGACGCCACGATCACCACACAGCTCGGCCGGTATCCCGCCACCCTGCATTTGATGTCCATGAACTTCTCCGCGCCGCAGTCCGCGCCGAACCCGCTCTCCGTGACGACGTAGTCGGCCAGCTTCATCGCTACCTTGTCCGCCAGGATCGAGTTGTTGCCGTGCGCAATGTTCGCGAACGGCCCCGCGTGGATTATCGCGGGATCGTTCTCGAGGGTCTGCACCAAGTTCGGCTTGATCGCATCTCTGAGCAGGGCTGCCATCGAACCCGCGCACTTCAGGTCCTCCGCGGTCACCGGCCGCTTATCATACGTCCATCCGAGGACTATCCTGCCGAGTCGGCTCCTCAGATCCTTCAGGTCCGTGGCCAGCGCCAGTATCGCCATCACCTCGGACGCGGCGGCGATGTCGAACGAGGCCTGCCTCGGGACCCCGTCCCCCCTGCCGCCGAGACCTATGACGACGTTTCTCAGCGACCTGTCGTTGACGTCGACGCACCTGTTGAACGTTATCGAGTGCGGGTCGATACCCAGCTTGTTCCCGTGGAAGATGTGGTTGTCGATGAAAGCGCTGAGGAGGTTGTTGGCCAGCGACACCGCGTGCGTGTCGCCGGTGAAATGGAGGTTGATGTCCTCCATTGGGATGACCTGGGAGTAGCCGCCTCCAGTCGCACCGCCCTTGATGCCGAACACCGGGCCCATGGAAGGCTGCCTCAGGGTGGTGATTGTCTTCTTCCCGAGGCGGTTCAGGGCCATGCCCAGTCCTATGGTGGTTACGGTCTTCCCCTCGCCGAGCGGCGTCGGCGTGATCGCGGTGATGAGGATGACCTTGCCTTCCGGCTTGTCCTTCAGCCTCTTAAGGACCTCCATGCAGCATATCTTTGCCTTGTATGCTCCATAGGGCTCGATTTCGTGCAGGTGGAGCCCGGTCGACCGGGCGATGACCGAGATGGGCTTTATCCTGGCTTCCTGCGCGATCTCGAGGTCCGACTTCACTCCAGATGTCCCCCTGATGGCGGTGCAGAAATCGACGGAGCATAATAATCATTGGGCTTTCCCGCCACGGTCGCTTCAAATATCCCTCGCGCCATCGCGAGGCCAAGGAGCGCCGGGCCGGAGGCCGGACATGGTCGCGGAAATAATTGACGGCACCAGGATCGCCGAGCAGATGCGCGCCGAGATGAGGGCGAAGATCGCCGAGCTGAAGAGCCGCGGGATAACACCTGGTCTGGCGACAGTCCTCGTCGGCGACGACTCCGCCTCGAAATCCTATGTGGGCATGAAGGGCAAGGCATGCGTGGAGATGGGGATGTTCTCCGTGGGGGAGAGGCTGCCCGAGCAGGCGACCGAGGAGGATCTGCTCAGGGTGATCGAGAGGCTGAACGAAGACCCGCGAATCCATGGGATCCTCGTCCAGCTTCCGTTGCCGAAGCACATCGATGAATCCAGGGTCATCTACGCCGTCTCGCCGGAGAAGGACGTGGACGGTCTGCACCCGGTGAACGTGGGGAGGATGATCTCGGGCGAACCAGGATTCGTCCCCTGCACACCGCGCGGGATCCAGGAGCTGCTCATCAGGAGCGGCCACAACCCCGAGGGCAAGCACGTCGTCATAGTCGGGAGGAGCAACCTCGTCGGCAAGCCGCTCGCGAACATCCTCATCCAGAAGAAGAAGGGTGCCAACGCCACGGTGACCGTGTGCCACACGGGGACGAAGGACATCGCGAAGCACACGAGGGCGGCGGACATCATCGTGGCGGCGGCGGGCAGACTGAACATGATCACGGCGGACATGGTCCGGGAAGGCGCGGTCGTCATCGACGTCGGCACGAACAGGGTTGACGACCTTACCGCCAAGAGGGGATACAGGCTAGTCGGCGACGTCGACTTCGAGGCGGTCAGGCAGAAGGCGGGCGCGATCTCGCCCGTCCCCGGCGGCGTCGGGCCGATGACCATCACGCTCCTCCTCGCGAACACGATAGAGGCGGCGGCCAGGACTGTCCGCTAGGCGGACGCTCCCGCCAATCCAGCATCTCATGGAGGATAAGAACAAACAAATATTCCCCCGCACATGCACGGCTGCGGTGACGGGATGGCACCATTGAAAGAATTGTCCGACTACGAGGACGAGCGAAGGCAGGAAAAGTTCGCCAAGACGGAAGTGCACAACGCCGAGTCCGTCATGAACGAAGCGCGGAGAGGTAACTACGACGTTGCCGAGGCGGCGCAGATACTCGCGCACGCCAAGGAGAAGTTCGAGGCAAAGGACTTCTCCAAGGCGATTGAGCTTTCCCTGGAATGCAGGAAGATCGCCTACGCGCTGATGAACAAGAGAGGCTGACCGCGGGGGGTCTCGCTTGCCCAATCAGAACGCGAAGGTGAAGCTGGAGGAAGACCTCAAGCTGATACCGGGTACGTTTTCCGTGCACGTGATGCTCGACAAGAGGAAGTTCACCGAGGAGGACAAGGAGCGGCTCGTCGGCGCGATACAGGATGTGGTCTACGCGATGAAGGTGCAGAACATCGGCCACTATCCCCTCGAGTTCGACGCGCACAACGCGCACGTCATGATCAGGAAGCACCTCGCGTCGCACGGCGAGAGGATCAAGGTCGCGTACGCGCGGTAGTCTTCTCGGGCGCTACATCGTCAGGGCGCCGCCCATCAGGTCCCTGAGCATCGCGAGAAGCGACACGTCCTTCGCCTTGATCTCGTCCAGCACGGTCTCGATCGCCTTCTTCTTCCCGCCGCCATCCATCGTGTAGATCCTCTCGATGATGTCGCAGAGGAGCCTGGGGTAGAGCGAGTAGAGCCGCGGGTTCGCCATGTACTGCGAACCCTTGCGGAACGTCGCCAGGTCGGTCAGGACCTTTTCCCTCCGGAGGATCTGGCTGTATGCCCCCAGGCCGACCTCGGAGAAGTCTCCCCGGCTCGCTGCTAACTTGACTGTCTCGGCCGCCGCCATGCCCGACGCGATCGCGAGGTCGACGCCCCTGAAGGTGTATCCATTGTTTATCAGGAAACCCGCCGCGTCGCCTGCCGCCAGGAAATTGTCCGCATACGGGCGGCGGAGCGTCCCGACGCCCAGCTCGGGGATCATGTGAGACGAGTACTCGATGACCTTCCCGCCGCGGAGGATCCGCGCGATGGTGGGATGCCTCTTGAACTTCTCCTGGAGTGCGTGCACCTCAACCTTGTTCGCGGAGACCTCTTCTGATGACACGACAAGGCCGAGGGAGACGGTGTCCTTGTTAGTGTAGATGAAGCCACCGCCGTGGAGGAACCCGCTCGGCTGGCCCGCCAAGACGTAGGCCGCGCCCTCGTTCTCCGCGACGCCAAACCTGTCCTGTATCGTCTCCGGCGGCAGGCCGATCGTCTCCTTGACGCCGACGGAAACCATCTGCGGCGGCATCTCGCCCCTGAGGCCGGCTCTTTGCGTGAACTTCGAGACGACGCCGTCCGCGGCGATCACGACGTCAGCGCCGATCCTGTCGCTTCCCGCCACGATGCCTTTCGTCCTGCCGCCTTCCATCCAGAGATCGTCGACCCTTATCTCGGTGATCAAGGTCGCCCCGGCCCCCTCCGCCTTCTGCGCGAGCCAGCTGTCGAACTTGGAGCGCAGGGCGGTGAAGCTCGCCGCCTTTCCGGAGGCCAATCGGGGCGACTCGAACTGCACGAGAAGGGACTGGTCCTGGGTCATAAAGGCGAAGCAGTCCTTTGTGACGAACCTCTCCACCGGGCAGTCGTCGCGCCAATCAGGGACGAGCTTGGTGAGGGGGTAGGAATAGATGCGCCCGCCGAACACGTTCTTCAGCCCGGGGGTCTTTCCTCGCTCGACGAGAAGCACGCTCAGCTTCTCCCGGGCGAGTGCAATCGCTGCTGCGCTCCCTGCAGGACCCGCGCCTATGACGATTGCGTCGTAGCGCTCCAAAGTATCTGGCCTCCGCGGCGGTCGTGGCCGGGGCTCGACAAGATTCGGGCGCTTTAAAATGTTTGGACAGGGCGGACGCTCAATCGTCCCGGGCGGTGCGGACCTGCCATATCGCCCTCGAGCGCACTGAGAGCATCATCGCGGTGAAACCGAGGCCCATGAGCAGGAATGTCCCGATGGTCGAGGTGAGCAACGGATCGATCGCGGCGGTGCTCTCCAGGCCGCCGTAGAATATCAGATAGCCCCACGCCCAAAGCGCGCTCAGCAGCAGGAGGCACAGACCCACTCCCCAGAGGAAGGTGCGCCACGGACGCCGGGGCAGGATGAAATGACTCCACCTTCTCCCTCCGCCAGCATCCGAGCCCGCTCCCTTCGCTCTCAGCATCAGCAGGAACGTCGGGACCAGGGGCAGGACGAGGAACGCGACTGCGATGGCGGGGTGCGCGGAGAACGAATGGTTCGTGCCTGCGTTGGATGTCGCGGCCGCGGTCTTCCAGGAGAACCCGTTCGCGGTGACTAGAATCGTCGGCTGCACTTCCCAGCGCTCGGATTCAATCGTGCACGTCTGGCCAGGCGGGGTGCATGCTGACCACTCGGTCACGCGGACCTGTACCGGGCACAGCGGCGAGAACAGGATGACGATGTATGAAAGGCCGATGATGAACGCCGTGGGGACTCTGATCTTTTCGAGGGATGTCATCGGTGGACCGGCTCCTGTCGTTGACCTCATGCGGTTGCGGGCTACAAAGGTTTCCTGAAATGGGAGGCGGATGCCCGCTGGCGGGAATTCAGCGATACCTTTTTATCGGTCGCTTTCATGGCTTTCATTGAGGGCTCCCTATGGTAGAGAAGAAGGCGGCGGTCGCGAAGCAGGGCAGAGAGAAAATCGGCATCGGCAGACTGCTGGGCATGGTGGGCGGCATCATCACGCTCGTCGGGGCGCTTCTGCCTTGGGTGACTCTGTCCGGGGGGCGCCTATCGTCCCCGCAGATGTTTCTGGGAGTTTCGACTGGATTCTTCGGGATCCTGATCAGCCAGCTCGGCTTCTTCGGAATCATCATGGTGTTCGACGGCAAGAAGACGACCTCGATGGGTAGCTTGGCCTTGGGCGCATCCAGTTTCGTTTTGTCGGTCCTCACCCTGGCATTCCTGGGTGTCCTGTCGGTCGGCGACACCTCCGGAATCAGCATCGAGGTCGGCTTCGGCATCTACGTGTGCATCATCGGATCGATCATCCTGCTGGTAGGCTCCATCCTCGCGCTGAACGAGGCAGGCAAACCGCGCAAGTTCCCGATACCGCCGGCGGAGCCAGCCAAGAAGGGCAAGCCGGTCCGGGCCTTGGTGCTGTTCGCCGCGACTCTGGCGGGGGCGGTCCTCCTGCTCGCTTACCCGTGGACGTACGGGACTGCGGACGCACTTGGCGCAATCTACTTACTCTACGGCCTGATACTCGCGCCGACCTCGTACTACGTGTTCAAGGTCGAGTACTGGACCTGGGGAACCCTCCTCATGGTCCTGATACTTATAATGCTGTTCGCGATCCCTGCGTCCACATTTGCACTGCTCGCCTACGCGGACGCGCTCGCGATCATCCTATTCTTCACGCAATCGACCTATGGCGTCGGCGTCTGGAAGGTCGACCGGGCGAGGGAAGAGGAGCAGAAGAAGGCCAGGGACGTCGTGCGCACGGCGAACCCCGAGGGCTTTCACTGCCCGAGGTGCAAGAGTTCGGACGTCTACATCTGCGACGACGGCTCGACGTACTGCAGGAGCTGCAAGACGGGCTTCGTGAACATACACGACACCTCGGCCAAGCCGAGGAGCTCGATGCAGGGAGTATAGGGTAAGGCAGCTCAGGCGCGTGAGAGGTCGCGGTTGAAATACCTCCATGCTTATCGCTGAACCGCGTCCCTACCAGACACGGGGGCAGAGGAGTGAGAATGGTTTCCTTCGAGCTCACCGACGAGCAGAAGCTGATGCAGAAGACCGCGCACGAGTTCGCCGAGAAGGAGATCAGGCCCGTCGCGATGGAAAGCGATAGGAGGGGGGACATCCCCTGGGACGTTCTGAGGAAGGCTCACGCCCTCGGGCTGACAAACGCCATGATCCCCGCCAAGTACGGCGGCGGCGGAGTCGAGAGCATCCTCGGCAACTGCGTGGTCATCGAGGAGCTGATGTGGGGATGCGCGGGAATCGCGACTTCACTGGTTGGCGGGGCGCTGGCCGTCCTCCCGATCATGTACATGGGCACGGAGGAGCAGAAAGCGAGGCTACTGCCGAGGTTCTGCGGCAGTGAGCCGAAGCTCGGCGCTCTCTGTGTCACCGAGGCAGATGCGGGAAGCGACGTGGCGGCAATCGCGACCAAGGCCGAGAGGAAAGGCGGCGAGTGGGTCATCAACGGCGTGAAGCGCTTCATCACGAATGGCGGCATCGCGGAGATACACGTTGTATTCGCTACGATCGACCCGAGCCTCAAGTACCTCGGCCTCCGGGCTTTTGCGGTGGAGAAGGGGAATCCCGGTCTGAGACAGGGGAAGGTCGAGGACAAGATGGGCATCAGGTCATCGCACACCGCCGAGGTCATCCTGGAAGACTGTCACGTGCCCCTGGAGAACCAGCTTGGCGGGGACACCGAGTCAGCGTTCTACGGCGCTATGATGACGCTCGAGCGCACGAGGCCTCTCGTCGCAGCGGGGGCGATCGGCGTGGCGAGGGCGGCGTACGAGTACGCGCTCGACTTCAGCAGGAAGAGGAAAGCATTCGGGGCTCCGATCGCGAAGAAGCAGGGGATCGCGTTCATGCTCGCGGACATGAAGACGAAGATAGACGCGGCGAGGCTCTTGACCTGGCATGCCGCGTGGCGGGCGGATAACAATATGCCGATGAACAAGGAGGCGGCGGAGGCGAAGCAGTTCGCTGCCGATGCCGCCATGGAGGTCACGACGAACGCCGTGCAGATCCTCGGCGGCTCGGGCTACATGAAGGACGAGCCTGTGGAGAAGTGGATGCGCGATGCGAAGGCTTTCCAGATATGGGAGGGTACGTCGGAGATACAGAAGCTGGTCGTCTCGAGAGAAGAGATCGGGGACCTCTAGCCCTCACGCTCGATTATCGTCGCGATCCCCTGGCCGAGCCCTATGCAGAGGCTCGACAACCCGTACCTCGATCCCCGCCGCTCCATCTCGTGGAGCAGGGTCGTCATCAGGCGCGCGCCGCTGCAACCGAGAGGATGACCGAGGGCTATCGCCCCACCGTTCACGTTCATCTTGGAGTGGTCGATGCCAAGCGTCTTCGCCGTGGCCAGGGGGACCGACGCGAACGCCTCGTTGACCTCCCAGAGGGCGATGTCCTCCACCGCCAGACCGGCGCGCCCCAGCGCCTTCCTGATGGCGGGGATCGTGCCGTCGAGCATGACGACGGGGTCGACCCCGACCACCGCCATCGAGATAACCCGTGCCCTCGGCGTCAGGCCGAGTTCGTCGGCTTTCTCGCGTGAAGCGAGGAGCAACGCGGCGGCGCCGTCGCTGATCCCCGAGGAATTGCCCGCAGTGATCCTCCCATCAGGCTTGAACGCCGGCTTCAGCGCCGCCAGTCGTTCGAGGGTCGTGTCTCGCCTCGGATGCTCGTCGAGCTCAAACCGCGATTCCTTCCCGGAGTCATCGACGGCGGGGACCGCCACGGTTTCCTTGCGGAACAAACCGCCGTCGATGGCGGCGATCGCCCTGCGGTGGCTCTCCAGCGAATATTCGTCCATCTGCTGGCGGGTGATCCCGTACTTGTCCGCGACGAGATCGGCGGAGATCCCCTGAGGGACGAGCTGAAAGCGCGCGAGGTAGCGCGGGTTGAATGCGTCCATGTCCGAGAGCAGCGGCACGCGCGTCATGCTCTCGACGCCGCCGCCGATCATCATGTCCCCGCTCCCCGACATTATCGCCTGCGCGGCGAAGTCCACCGCCTGCTGTCCTGAGCCGCACAGTCTGTTCACCGATGTTCCCGCAACGGTCTCGGGGAACCCGGCGATCAGCGCCGCGAGGCGCGCGATGTTCAATCCCTGCTCCTTGATCTGCGTGTTGCACCCGAGGATGACGTCTTCCACTTGCCCGGGATCGACCCCCGCGCGCGCTACCAACTCTCTGAGCACGAGCGCGGCGAGGTCGTCAGCGCGGACGTCCCTCAGCGCGCCGTTCCTCTTCGCGATCGGTGTCCTGACCGCCCCGACTATCACGGCTTCGTGCATCGAACTGTCCGAAACGCCGCAAGCCGGACGGGAGATATCAATCCTCGCAGCCGCCCCGGCGAAAGGCTAATGACCGCGGCCCGCAATCGCAGGCGCATGGCACGCTTGGCACCGCCGAAAGAGAAGGGGAGCGAGACGTGCATGGTCTCGGGCTGCAAAGAAGATGCAGCGCGTTCGATATCAGCCGACAAGCTGAAGAAGACGCTCTCCGGGGTCTCCCTCAAGACGGACTCGAGGAGGATCCACATCTGCAAGACTCACTACCGCCAGTTCCGCAAGAAGACGAAGGGGGAGAGGGAGCTGGAGAGGCTCGGCTGGTAAGGCACAGGTTTAACACCAGCCCGGCTTTGGTCGGAGTGTGAAGTCAGCTGCGGTGCTGTTCCTCTCTAGCGGCGCGTCCTATGCGAGCCTGGTTTTCGTCGCGGGATTCGCGAAGGACAACCTCGGCGCGACCGCGTTCGAAGTCGGGGTAATCGCGGGCTTCTTCAACTTCACGTTCCTGCTTTCCTCGTTCACCCTCGGGCGCCGGGCGGACATGCACGGAAGGAGGCTCATCCTCATCTCGGGTCTGATCGCTTCCGCAGGCGCGTCCGTGACGCAGATATTCGCCTATGACGCGTTCACCCTGGCCCTGAGCAGGGGTCTGGTCGGTTTTGCAGGCGGGATGTATCCGGCGGCCCTCCTCACGTATGCGCAGGAGAAGAACGAGAAGATGGGGAAGTTCTCCTCGTACGGCAGCTTGGGTTGGGGTGTCGCCTCCCTCGTCGCGGGTGCGCTCGGCGTGTACTGGCAGATATTCGCCCTCACCTCCGTGCTCTTCTTCGCGGGCTTCCTCCTCGCGCTCGTCATGCCATTCGGCGAGGAGAGGCTCGTGAGCGTTCCCCGTTTCCCCCTGGCCATCCTGAAGAAGAACCTGCCGATCTACGGGGCGATGCTCATCCGCCACACCGGGGCGAACGCCGCCTGGGTCCTCTTCACGCCCTACATGATCGAGTCGCTTCATTTCGACCTGCTGCAGGTAGGGGCCGTCTACGCGATCAACCCGATCTTCCAGTTCATCGTCATGCAGGCCACCGACAGGTTCAGGAGCATCCCGCTGGTCTACGTCGGCCTCCTGTTCTCCATTCTCGGGTTCCTCGCCATGGGGCTCGCGACCGACTTCACGCAGATGATGCTCACCCAGCTGCTGATAGGCGTGAGCTGGGCTGCGCTCTACGTCGGCTCGGTCAAGTTCGTCATGGAAAGGAACATGGAGAGGGCGACCGCGACCGGCCTGCTCAACTCGACAATAGGCGTGAGCTCGATCGCGGGGCCAATCATCGGCGGGACCCTCGTCACCGTATCTCTCGCGATCGGCCTGCCTCCGGATCTCGCGTACAGGACGACGTTCTACGCGGCGGCGATCATGGCACTGATCGCGCTGGCGGCGCTCCCCTACATCAACGGCCGCAGGGCTATCCCAAGGTCAGCTTCCTGAGGCCGTCCCTGCCGTCCATCTCCCGCGTCATCTGGATCCTCGACAGCTTCTGGATGCAGACCTCGCCTACCGTCGCGACGGTCGCCTTGAAGACGTGGCCGCCCTTGAGGATGAAGTCCCTTCCCGAGACGGCGGCATGGAGGTGCATGGGCGGGTCGGAATTGAGGGTGATGGTCCCGTGAAGACCGACCAGCTCGTGGGCCTCCGGGAATGTCTTGCGGTGGTACTGCCTCCCGTCGAAGTAGCCGAGCTCGAAGTCCTTCAGCTGCCCTATGCCGAAGACGACGCAGCCGCTCGACACGCCCTGATCCCACGCGGCCTTCCTGAGAGCCTCGAGCAGGTCCTCCCCGTCGTCCAGCCTCACCATCACGATGCTGCCGTCAATGGCCGACCTCATCCTTCCGCCTCCTCCTCTGCTGCAGGCTCTCCGCCTTGATCTTCAGCCTGGAAGTGATCTCCCTCGCGAGTTCCTGCGGGCTGCTGCCGACCGTGTAGACCTGGCGGGGCTTGCACGCCGCGACGAAGTCCAGGAGGTCGTCGAAGTCTGCGTGGTCCGTCAGGGGGAACTGCGCGTCCAGCTCGCCGCCGCGCGTGAAGTCGAAGACCCCGCACCATCCGGAGACGTACGCTCGCGACCCGCCATTCTCCCTGAAGAATGAGAACTCCTGCGGCGCGCCTGCGCCGAGCCAGTTCCTCGACACGACGTATGCCCTCGCCTCCTTCTTCTCTTCCTTCGTCATCTCGCTCAGGCGGCGGTAGTTCAGCCTGTGACCGTGGGCCACGTAGATGTCCGCGATGTCTGCCATCCTGTCGCTCACGACAGGCTCGACCTTGATCGTGTTGAGCAGGGCGACGAGCTCCTGCGCCTTCCCGAACTCTATCGCGCCGAACGCGACCGACCTGGTCGCCAGCTGCGACTCTGCCCAAGAGAGCACGTCCTTCTCCACCTCCTTCTTCGGCGGGAGAGAGAACTGCGGCCTGCCGTAGGTAGACTCCACGATCAGGGTCTTGCAGGGCCGGGGGACCGCGACGCCGCAGGTCAGCCCGCCCTCGGGATTGAAATCTCCGGTGTAGAGCGCGTCGCCGACCTCGACCATTGCTGAACCGAATGTGTGACCCGCGTCGTGGAACTTGACCTCGAACCCGCCGTACTTCTCGCTGCCGCCGATCCGCAGCGGCTTCCCGGCGCCCCCGCCGAGGCGGACCTTCATGACCGCAAGCGTCTCCGGCGTCATCAGCGCGCCTCGCGACAGGTGGTCCATGTGCGCGTGGCTCACGATGGATCCCTGAGTCTGCCCATGAGGGTCCATGACTATCTCCTTGATCCCGTCCTGGAGGCAGATACCCCGGTCGTAGTAGACGCGCATCAGCCCCTCCGCGTGAAGACGTACCTCACCGGTATGCGGTGCTTGATCCCGGTCCAATACCCGCACCGCTCGCAGTGATAGCCGAGGGTGACCGTCCCGCCCCAGACGGTCATGTTCCTCACTCGCTTCAGGCGGGCCGTGCAGACGGGGCACTTCGCCATCGACCTCGTCTTCCCGGATTCCCTGCAGATGATCTTGAGGTCGATGATGCCGGAATCGATCGCAACGTGCCTCACCCTGACCTCGCCTATCCTGAAGACCTCCTCCCCCTGCAGCTCTTTCTCGACGAACCGCTTCAGCTTCCTTTGCGAATCGACTTCCCGCTTGGTGGCGATGACCCGTTCAAGCGCGGCTGCTACCTGCTCGTCATCAGGGATGCGGTAGCGAGGCACATGTGGTGTAATGAGGGCGGTGATACATAGGTTTCGTCGGCATGATGTGGGTGGTTGCTGCGCGAGGCTCTGCCCACTGCCCAGCAGCCCTATTTAAGCCCCACGCGGAAAGCATATACGAGCCACGCGGTTGCTCAGAGGCACACGGCGCGACGTGTTCTGCCGTGCTCTGGGAGGCATCTCTGATGCAGCGCAAGAGAGCGATAATCATGGGAGCGGCGGGCAGGGACTTCTGGAACTTCCAGAGGGTCTTCAAGGACCGCGAGGAGTACGAGGTCGTCGCCTTCACAGCCGCGCAGATACCGAACATCGTCGGGAGGAAGTACCCGCCGTCCCTGGCGGGGAAGCTCTACCCTCAGGGCATCCCAATCTACGCCGAGGAGGACCTCCCCCAGCTCATCTACCGCCTGAACGCGGATGTCGTCGTCTTCTCATACAGCGATGTGAACTACGACTACGTGATGCACAGGTGCGCGCTGGTCAACGCATGCGGCGCGGACTTCATGCTGCTCGGCACGAAGAGCACGCTGATCAAGTCGGCCAAGCCGCTCATCAGCATCTGCGCGGTCAGGACTGGGGCGGGAAAGAGCCAGACGACCAGACGCGTGACCGAAGTGCTCCAGAAGAAGGGGCGCAAGGTCGCTGTGATCCGCCACCCGATGCCTTACGGCAACCTCGAGGACGAAGCCGTCGAGCGCTTCGCGACGTACGAGGACCTGGACAAGTACAAGTGCACGATCGAGGAGAGGGAGGAGTACGAGCCTCACATCGACATGGGCGTCGTGGTCTTCGCCGGCGTGGACTACGAGGCGATACTGCACGAGGCGGAGAAGGAGGCGGACATAATCCTCTGGGACGGCGGGAACAACGACCTGCCGTTCTACAAGTGGGACCTGCACATCGTCGTTGCGGACCCGCTGAGGGCCGGGGACGAGCTGGCATACTACCCGGGTGAGACGAACCTGCGCCTCGCCGATGTAGTGATAATCAACAAGATCGACTCCGCGACGCCCGAGAACATCGAGAAGGTCCGCCAGAACATCAAGGAGAACAATCCCGACGCGATCATCGTCGAGGCGGCGTCCCCGATCAGCGTCGTCGACCCAGAGCCGATACGCGGCAAGAGAGTCCTCGTGGTTGAGGACGGGCCGACGCTGACCCACGGTGGCATGACCTACGGGGCGGCGACGATAGCCGCCAACCGGTTCAACGCAGCGGAGATCGTCGAGCCGGAGCCCTTCGCAGTCGGCTCCATCAAGAAGACGTTCAAGAAGTTCCCGCACCTGAAGAAGGTCCTCCCCGCCATGGGCTACGGC
>JAFNFQ010000068.1 GCA_017885655.1 Methanobacteriota archaeon | reverse complement strand
CTTAAGACGCAAACAATTGTGAGAGCAAACAAGCCAAGGACTCTATCATGGCTTCCAGGTCCTGTCTGTCGGGAATCCCCAGGAAGTACGTCCACTCATGCCCATCCGTCTGGAATCCGCACACCTCCACGGGTGACCTGCCAGAATACCGTCCCCTCTCGAACCTGTGGAAATCCCACCTGAACCTCTCCAGCCACTGGAACCTGTCCGCGCACTCCAGGCACATGAATCCGACGCTCTGGTGGAGCATCCTCCTGACCTCGGCGAACCTCCTCTCCAGCCTGTTGTTCGTCACCCTGCCGTGGGGGTCGTCCCATATCTGGTCGAAAAGCTCCTTGAAGTTGCGTATGATGTTCTCCAGGATATCCTTCCTCTCCCTCTTGTTCTTCGTCTTGGCCAGCGCCTTCTCCCACCTGCCTATGGTCCTGAGGCGGTGGAAGACGCATGTCCTGTGCACGACACGCCTGCCGAGGCGGGAGAAAGCTGGCGGGTAGATCGCCGAGTCGTCCGTCACGAAGCTGCTCGGTTCGATGAGCAGGTCGTCCATCTGCTCGAGAACGTCGTACACATCGTCCGAGGAAGGGTCGTTGCACACCTTCCCGCCAAGGCTCAGGTAGCCCTTGTGAGCCATGGCGTCCATTATCGCCATCTTCTTTCCCGCCACGTGAGTGTATATCTCGTCCATGTGGACGGGCTGGTAGCCCGAGAGGTTCAGCCGGGGGAACACCTCCCTGGTGAGGACTATCCTTGACAGCTTGCCGTAGAGATTGGCCCAGTTCCTCAATGTGGACTCGCACGGCGAGGCCTGGAAGTCGTCCTTCAATGATCTGCTGGCGTGCCTCCTGGACGACCTGTCCCTCACTATCCTGTTGAGGGCGGTCCTGTGCACGTCTTTCGCGTACTGCTTCCACTTGCCGACGTAGTCGAACGTCTGGACGATCGTCTTCCTGCACGACCTGCACTGGTACCTTACGACTGGCTGGTCAACCCTCCCCTTGAGGGTGACAGGATGCCGGGTGTATCCCGCGTAATCGTAGAACTCCCAGCCGCCACACTTCAGGCACTCAAGTGGTCTTCCTTCACCGTTGAACGCCCAACCGTCCACCCGGACGAAGCTTCCGCTAGAGTGCATTCCCATGCCCGGATGCCGCTCAGTGTGTTCCGGGAAGATAAAAGGAGAGTACGCAGCCGCGGTGGGAATGTATGCACTCTAGCATCTGTCCGCAGCCGCGTACGGTGACCGGATAAGGAAGAGACCCTAAAAGCGTTTCACAGAAGTCTGCGCCTTAGGATCACTCCGGGAAGAGAGCTGAACAAACCATGGCGGTAAGAAGGCCGCGACGCAGCCCCACGTCCTCGTGTTATACCTAAGTAGGTATACCGAGGAGACTGCGGGTCTTGCCGCGGTGGTCTCTCCTACTCAGACCCTTCTCATCCTTTCCAATGCCCTCCTGTACATCGCGACGCGCAGGTCCACTCCCGCCTTCGCATCGATCGCGTGCTCCAGCAGCATCCTAACCGCCTTCTCGCCCGTCTCCGTAGATCCGACGCGACCGACGTATCTCTCCACCTTCTTGCTGATGCCGTTCGACCTCTCGTATCGCCAGAAATAGAGGTACCGCCTGCCGTGAACAATCTTCGTCGCGAGCCCGCATCCCAGTTCCATTGTTATCCCTAAGTAGGTATAACAGGAGTGGAACAAGGTGTTTGACGGGGGAGGTCTGTGAATGCGGTGGCCGTGAGATTGCCAATCGAAGGAGGAGTTCTTGATTAGCGGGTCAATTGTGGCCGATGTACCCGCCGCCACCGTGGCAATGAATTCCCGCGCTCATTGTCCTCCCGTGCATCCTGTCTTCTGTCTTTGATGGCGTGGCGGGATAGAGAGGCATCATCCTGAGGCTGGTGGTGCTGTAAATCAGGAGGTCGATACTCAACGAGGCCGCCTGTGGTGATTTTACCTTGAAGATATTCTGCAGTCGCGCGAAAAGAAAGGCGGTCACGATGAAGAGGAGGGAAATCATTCGTCATCTTGGAGAAATCGTCTCAAAGCCTTTCTCGCGAGAGGATGGGGAAGCTCCAATCGTGGATGTCAAGTATTTCGCGATGCACTCAGCCGAAGCGACATCTCGATTCTCCTCAGGAAATCGTCATCGACAAGTTGTCTCGGCAACCAGATTCTTCGGTGCTTCCCATCCACGCCTTGTACACCCAGATAGCAGCCCACGATCGCGTTTGAGATGTCTAGCTTGGCAACGATAGATGATCGCAATATCTCTTCCCTCACTTTAGACCTAAGGATGACAAAACCATTCCCATATCCGATCGACGTTACCGAATTCAGATATACTGCAGCTGCGAAAGTTGGCAATCCCAAGAAGACAGCGAACAGCAATATGGCGCTGAAAAAAGGAGACATGCCCAATCGTTGCCATACAAAGACTATCGGAACAAGGAGACCGATGCCAACTAGGATGACACGCGCCCCGAGCCAGAGGTGAAAGTCCGTATAGGTTACCCAGCTCAGCTCGTTGGACTTTTCCAAATCGGCTACCACAGACTCATCCGCCATTTAGCTCTTTCATCCCCAATCCCAACACGAATGTTGCGAGAATGGCTAGGATGGCTACAACCAAGCCAAGAAGGCAGAGTCCCGTCTCCCCTGTACAAATTCCAATAATCATGTCCAACACCGCGATGGCTCCGGCCATTGCCGTAAGCCCAATCCCGATTCTGAGACCTTCCGTATACATTCTCTTGCCGGACTCCGTCTCGTCGTTTTCATAGAGGCCCCCTAAGAGAATTCGGAAAGGCATCGCCATGACTAGTACCCCCGTCAGGTTCGCGAATGCCGCCGATGCCGAGGAAGGAGCATCTGCCCCAGGTGACGTGCGTCTCGGCCGACGCGTCTATCAGCAGGGGCGGGGTGGACTCGCGCATGAAGGGGTTGAACTGGTCGGTGATCATGGAGTCGTTCTTGCCGTGGTAGTAGTTGTAGAAGTCCTTGACCGCCTGCGTGGTGGAGTTGGCGGGGGATGGCGGGGAGAGGAGCGATAGTGGCGGGCAATTCACTTCTCGACCTCCCACTGAATTGCCTGATTGTATTCGCTGGAAAACTCACGTATGATTGGGAGAAGATCCGTGGAGATATCGATAGGCAGGAGACTGCGTCTCCCCGATGAATCATAGATGGTCAGCTTGTAGCATCGCCGTGGCAGCATCGGCTCCCCGACATCCTCTTTTGCCTTCACTCTTTGTATGCTGGGCCATTCGAAGACGAGCTCCTGCTTCCGATACTTGTACTTGAAACCGATGCCTGAGGCAGTGAGTCTCACCTCCAAAGGAGTGATCTGCGTCCTCGCGAAGTAGGCTGTGAAACCAGCAAACAATCCAAGAAAGAAAACGATGAATGAGAGCGGGTTGCCCGTCCCGAGATATGCCATCACGGACATGATGGTCATGACAAGGACGATTGCGAGCGAGAATATCTTGGCGATTCTGATGTCCTCACGCCAGTAGTCGTTCTTGTGAATCGCACCTGAATCGATGTTCTTCATCTGGATTTCACCTAAACAGTCAAGTCACAGTCGTCTGCAGCGAGCGGGTGGCAGGCCAGCCATTGCCTCTGACGTTACCGCCATAGCATCTGCGGGGAGGTATCGCCTTCATCGTCCTTCCGTGCATCTCTTGCTCCATACCGAGGGGATGACCGCCCCTCGATTAAGAGATATCGATGACGGGGATGAGGAGAATCTGATACTACGCGCTGGAAGAGAAACAGGAAACACCAGTCTTGAAACAACGAAGGACGCCCCTCTTTCTCACTCAACCTATTCCGGACCTCTTCCCGCCCTCCCGGTCATTGGGAGAAGCTGAAGAGGCTCCTCAGCGATGCGCTTCTGTTCTGAAGGCTATCGAACGGACCGGTCAAGAGCCAGAACTGAGCGGCGAACCTGTGGATCTGACGCGATTCTGGCCTTCTCTCCCTTGTCAACCACCGGCATGGGCTTTCGGACAACCGGCATAGCTCCTCGGGCAATCGGCACAAGTCTCATGCCAATCGGCCGAGCATTCATGCCGACCGGCACGGACCTTCGGCCAGTCGGCACGATGTCCATGCCAACTGGCACGACATCTCGGTCAACCGGCACGACGTTCATGCCAATGCGCACAGCTCCTCGGACAGCTGTCCCAAGAGTCATGCCAACCGGCACAGCTCCTCGGGCAATTGGCCCAAGAGCCATGCCGATGCGCACGACCTTCGTGCCGATTGTCCGAACATCCATGCCAATCGGCATAATAGCTATTCCACTGCACGGAACAAGCATTCAAAACGGCCCAAGTCTGACGCATCCGTGAATGACCGAAAAGCGCATCGTCGCCGAGCGAGATCGAATCCCCGCCAGCTCACCCGGCCCCCGCAATGATCTAGTCCTTCGCTGCGGCATTCTGCTTCTCCCGCCGCCTGATCTTGCTCCGCATCCTGCTGATGATCTTCGAATCGACGCTGTTCTTCCCGTAGGCTCCTATCACGATGTCCAAGTCGCTGGACGTCTTCATGTGAAGGTCGTGAGTCAGCTTCACGGTCACCACAGTCATCTCCTTCGCGGCAACCTTCAGGGACTCCTGCTTCGCATTCGCCTCTGTTGCAGCATCGTGCAGCTCCTTCAGCTCCCGGATGAGCTTGTCCGCGTCGATGCCGAGCTGCTTGAGCTTCCCCTTCTAGCTCTCAAGGAGGGTGATGACCTCCAGCGCGAAACCGATGATCTCCGTAAACGACAGGCTCATGTCCTGGGATACCTCCGCCCTCTGAGGGGGATGGTAGATATTCCTTCGGTGGCCTCTTAATAGTTTCTCACAGATGTGCCTGAAAGACGGCAAGCCAGAGGATAGGCGAGGTCCGACCGGGGGATGTCCGCCCGCCCATAGGGAGAACAATCCGATGTTATCAGATTTGTGAACACTGTCAAGAGGGATGCGACCGCGAAGCGGGAGATTCCGGACCGCCAGAAGACTGCTTCCTACCCGCCCTTCAGCGCCTTCGCCAGCGCCGGCAATACCTCGAGCACGTTCCCCACGACCCCGTAGTGGGCATACTCGAATATCGGCGCGCTCGGGTCCGTGTTGATCGCGATGATGAGCCCGGAGTCCTTCATCCCCGCCACGTGCTGCATCGCGCCGCTGATGCCGCACCCGATGTACAGCTTCGCCTTTCACTGTCTCAACACTCTGGTCAACGTGGGAGTTGATTCATCCGGACATGAGAAAACACATGGCAGGTCAACGAAAACCGATCACTGAGAAAGAAGAGACAATTGCCGTTCGCTCCCCAAGACTCCGCGGAGCATTTCCCATCAACTTCACAATGAGGATGAGCGCGTTACATAAGTAACGGTTCATTGTTATATGCAAGACAGTAAGCCATTTTTCTCATGTTGATTACACTTTCACACCTCTTTGCAGAAGATATTTATACGGGCTTGCTTTATTCTACTCGATTATTATGGTCGAAAACCAAAATGAAGCGGAGAATAGGCAGAATGACGGGCCGGGCGGAACCCTGGCAGAAAAAGAGAGGAAGATACTCTCAAAGTTGCTATTCGATGAGTCGAAATTCCTCAACAGACTGGAGGAGACCGTCCAGCATGCCACGAATTTCTTCGGGATTGAACCGCAGACAGGACGCGTTGTACTGACTGCCAAAGCCAAGAAGCTGAAGGGCTCAGACCAAATCAGGGTATTGCTCACTGGGCGGTACTTCGCGTACAAGCTGAACATCATTCCGACGGACAAGATGAACTACAAGGAGATTGCCGCCGAGCTTGGCAGGCCAGTTGGCAGCGTCAGCGCAGAGCTAACGTACCTCATCAGGAGCGGGGACCTCCAGCGTGAGGATGAAGATGGTCTCGTGTGGATACCCTTTCATCGAGTCGATAGCACACTAAGAGAGATTGAATCGCCCAGCGACAATCTGACGAATGAGACAGAAGGTGAACAGACAACCAAAGCCGCTGTCAAGAGGATTCCTCGACAACGGGCGGACCCTGTAATTCAAGCAATGCTAGAGAGAGTTGTCGATCTATCGAGTTACACTTGGATGAAGAATGTCGATAGAGCCTTGGATAAGGGCCTGGCTGGTCTGATGATTGCCAAGGATATCTACGGGCAGGAACAGATGACGTGCCAGCAGTTAGCTGCCTTTCTGAAGAGAACCTTTCCAATCTCCGTCACGCGGGAGGCCATAAGCATGGCATTCATGAAGGTCAAGAGCCAATTCATAACACCCATCGCTCATGGCAATGAGATAACCTACAGCCTTCTCCCTTTGGGGCGTCAACGCATCCAGGAAGTGGCGGCTAGCATTGAGTCAAAGAGGACTGCCGGTTCATCATGACATTAATCATGGAAGACTCTCGGCATGAGGTCCCAATGGGTGCTAGGTGCTTGTATGTCAACAGTCAGCTGCCAAGATTGTGGTCACGCTCTCGAAGATGACTCTGTTGCGTGTCCAGTTTGTGGGTCGTGCAACAGACTCCATAGACGCGTTGTTGTGGAGGATTCGATTAAAATCGGCGAGTCGATGATCGGGCTGAAGCAGAAGAGTCCCTCTGGTTTTATGTTGTTGGAATCGAGATATCGAGAGAAAGTTTCCGGAAAGACGAAACGCAGAGCCACAGAAACCATGGTCATAGATAGAAGAAATCCATCGTTCACACGAAAAGTGCATCGAGTAGAGGAGATGAATGAGGCGGGAAATGCTGTCTTGGTTCACGACGAGAACGAACTGTATCCTTCGAGAAGACGCCCGAGAACTTTGAAGCAGTGAGCCTGAGTCTGCTACTGCTAGCTCTTCAGCGACTTCATCAGCGATGGCAGCACTTCTAGGATATTTCCCACCACTCCGTAGTGCGCGTACTCGAATATGGGAGCGCTCGGGTCCGTGTTGATCGCGATGATGAGCCCGGAGTCCTTCATCCCCGCCACGTGCTGCATCGCGCCGCTGATGCCGCACCCGATGTACAGCTTCGCCTTGATCGTCTTCCCGCTCTGGCCGACCTGGCGGGACTTTGGCAGCCACTCCGCGTCGGTGATCGGTCGCGAGGCGCCGACGACCCCGCCGAGCATCTTAGCGAGGTCCTGGACCAGCACGAGGTTCTCCTTCTTCCCTATCCCCCTCCCTACCGCTACGACGACATCGGCGGCGGTTATGTCCACGTCCGCCACCTGCGGTTTCTCGACCCCGAGGACCTTCCTGATGATCTTCGCCGCGTCCACCTGGACCGCGACCTTCTGCACCTGAGCTCCGGCACCGCCCTTCTCGGCGGGCTTGAATGTGGCGGCTCTGATAGTGACGACGTACCTCGGAGCACCGCCAAACTCGAGATCCACCGCGATCTTCTCGTTCAGGACGCGGCGCGTCACGACGATGCCCTGTCCCTCGACCGCTACGTCGACGCAACCTGACGCCAGCGGGAGGTTCCAGTCCGCCGCGAGCCGAGGCGCGAAGTCGTAGCCCTGCGTCGTGTGCGCCATGAGGATGACGAGCGGGTCTGCCTGGTCCACCACCGCCTTGAGAGCCTGCGAGTACCCCTCTGGCGTGTAGGACTTCAGGGTCTCGTTCTCTCCGACTAGGACTTGGTCAACAGGATACTGGGCGAGTTCTTCCGCCAATGCATCGACGCCATGCCCGAACAGCGCGACGCTCAGCTTCCCGCCATGCTTCGAGACGAGGTCCCTGCCCTTCGCGACCATCTCCAGCGTCGGGCCCTGTATCTTCCCGTCGCGGTGCTCCGCGACGATGAGGACTCCCTGCGGCATCTAACCACCCCTCCAGAAGCCCTTGTCCTTGAGCAGCTGCGCGACCTTCGCGGCGGTATCGGAGGCCTTGCCGGTGAACATCTCCGCCTTGCCCCTCGACGGCGGGAGGTAGACCTTCCTCACCTTGAACTGGAACCCGCCGGCGAACTGGTCCCAACTCTGCGCTCCGACGTCCTGCGGCTTGATCTCCCTTATAGGGGCCCTCGCCGCCTTCATCACCGCGGGCAGAGGCGCATACCTCGGCTGGTTGATGCCCGACTGTATCGTCAGGAGCGCGGGGAGCTTGGTCGAGACGATTTCCTGATCGCCGCCCTCGAGCTCGCGATTTATCTTCAGGTTCTGCCCCTCGACGGTGACCTTCGTGACGACGGAGACGTGCGGGCAGGAGAGGAAACCCGCCATCATCGCACCCGTCTGAGAATAGATGTAGTCATCGGATTGGACTCCGGTGAGGACCAGGTCATGTGGAATCTTCTTGATGGCCTCCGCGAGAATCTTGGAGACCTGATAGGAATTCAACGCAGCCGGGTCCTCGTACGAGACCCTGACCGCCTCGTCCGCGCCCTTCGCCATCGCCTCCCTGAGCATCTGCTCGGTGCGCTTCGGGCCGACGGTTATGGCGGTGACCTTCCCCTTCAGCTTCTCCTTCAGCCTGACCGCTTCCTCGAGCGCGTACTCGTCGCAGCCGTTCACCTTGTAGTTCAGAGTGTCGCGCTTGATGTCGGTCCCGCTCGGAGCGATCTGGAACTGGAGGTCTGGATTGGGCACCTGCTTCAGGCAGACGATGATGTTCATGGGAACCCCTTCATGGCGGGAAACTGGAACGTTATTTAAATGGTTGTTCGAGACCTGCGACGGCTATGTGGCGGGAAGTGTTGGCATGGCGAATCTGATTGCTGCTTCATCAAGCAGATCCGCCACGGTTCGCCAGTCTGAGGATTTCTGGATATCCATCCTGGTCTTCCTAGACGTCAATCGCTGAATCCGCAGTCCCCCCGACGGAATCGAGAACTCTACCCTATTGGCCTTGCCTAGGCGCGGGCTCGGGACTCTCTTGCTTATTGAGCCCCCTAGTCTTCCAACAACCTCTTCTGCTGCCTTCATGGCATCATCGAATCGGAGGTCAAACAGCTTCCTCATTTTGTAGCCATATTTCCGGAGTACATTGTTGACGAAGCGGAACGCGATCCAAAGGGTAATTCCGGCGACGGCTGCCAAACCGATAGACCAAGCAAGCGTTTCTAAGTGAGGCGATTTGCCGTGTTTTGGAATAAATCCCAACAGGAGAAAGGCGATTATGAAGCCGATTATGATGGGCTTTGAAATCGCTCCTGTTGCACTCAGCGTGTCCTCCTCGTACCACTGCCCTTGTCGACGACGTTCGAGGTGGCGTTCGACTATGAAGGACAAGAGAAGCAATGTGAACATGCCGAGAAAAGGCATGGCATAGCCGACTACAAACAAAGGCCACGGACCCACATAGAAGGAGATTATGACCAGCGCAACAGCGACGTCCATTATGATCGGGGCAATCGCGATGGCCGCAGTCCGGAATGCCACGAGCTGTTCATCTGTCCGAGACTCGAAGTATCCCAATGGCCCAATCCCCGGCGACTCCCGGAATGATTGACGTTTGCCGTATTAAACCCTATCTTGGGCTCCGAGCGTCCAATGATTGAAAACAAGAAAATGAATTGAGAGGCCGCGAGCGCTTCCACGCGGCTCCCGGCCTCTGTTTGTCCTTGCGGGGGCGTGAACCCTTCTATCCCAGCGGTTCATCAGCTTCGCTAGCAGCTTGTCGGAACGGCCCGGATTCGCCAGATTACGCTTACGGGAATATCCCGCGGAGCCTGTAGGCCTCGACCACGCGCTTCACCGCGACGATGTACGCCGCCATGCGCATGTCGACCTTCTCCTGCTCGCGGACTTCCCAGACGTTGTTGAACGCCGTGGTGATGATCTGGTCGAGCTTCTGCCGGACCTCGTCGAGCGTCCAGAAGAAGTGCTGCAGGTTCTGCACCCACTCGAAGTAGCTGACCGTCACCCCGCCCCCGTTCGCGAGGATGTCGGGGATGTCGACGATGCCCTTCTTGTGCATTATCTCGTCAGCCGCTGGCGTGGTCGGACCGTTAGCGCCCTCGGCCACGATCTTGGCATTTATCCTGCTCGCGTTCTCGGCCGTGATGACGTTCTCGAGCGCTGCAGGCACGAGTACGTCGACCTTCAGCTCAAGGAGTGCCTCGTTGCTGATCTTGTTCGTGCCGGGGAAGCCGACGACAGAGCCGGTCTTCTCCTTGTGGTCCTTGACCTCCTTCGGGTCGAAGCCCTTCTCGCTGTAGATGCCGCCCTTGCTGTCAGAGACGGCCACGATCTTGCAGCCGTATTCATCGTGGAATATCTTCGCGGCAAACCAGCCGACGTTGCCGTATCCCATGATGGCCACCGTGGCGCCCTTGAGGTTCAGCTTGATCTTCTTCGCGGCCTCGCGCGTCGTGTACACGACGCCCCTGCTCGTCGCCTCGTCACGGCCCTTAGAGCCGCCGATCGCCAGCGGCTTGCCGGTGACGACACCAGGAACGGAGTAGCCGCGGTTCATGGAATAGGTGTCCATGATCCAGGCCATCGTCTGACCGTCCGTGTAGACATCCGGCGCGGGGATGTCCTGCTCCGGCCCAATGATCGTGCTGATCGCGGTCGTGTAGCGCCTAGTCATGCGCTCGAGCTCCGCCTTGCTCATCTTCTTCGGGTCGCAGATGACGCCGCCCTTCGAGCCGCCGTAAGGGAGGCCCATTAGCGACGTCTTCCACGTCATCCAGCAGGACAGCGCCCTGACCTCGTCGAGGTTGACCTGCGGGTGGTAGCGTATGCCGCCCTTGTACGGTCCCAGAGCGCCGTTGAACTGCACCCTGTAGCCGTTGAACACCCTGATCTTTCCGTCGTCCATCCGCACGGGGAAGTTGACAGACAACTCCCTCTGCGGGCTCTTGAGGATCTCGAGCAGCCCTGGATCCAGCTTCAGGTGCTTCCCGACCCTCTCTATCTGTTGCTTCGCTATCTCAAATGGATTCAGTTCCTCTTTCACCATGGTTCTCGCCCCCGAGAGAACGCTCTCGCATCAGGCAACCCCGGCGGAGCGGCTCGACGGATTTAAATGTTTAGGATAGGCATCATATAGTCCTCCTTGGGGAATCGACTGGCATAACTAGCCACGGCTGGATGTGGCATAGCCGGAATGATTGCCCATTTCAATATCCCGTGAATAACCTGGAGCTCCATTGCTGACATCTGAAGAACCCGTAAGTGTCGCTGGAGATGGGTTCCGAGTTCGCACTGGCGGGGAGTATGGGGGCATTTGTTCGCTCGCGGAGACCCCCCACGGAGGACCCTTTTTTACCTCAAGGGACGTTCCTTCATCCAGCAAAGGGGTGTATCAGGTGCTGAAGCGAGTCTCGATGATTCTTGGATTATTGGTCCTCGCGGCGATGTTCATCCTGCCCAGGCCGATCGACGCTGCGACCTATTCCCAGGATGCGATGATTGACCTGACCGGGCAGACATATGTGACTGTGCGCGCCGTGGCGGTGGGGGACACAGACCATGATGGGAACAATGAACTGGTCGCGAACTATGACTGGTACATCGGCAGCGGTGTTCCAAGCCTTGTGTTTTTCGAATGGGACGGCGTTCAGTACGTACAGGAAAAGGCGATCACGGACGTATCGCTTGTCCAAAGAGGACTTTCCCTGGGTTCGTGCAGCCACATCGCCATCGCTGACGTCGATATGGATGGTGACACCGAGATCACGTTCGCTGCTCGGATAGGTGCCGCCACGGGTATTCATGTGTTGTCATGGACCGGTGCGGCGTACTCGGAGATTGGATACGTTGGAGGGACGTTCTACGACGTGGCGGTCGCAGATGGAGACAATGATGGGACGAATGAGATCTATGCCGTCGAGAGCTCGGGCATCGATGTTCTCAGATGGGATGGGACGGGGTTCCCATCGGTCGCATCATGGACGGTCTCAGGGCTTGCGTTTGTAACCATCGCCAACGCGGATGCGGACTCAGGCCTGGAAATCGTCCTCGCTACCGGAGACCTCGATGTCCAGACCTATCAGTGGAATGGAGCGGACTATGTGTTCGAAGGCGCTGGCTCTGTGAGCTACGGCTACATTGCAGAAGGTCTTGGAGTGGGAGATGTCGATTCGGATGGCTTGGCCGAGGTTGTCCGAATGGACTACCACCTAAACATCGTTGTCTACGGATGGAATGGCAACAGTTTCGATGTGGAATGGAACGGGATATCCACGCCAGATCCCTCCGACACTATTCACCATGGTCATGTAGGCGACGTGGACGACGATGGTGTTCCGGAGATATTGGTGGGACACGGGAATCATGTCGGTGCGGACTCGTTGTTCGTCTACAAATATGTCGGAGGCAACTATGTCGCGGATTGGAACTCTGGGTGGCTAGATGGATACGTCCATGTTGTTGAGACGGGCGATGCGGACAACGATGGACTCACGGAGATGGTGACTGGAAGCGGGGCCCTTAGCAGGGTCAGAGTGTTCTCCAGTGACATGCCAGTCGATAGGCGGCCAATAGCAGTCGCGAAAGCCTCCACTTCATCTGTCAGCATGGGTGAGATCGTGACGTTCGACGCAACAAGCTCAACGGACGATGTCGGTATCACCGCGTATTTGTGGGATTTCGGCGATGGAGCGGTCGACGCAAACCCCGTGGTGACGCACGCCTATGCGTCTCGCGGCACATACCTCGTGACCCTGGAAGTGTGGGACACCGCTGGCCAGAACGACACGGACACTGTGGCCATCTCAGTTGTCAATCGACCTCCAATCACGAACGCGGGGCCGGACAAGACTGTGTTGAAGAAAACGGTCGTGTTCCTGGACGGTGGCGGATCATCAGACCCTGACGGCGATAGCATGACCTTCACATGGAGTCAGACAGGCGGCGTTCAGGTGACCTTGGTCGATCCACACAGCTCGAACACGTCATTCATCCCGCCATTGAGTGGCGCATACATGTTCAGGCTCGTTGTGACTGACACCTTCAGCGGCATGAGCGCGGATTCTGTTGTCATTACAGCAACGAATCGGCCTCCCATCATCCTTTCCGTGAATCCCATGGAAAGGTCGGTGACAGTCGACAGTGGAACCCGCCAAACGCTGTCCATCGTTGCAGTCGATCCAGACTCAGACTTGCTCACATACACTTGGCGGGTGGGGGGAGTCCTCTCAGGGAACAACAGTCCCTCATACGAACTGGAGGCCTCTGGGGGCACCTATGTGATTAACGTCACTATTTCAGACGGAGAAGCTGAAATTTGGCATGAGTGGAGCATCTCGACCAGCGCTCCACCTGGGGTCCTGCTCTCGCCGCTCGTGTGGCTCACAGTGATAATCATCCTGGTCGCAATAATCATCGTCGCGCTCATTGTCGCAATCCGACGGCGACGGAGGAGGAAAGAACCAGCGCTAGATTCCTGAGTTCTTCACGAGCGCATGAATCCAGTTGCCCCTCATACGATATGAAGAGCGATTCGCTTATTTGCTCATGGACTATTGTCGTTGGCGATGCGTGGCGGCTACATACTGTTTCTGGAGCTGGAGAAGGCGAAGACGCTGAAGATAGGCCGCCTCGGGGAGCACAGGTTCCCGGCGGGGCTCTACGCCTACGCGGGGTCCGGGCTGGGCAGCGTCGAAGCCCGTATAGGCAGGCATCTCTCCGAGAAGAAGACCAGGAAGTGGCACATCGACTATCTGACCGCCGAGGCGCGCACCCTTGACTACATCGCCTTCGAGAGCAAGCGCAAAATCGAGTGTGACCTGGCGAAGTCGATGGAGGGGCTTGGCGGGAAGCACCTCGTGAAGGGGTTCGGTTCCTCGGACTGCGGCTGCGAATCTCACCTGATCTACCTTGGCGGGCTGAAGGTCGCCAACATCAAGGGCGGCCACAGGCGCGGAACCTGAGACGGTCATGCCATTGGCGGGATGGTGAGTCAAGCGAGTCATCATATATCAGAATGGGAGATAGTCTGCCGAGAGGGGTCATCTGCGTGACGACGAATCGAGTCAAGGGCGGGGCAGGGGATGTGGCCCTGTTTCGAGTCCTGCTACTTATCGCTGCAGTCCTTTTATCAACTGGTCGGATGGGAGTCCAAAGTACATCTGACACGGGCGAGCAAAAATCCGTCCGAACCGCAACACCGGATGATGTCGCGAAATCGCTTCATTCCCTCGACGGATACTTCATCGAGAACAGGGGCCAAGTCGCGGGCGGGATTCGATACTATTCGACGGGCAATCCCTCAGTAGGATTCAGGGACGACGGCATCATGTTCGTCCTTGGAGGGGGAGGCGAGAGCAAGAAGGAGACTAACGGCCCTATGAGCGTCTCGCAAAGCTTTTCGACTCCTGTCGTCGCCGAGCGGGCCACCTCACGCGTTTTCGCCTACCTCGTCCGCTTCGAAGGAGCAAACAAGGTCACGCCCGTCGGGAGGGGCGAACTCCCGTTCAGAAGCAACTTCTTTCTGGGCAGCGACCCAGACAAGTGGTTGACAGACCTGCCAAACTACAGGGAGGTCGTCTACGACGACCTGTACGACGGCATCGACCTCATCTACAGAGGCGGACCGGACGGCGTCAAGTACGAATTCGTCGTGCTGCCGGGCTCGGATCCGACAGCCATCAGGCTGGCATACGATGGCGTCGAATCGGCACGCATCAGCGAGGGCGGGATCGTGGTCAGCACTCCACTCGGAGACATCACTGATTCCGCCCCTTACTCTTATCAGGAGGGGGGGAGAGAAGTTGAATGCTTATTCGCCGCCAGAGGAGGCGACACGCTTGGGTTCAACTGCGGAGCGCGTGACCCGTCGAAATCCTTGATTATCGATCCCTTGGTCTACTCCACATTCATCGGGGGGAACGATGACAACAAGTGGTGCTCAATGGAGACAGGGGACAGAGGCGCCTCCATCGCGACCGACCCGGCGGGGAACGCGTACGTATACGGCGGCACATGCTCGCCCGACTTCCCCGTCACTCCCGGTGCATTCAACACAACATACTGGAGTGGCAGAGGTTGGGGAGACGGGAGGCAAGCATTCGTAGCCAAGCTCAATCCTGCCGGGACCATGCTGGTTTATGCAACCTACCTGGGTGGTCCTGAACTGGAGATTGCTACCTCGATCGCTGTCGACTCGGCGGGCAACGCATATCTCACTGGAGCGACGACGTCCGCGGGCCTACGGCCCGGCACCGATCCCTTTCCCACGACTCCCGGCGCCTTCGACACCACCTTCGACGTCTTCGCCAGGAACCCTGAATGGATCAAGTCCGTGAAGTTCACCGAGGCCTTCGTCACGAAGTTGAACCCTCAGGGGAATGGCCTCGTCTACTCCACGTTCCTCGGTGGGAAAATGGATGAATACGCGTGGTCTATAGCAGTCGACTCGGCTGGCAACGCCTACGTCGCGGGGGAGACGAATGGTACCGATTTCCCGACCACGCCTGGCGCTTACGACAGGACTTTCAATTCCAACTACGGAACGTGGGACCTTACGGACATATTCGTGTCCAAGCTGAGCGCTGACGGGAGTACCCTTGTCTACTCCACCTACGTCGGCGGGTCCGGCTATGAGTGGGCTCGATCGATAGGCGTGGATTCCTCCGGCAACGCATACATCACCGGTGAAACCAACTCGACGAATTTTCCTGTCACGGCGGGCGCCTTCGACACCAGTTTCAACGGTTGCTTGGACGGCTTCGTCGCGAAGCTGAATGCAGCCGGGAGTGACCTGGCGTACTCCACCTACCTGGGCGGCGATGGATGGGAGCTGAGCTTCTCCGTCGCGGTGGACTCCGCGGGGAGCGCATACATTACCGGGATGACTATCTCGACCGACTTCCCGATCACCGCAGGAGTCTTTGGATGGTTCCTCAGGGGCGGCAGGGACGCGTTCGTCACGAAGCTGAATCCCGACGGCGGTAGCCTCGCATACTCCACTTTCCTCGGCGGGAACAGCGTGATCGATGCTGGCCTCTCGATCGCTGTGGACTCTCTCGGGCACGCATTCGTCACGGGCTACACGTACTCCGGAGACTTCCCGGTTACCCGCGACGCCTTCGACACCGTATTCAGCGACTTGGAAGGGTTCATCGCGGAGCTGAACGCGAGCGGGTCCGGGCTCCTCTATTCCACGTTCATCGGAGGGAGATGGGCCAACGAGCAAGGGAGCGCGATCGCGCTCGACCAGATGGGCATCGCCTATGTGACTGGCTGGACGAACTCGTCCGACTTCCCGACGACCCCGGGCGCCTTCTCTAGGACCCTCGACAACTTCACCGACGCATTCGTCGTGAAGCTGAACCCTGTCACCGCCGCCGATCTGGCAGACCTCGTCATCACACCCCCGGGCATCAATTTCACTCCTCTAAGTCCCGTGATGATCGGGACCTCCGTGACGATCACCGCCATCGTCCGCAACATCGGCGGCACGAACGCCTCCAACGTGGTCGTGAGGTTCTTCGATGGACCGCAAATCCCTTCGAATCAAATCGGCACCGACCAGGTGATAGGAACCGTCACCAGGTTCTTCGGCAGCGGCAGCGCTTCGGTGGTGTGGCCAGCCGCACCTGTGGGGACGCACAGCATCTGCGTGTACGTCGATCCTTACAACACGATCACCGAGCAGAGGGAGGACAACAACCAGGCGTGCGCACCGATCGAGGTTGTACAACCGATGCCCGACCTGGAGGTCACCAGTTCCGACATGGTCCTCTCCCCGCCTTCTCCGTTCGTTGAAGGAACGAATGTACAGGTGAGCGCGACGATCAGGAACGCAGGGGCGGCGGCATCGGGGGCGACTGTCGCGAGATTCCACGACGGGATGCCTCCTTCTCCAACGATAGGAACAGATCAAGCGGTCGGTCCATTGGCGGCTGGCGGCTCCACAACGGTGTCAGTCACCTGGAGGGCATCACCTCCAAGGCTGCACAGGATATGCGTTGTCGTCGACCCTGACAACCTGGTGGTCGAAATCAACGAAACGAACAACCAGGCGTGCGTCAACGGCGGCGTCAGCCCGCCGCCGGATCTGACCCCCACGTCGATCGCCACCGCCCCCGTCTCGCCACTTCTCGAAGGCAATCGCACCTGGGTGAGTGTGACGGTGGCGAACATAGGTGACACCCTAGCAGGTACCTTCGACGTTCTCTTGTTCTACGATTCGAACGGCAACAGACTGCCCGACGTAGGCGAGAACATCAGCCTGTCGTCCGTGTCAAGTCTCATGGGCCACTCGCAGACAATCGTCCCCTTCGTCTGGACGGCCTCACCGGCGGGTACGCTCAGCATCTGCGCCTACGCCGACCCGCCACCGGGGAAGGTCTACGAGAGGTTCGAATCGAATAACGTCGTTTGCACGACAATCGATGTGCGCTCTCCAATCACGACAAGGCCGGACTATGTTCCAGATTCTCCTCAGCCATCGACCACGTTGAGGGTGGGGACACTCTTGCCCGTTGACCTCTCCCTGCAGGTTCTGAACAAGGGGAACGATTCAGCTACCGCCGACGCGACGCTGGCTTTCTACGAGGACCTGCCGCCGGCCGCCCCATTCGCCAGGTTCGTGGTGCCGCCGCTGGCGGCGTCTGAGACCTCTGCGCGGTTCACGGCAACTTGGACCACTCCCGCCAGCCCGGGCACTTATCACGTTTCGGCCGACGTCGACTATGATGGCAACGTGACGGAATGGAACGAGAGCGACAACGTCTACACGTGGATGATAGAGGTCGTTTCCGGGCCCATGACCAGCCTGGTGATTGGCGATCCAAACTACACTTCCGCGGTCACATATGTGAACTTCTCAACTCCTATCGACTTCTCCGTCCGCGACCAGAGCGGTGCAGGCGTGCTCAACACGACCTACCGCATAGACGGCGGGCAGTGGGTCAACTACACCGCCACAGGGCGTTTCTTCCTGACGAGCGAGGGGGAGCATACACTTGAGTGGTATTCGGTTGACTTCGCGAACAATGTCGAGGCAGTCGGCTCCAGAGTGCTCAGGGTGGACGATTCGCCACCCATCACCTCCATCCATGTTTCCGGCCCGAAGTACCAAAGCTCGCTGATGTACGTGAATTCACTCACCGTGTTCAATCTCACCGCATTCGATGGCGGTCTGGTTCCGGTCGGATTGGCCCTCACGGAGTACCGGATTGGCGGTGGTCAATGGTCGACATACACCGCCAACTTCACACTCTCCGGGTCGGACGGACAGAGGGTCATCGAGTTCAGGTCGGGGGATTCACTGGGGAACGGGGAGGCGGCTGCCAGCCAGATCGTCTTCCTTGACACGACTCCTCCGGCGACGACTATCTCGCCCGCCACGGGAAACGCCACCCTAGATACTCTTTTCACCCTTGCCGCAACGGACGCCGGCAGTGGCGTTCAAGTCACGAGGTACGCTGTGGACGGAGGCACATGGAGAGATTATGTCGCTGCATTCAACCTATCCCAGGGATATCACAACATAACCTACTTCTCGACAGACAACCTGGGCAACCGGGAGACGGAGAGGAGCGTGGAGGTGAACGTGACGTCGACACCCCCGCCGTCGGTCGAGGCGAACTACAAACCTATCGTGGCGGTGATCTTCGCAATCATCCTGCTCTTAGCGGGAGTCTGGTCGTCGAGAAAGAAGCCCTGGAAGGGCGGGAAGGACGGGATGCCGGTGGTGGAGGCGTTCGTGATCACCTCGCTGCCTTTCGTCCTCGCAGAGGCGGGGACGGGAATTCTCTCATTTGCCACCGACGAACTGAGGATACCGCCATTCGTCGGCGTCGGCATGGCAATCGATTTAACCATACTATTTTCGGGATTGGCGGTCGCGCTTGTAAGGGCAACAAGGAAGACGCGGTGATAAGCCGGTCCACTCATCCTGCGGTTCTTTCCCAACTCTGAGCACCGCCGCCCATCTCCCCGATTCGCTTAAGTCCTTGACGCCGATATTGTAGCCGATGTACCAGAAGAAGACGTCCTTCAGAAGGCGAGTCGCCGTGCGCCGCCACAGGGACGTCGTCATGGAGGCGCTGCGCCTCCGCGGTCAGAGTCCTGCCGATTCGCTCAGGGCCCTGTCAGCCCACAACGAAGCGGTCCTCCGCCTGAACAGGGCGAGACGATGAGGAAGCTGGAAGAGGTCATCAAGGACGCCTGCACGGTGTTCTCCTCGCTGCGCATCCCCTATGTAATCGTCGGCGGCGTCGCGGTCAACCTTCTGGGCAGGGCGCGGAGCACCTTCGACGTAGATGCGATCGCGGACATCGATGCAGCCGGAGCGGAGCGTCTCGTCAGGGCGTTCAAGCGAAGGGGTTTCGAGGTGTCGCGGGAGGACATCGAGGATGCCCTCAGGGAGAAGGGGCACTTCTCCGTCTTCGACAGCAGGTCGGGGTACCGCATCGACTGCAAGGGCGCTTACACGACGAACGAGAAGCGCGCGCTCTCTGAACGCAAACGTCTTCGCGTTGCAGACAAGTTCATCTTCGTGGACTCCGCGGAGGATCTCATCGTGATGAAGCTGCTCTACGGCTCCGGGCAGGACATACTTGACGCCGAGTCGGTCTACGCCCGCCAGAGGCCGTCGCTGAACATGAGGAGGATATCCGCTGAGGCGAGGGCCCTCGGTGTCTCCGAGGAGTGGGCCTCGCTGCGGAGAAGAGTCGACAGACTGATGGCGGGCAGGAAGCGCTGATCGCTGCATTTCCTCCGAGGGGGCTTCATATTTCATCGTGTCCACCTGCTTCTGGCTGGAATCCGGATTTCCCGAAAGAATACACTGAATGGCGGGAAGGACGAGATGGCGGTGGCTGTCTACAGGGTATCTAAGAGAATGCCCGAGACGGCCTGAGGCCTTCTAGCATTCAGAGTAGCCGCACGTATGGCACTTGACGCAACCTTCCTCGTAGACGAGGGCGTTGCCGCACTCCGGGCACTCGGGGTTGAGGCCCTTCCTGACGATGACCTCATAGTCCTCGCGGTGCTCCTTGTCCATCTCGTCGTCCGCGTGGATCGTGCCGTGCTCCTCGAAGCTCTCGACCGGCGGCTGCAGGCCGAGCTTCGTGATGCCCATGTGCCTCTTCAGGGCTTTCGCCAGCGCGTCTGGTATGGAGAATATGCGCTCCTGGTGGTCTATCGCTATCCTCGGCGACCTGATGCCCTCGAGCTGGTCGATGATCTCGTCGACGGGTATCCCGCTCCTCAGGCACAGGCTGATCAGCCTCGCGAGCGCCTCGGTGAACGAGTCCGTGTACCCGCCTGCCCTGCCTATCTGCGCGAACACCTCGAACAGGCCCTTGTCGTCCTCGTTGATCGTGATGTACAGCGAGCCGTAGCCCGTGATTATTTTCTGCGTCCTGCCCTCTATGGTGTCCGGCCTGGCGCGGGGCTTCCTCACGCCCTCCTCCTTGACCAGCTTCTGCTCCGCCATCTCCTCCGTCCCGACGTTCATCACCTGCTCCGCCCTCGAGCCGTCGCGGTACACCGTGATGCCCTTGCAGCCGAGGTCGTACGCGAGCATGTAGGCCGACTTGACGTCCTCGACCGTGGCCTCCTTCGGCATGTTGATCGTCTTCGATACCGCAGAGTCGGTGAACTCCTGGAACGCCGCCTGCATCTTCACGTGCCAGTCCGGCGAGGCGTCGTGCGCGGTCACGAAGACCCTCTGCCACTTCTCGGGGACCTCCTTGAGGCCGCGCACCGACCCCTTGTTCTCCGCTATCTTCTTCATGAGCACGTCTGTCCAGAAGCCCTCCCTCTTCGCCACCTCGATGAAGTAGTCGAGGACGTAGGGCAGGCGCTCGCCCTCCATCACGCGCTTGTACCAGATGAGGCTGTATTCCGGCTCGCACCCGCCTGACGCGTCCGCGATCATGGACAGCGTGCCCGTCGGGGCCACCGTCGTGACGGCGGAGTTGCGCACCTTGAGCCCCTTCTCCTTGAAAACAGACTTGTCCCATGCGGGGAACACGCCTCTCTCCGCCGCCAGCTTCTTGCTCTCGTCGAAGCCCGTATCCTGAATGGCCTTCATGACCTTCCTGGCCATGGCCAGGGCCTCGTCCGAGTCGTAGGGAATACCGAGCTTGAAAAGCAATCGCGCGAAACCCATGACCCCGAGTCCGATCTTCCTGGTCCTCTTTGTCATCTCCTCGATCTGCTTGACCGGGTACTTGTTCATGTCTATGACGTCGTCGAGCAGGCGCGTTGCCGTCCGCATGTTCCTCTCGAGCTTCTTCCAGTCGACCTCCCACTTGCCCTTGATCTGCCTGAGGTGCGAGCCGAGGTTGATCGAACCGAGGTTGCAGGACTCGTAGGACAAGAGGGGCTGTTCGCCGCATGGATTTGTGGCCTCTATCTCGCCCAGTGCGGGGCAGGAGTTCATCGCGTTCGTCTTGTCGATGAAGAACAATCCAGGTTCGCCGTTCTTCCAAGCCTGCTGCGCTATCTTGTCGAATACCTCGCGGGCGTTCAGCTGACCGGCGTTCTTCCGGGTCCTAGGGTTGAGGAGGTCGTAGTTCTTCGAAGCCCTCACCGCCCGCATGAAAGTGTCCGTCACCGCCACGGAGATGTTGAAGTTGGTGATCTGCGTGATGTCGTCCTTGCAGGCGATGAACTCGAGGATGTCCGGGTGGTCGACGCGGAGTATGCCCATGTTGGCACCCCGCCTCTTCCCGCCCTGCTTGATCTGCTGCGTCGCCGCATCGAAGATCTTCATGAAGCTGACTGGGCCGGAGGCCACGCCGCTCGTGCTCTGTACGAAGTCGTTCTTCGGCCTGAGGCGGGAGAACGCGAAGCCGGTCTTCGTCCTGCCGATCGATGACTCGATTGAGGGCATCTTCAACACGCTGAAGCACCAGGCCCTCATCCACAAGTCCGGCGGCGGAACCGGCTTCGCGTTCTCCCGCCTCAGGCCGAAG
>JAFNFQ010000067.1 GCA_017885655.1 Methanobacteriota archaeon | reverse complement strand
TCGGAGAAGACGCTCCCCCGCCGCATCGAGGAATCCCTGGCGCTCCAGCTCTACCTGGAGGGGAGGGTCTCCATGGGCAAGGCGGCAGAACTCCTCGACCTCACCGTCTCCGAGTTCCTCAAGCTGATGCGCCGCCGCAAGATCAGGCTCCGCTACACCACGCGCGACCTGAAGAAGGATGCTGGGACTCTGGATAAGGCGCTAGCTTGAACGTGGTGTCCGACTCGAGCCCCATCATTGCACTTTCGTCCGTTGGCCAGTTGAACCTTCTGAGACGGCTCTTGGGCACCGTCCAAATCCCGACTGCGGTGAAGAAGGAGGTCATGGTTGAACGACGAAAGGATATCCGGGACGGGATGGCCCAGGGATGGATCGTCGTGAGGGAGGTCGCCGACAGTCAGGATATGCGGCGGCTTCGTGCAGTGCTGGGTGCAGGAGAGGCGGAGGCGATCTCATTGGCCCTCGAGTCGACCGACGCGCTCTTGCTCGTGGATGACAGGCTCGCCAGAAGCAAGGCGATTGCCAGGGGGGTTCGTGTCGTGGGGACGCTGGGCATCGTGGCCGTCGCCGCCGAGCGAGGCCTCGTGGGCGACGTGGAATCCCTTTGCAGGCAGCTCGTCGACGAGGGGTTCTGGGTCTCGGAGAGCGTGATCCGAGGGGTCGTTTCCCGGTGGTAGGTACGCTGAGTCTGTTTCCTCGGAAAGCACCGCGGACACTTGGGAGATGCCTGGTTCGGAATCCTGGAATCGGAAAGCGGACCTCAACTCCTCGTCATCTGGAAGCGGTTCGAGGTTCTCCCGCCATCGTCAGGACATACTTCAACGACGGAGTCGGACCGGACCCATACCCCGGTCCTGGCGGCGTCTTCCCGTTCACCGCCACGGACTGCGAGACGCGTGCCTACGCGATGGTGGGAACATATGTATGGTCTGGACTTCAAGGACCCGGCAAACGAGGGAAATAATGATGACGGTGATGGAGCCACTAATCTGGAGGAGTATGACTTTGATACAGACCCGACATACTACGAGGTTCACTTAACTGTGGCCTTCGAATGGGATATTGACTGGGCCTATAGGTTGGGCGTAGTGAAGGCCATGACCTTGGCTTCAGACTTCATTCAAGATGTGACCGACGGATACCTTAATTTCAGAACCATGAAGGTGGTGGATTGGGATATAGACCACCCAGCTGATATCATGTTCCATGATGGTACAGCTTGGAATTCCGACGACCCTATTTGGCCCCATGCCGGCGGCCATATTACTCTGCCCCGCACTTGGCAGTTCTTTTCGCCCTGGGACGGTACATACGGAAATGTGATCGCACATGAATTCGGGCATTTTGGCATGGATTTGGGTGATGAATACTATGATGTACCTAAACATGATTATCCGTGGTATTTGGGATTGGGAGGTCCGCCTGGTTTCATGGATAACCAAGATTGGGTGTCGGAGATGACGACTCCTATAGATTATCTCTTGTGGAGTCCACCCCCTGACTATGGTTATCCATATCATTATACACACCACAACAGTGAATCGTGTTGGGAAACTTTTTTCAATGATTTCGCGAACAGAAGATGGTTCGACCTAAACCACGACGGGGCGAGAGACATCACATTCCCAATGGGCTATGTCGCTGTGTCCGATGCTTCCCAACCGGATATGTCTATTTATGGGCGTTTTCCCATAGGAGTAACGTTGAAATTTCGGTGGTGAATGAATTCATGCGTAGTTTAGCCGCATTGCTTGTGGTGTTTCTGCTAATCGCGCCCTCCAGTATAGCAACGGCGACCTGTCGCGATCTGTACCCATCCCAGACAGCTTGGAACGAGGCAAGCATAATCAACCATGAGACCTGGGACATCTTTCGCAGCATAGGCGGATTCAGTAATGTGCCGAACGTGAACGCTTCCTGTGAAGAGAACAAAGAAATCCATATTGAATGGAGTGATTCGCGAGGACACACGCATTTGGCGAAGCTGAACTCTTCTTGGCATTCCGATGTTGGCATAACAGTCAGAATCCACTATGAAGAACGAAATGACCTGAATGTCGAAATCATCAACACGACATTGAGCACAGTATCGTTCGGCGAGTACGACGATTCGGACCTTTACCTTACCGCCTTCAGGGATGCGATGAACGTGACCCACATATTCTGGGAGAAGAGCTTCACGCCCTATGATGTCACATGGAGATTCTGGCTATACCATGAGAGCATTGATAAGAATGGAGGCATTCTCGCGAGTGGAGAGTTGTTCTACTATGAAAAATTCGGAAGCGATTGGTGGGATGTACCTTTATACCAAATCGTAATCTGGCTCTCGATCATAGTCGTCATTGCCTTGATAACTACGGTTATTCTGCTGCACAGGCGGAGGAAGAGGAAAGAAGTTAGCCGAATCGACACTCCGGACTCCGATCACTCTGTCGAAGATACATAGGTGACAAGATGAGATTCTGGACACCGCGTCCATATCCCGCTCATGTCATGATAATCGGTCATGCATTGTCTGAGCGTTCCAAGGACTCAGAGATCGTCACCTCACCCGTTGAGAAGAATGAGACCGGCAGAGGAGCATCAATTGGACGAGCTACTAGGGTGGTGCGACGCGGTCGGAAGCGTTTGATTCTCGCTCTTGCCCTACTTGTCGCTGCAGCATTGATAATCTCGCTTGGTGTGATCCTTTGGCCGAAGTCAGAAAATATTCAACTTGATTTCACTCTTCCAGAGGCAACCAGCGACCCTCCAGGCCGCTCTTGGAATCTGGCATCTCATCTTCGAGAGGGGAAACCGATTTTGCTTGAGTTCATGCATCCCGGATTATTCGCATCTCGAAACTTCAACCCGACCCTGTTAAGTCTGCAAAACAGCTCTTACGGTGCGGAAATCCTGATCGTGAGCATTGCCGTTACTACTGACGTCCCAGGAGTAACCAATCCCCCAACTCTCGGTTCCGTCCAGGCGTTCGCCGAAAACGCCAATGCCAGCTGGACCTTCTTGGTTGAGACCTCGGGCACATCCGTGAGGGACATGTATGATGTCGTCGGCGTGCCGACGATCTTTCTCCTGCAGAGAGATGGACAAGTTGCATGGAGTCATCAAGGCTCAGTCGATTATCAAACCCTCGAGGATCAGGTGAGGCAGGTCATCTGAGGAGTGCGTGATCATCAGCATGGACGAGCTTACGGTGGCTCCCCCTCTGGCCCCCCACGGTCCATCCGAACCGGGCCATCGCCCGGAGGAAGCGGCGACCGTCGGTCTCTCCGGGCAATCTCGGCATCAGACGTCCACCGTGATAATCTTGACGGGGAGCGGGGCGGCGGCTCCGTGCGACCTCGCGGGCTTCCCCTTCGACGCCTCCTCGAGGTAGAAGCTGATCGCCTCCTTGACCAGCTTGCGCACCTCCCTCTCGCTCTCAGCGTCCACGAAAATCGGCAGGCCCGGGACCGTGGCGGCGTAGTGCCCCGTCTCCGGGTCGTGCTCGACCACCACTTTGTACTTCATCAGAGACACAATTCTCACGGGGCATATTGAACCTGCCGGGCGGATGCTGCCTGAGGAGAAGGAAGGGCGGGAAGGGCAGGATGGCGGTGGCGAAGGCGTTCGCGATCACGTCGCTGCCGTTCATCCTTGCCGAAATCGCAACGGGTGTCATATCCTCATGGACCGGGCTTCTCCAGATACCGCCTTTGATGGGTTTGGCCACAGGGATAGACATGGCCATTCTCCTGATCGGTTTGACAATCTCACTCACGAGAGGGATTCAGAGGAGGCATCCGGAGCCCAAAATCGTGGATGCGCCTCAAGAGTATTCACGTTGAGTAAACCTTTGATGACCAAGAATGCGGGACTCTTTTTAGGTCAGTGATAGGAAATCAGTGTAGTTGGCAAACCGGTGATCCGCGTCTCATATGAACAGCCGTCACGCTAGTCTGAAAGCAGTCGGCGGACGGTGCGAACCACATAGGCTGCATCCTTCGTCGCCTCTTCAGCATCCGCTCGAGTATACAGTCTGTCAGCTGGCAACCCGATGGCTTCATCGCCGTACATAGACCGTTCCCTTTCGCTCCTCAGTCTTCTCGAGGTCCGGACCATCCATGGGATGGCTCGCCGGAAACCCAACGGGAATCGCCCCTTCTGTGCGAGGAGAAACGGACCGACATCGTGCACCTTGGGCACATCGATTGCTGCATAGAGAAGCGCGGCCTTCAGCCCCAGTTCCACCGCCTCCTGTGACTGACGTATTGCATATGCGAAGTTCTCTCCTCTGAGCGCGCTCCTTGCAGTCTTGAGGCGGGCCTCGGCCTACGCAAAGTAGCCCGCCGCGATGTGCTGGTTATCCAAGCTCAACCACATCTCCCGGGCGGTAATCGGGCTTGAGGTCCCAGTATCGCACGTTGCCCAACACGAGACGCTTGGCCCCCAAGGTCCGCAACCTGTCGCGGAGCTTGGACAGCACGCTGGCGAAGAACCCGTCTCGGTCAAAGAGGAGGACAGCCTCGTCAACCATGTCGAGGTAGAGCGGTACTGGGCGGGACGCCTCCTCGGGCGTCCTCATGATCGCCGCAAGCATGGGTCTCTCACATGGCGCGAGGTTCTTTCCCATGGCATCGAACAGCTTCTTCTCCGCCTCGATGACGATGTCCGTCCTCGCGAGCATGCTCCTCGGAAGATCCTCCGCGACGATGAGCAAGTCGATGTCGGAATCGCTTCTCGCCTCGCCCTTGGCGACAGATCCGAACAAGACGACGCTCACAAGATCGTCACCCAGCATGTTCTTGAGGATCTCGACGAATCCCTCAGCTGTTCTCATGTGGCCTGAGCGCGCCCTGGGCATCATGATGACATGTGCCTGCACGGATTTCAAGATTGCGGGAGTGTGGAGTCATCTGGGAGCAATTCGCTGGCGTGACTCGCTTTCATCGACTTTGGTCTGGGACCTTTGCAACCTATTGCATATCGCGGCGTGATGAAAAGCGAGGGAGGATTACTGGGTGTACGTTCCGTCGGATGCCATGTGGACGATCGGCGGCTAGGGGCCTCTGGTCATCGAAGAGGAGGCCGTGGAAGGGCGGGAAGGACAGGATGGCGGTGGTGAGGGCGTTCGCGATCACCTCGCTGCCTTTCGTTCTTGCGGAGGCTGCGACTGGAGTCGTCTCATTCTTCACCGGTGAACTGAGGATACCTCCCTACTTCGGTGTCGGCATGGCAGTCGACCTGGTCATCCTCCTGGTGGGATTGGGAGTTGCTATCCTGACCGCGCTGAAGGCGAGGCAATCGAAGGCTTAGATTTCGGGCGAGCCGGTGACGGTCGCGGAACCCTTTGTCCCACAGTCCCAAAGCTCGAAAGACTTATCATCAGGCCCACTTTCTCTCGCACGACTATGGGCAGAGTGGAAACGCTCCAGCGGGTGAAGGAGGCCGAGGCGAGGGTGCAGGAGATGAAGAGGCAGGCCGAGGCCGAGAGGGACAGGATCCTGAAGGAAGCGAGGCGGGCGGAGCTGGAGCGGCAGGATCAGCTGAGGAAGGAGGGCGAGGAGGGGTACAACAAGATAATCACCGAGGCCAAGCAGGCAGCCGCGATCGAACGCGAGGCCGTCCTCGACCAGGGCCGTCGCGATGCAGGAAAGGTGAAGGAGGAGAGCACGAAGAACTTCGAAAAGGCGGTGGCCAGGCTGGTCGAGAGGATCAAGGGTGCGGTGAATGCTCAGACCTGAGAAGATGAGCCGCGTGATCTTGGTCGGGCCGAGGGAGGCCCTCGACCAGGTCACGGAGATTCTCTACGATCTGAGGCTGGTTCATCTGGTAGATTACAGGGGAGAAGACGAGGCTTTCAGGATTGGCAAGCCATCGGAGAAGGCGTCGAGGATATCCGAGGACCTTGTCAAACTGAGGTCGATCTCCAGCATACTCGAGGCGGCGAAGGTGAAGAAACCGTCCGAGACTATCATCGGCGGCGATATCCGCCAGAACATCAAGACCCTCGAGATCAACATAGTCGAGGAGGACAGCAGCAGGAAGAAGACGGTGTCTCTGACTGCGGACCTCGACGCGCAGATAGCCGAGTTGGCGCCGTTCGCAGAGCTCGGCCTCGGTCTTGAGGCATATGGCGGGTACGAGGGCGTCGAAGTGTTCGTTGGGCGAGTCTCGCGCGACATCGGAGAGCTGGACATAGTCTCGCCGGAGAACGAGCTGTTCCGCTCGGGAGACCTCGCGGCGGTGTTCGTGCCGAAGGAGAGAGCCGACGCCGTGCGCGACTTCCTTTCGAGGCGGGGGTTCTCTGCGCTGGACTTGCCGAAGGGGAGCGGCGACCCTCGCGCGAAGCTGTCGGATTTTCGTGAGCAGAAAGAGAAGTGGAGGAAGCGCCTGTCTGAGATAAACGAGCGTCTCGCGAAATTGAGAGAACGCTACGCCGGATTCGTTCTTGCCGCGGAAAGACAGTTGGGTGCCGAGATCGAGAAGGCCGAGGCACCCCTGAGATTCGCCACATCAGAGCATTCGTTCGTCATAGACGGATGGGTGCCCGCAGCCGGATACGAGGCACTGCAATCGAGACTCAGTCATATCGAGCCGATGTACATCTCGACCGTCGAGGGCAATGCCGATGAGACGCCGACGCTCCTGAAGAATGCCGCTCCATTGAAGCCCTTTGAGGCATTCATCCACCTCTTCTCCACGCCGAGCTACAAGGAGCTAGACCCTACGCTGGTCCTGGCGCTGATATTCCCGATCTTCTTCGGCTTCATGATAGGTGATGCGGGGTACGGCGCGCTCTGGCTCGTCATCGGTGGCCTCATGTTCTGGAAATTGCCAAAGGGCGGCTTCAGGGACCTCATGTTCGCGATCACCCTGGGCGGGTTCTTCGCTTTGGTCTTCGGGCTTTTCCTGTATGGCGAGGCGTTCGGCCTGCCGTTCATCGCCCTCCCGCCGACCGCGGAGAATCCCAACCCGATGGGATGGGACGTTTCCGTGGGAATCAGCATCCCCATACGCTCCGTCTTCCACAAGTTGGAGAACCCGGTGGAACTGATACTGCTGTCGATGATCGCCGCCTTCATTCACCTCGGAATTGGCTTCGTCTTCGGCGTCATCAACGAGTGGCGTCAGAGCAAGAAGCACAGCGTCGCGAAGGTGGCGTGGCTCGTCATCCTGTCCGGGCTCTTCATGATGATAGTGGCGAGGTTCGCGCGGTGGCCCGGCTTCGGTCGCGATGTGTACACCGGGCTCTTCGGCTGGCTGCCACAGAACGGCATAGTTCTCGACCAACTTGGCTTCATGGCGGCTAACCCGATTCCTTTTCCCTCCGTCGGGATGATCATCGGCGGGCTTATTGTGTTGATCGTGACCGAGGGGGCTTTGGCGCCTTTCGAAATCCCTGGACTGATCGCCAACATGATTTCATATGCCAGGCTGGCGGGTGTCGCAGTCGCGAAGGCCGCGACAGCGATGGCTTTCAATACAATTATCTTCACCGTGGCAGCCCTTGGAGGGTTCGCGATCATCGGTGCTGTGCTCATCGCTTTCGCCTTCCACATGGTGATATTCGTCCTTGGCGCGATATCCGCCGCAGTCCAGGCCGTGAGACTGAACTATGTCGAGTTCTTCCTGAAGTTCTTCAAGGGCAACGGGACGAGGTTCCGTCCCTTCGGATTGAGTAAAGCACAGGAGGTATAGAGAAATGGTAGTGGAAACGGACGTGGGAATCGTGGCGATTTCCGCCATGTTGACCATGCTGGGTACTGGGTTTGCGACCGCATGGGCTGAGAAAGTCGTAGGAGGAGCCGCAGTCGGAGCGATGGCGGAGAAGCCGGAGCTGTTCGGCAAGGGGATTGCCATGATGGTGCTCCCCGAGACGATCATCATCTTCGGCCTCGTCATCGCGTTCCTGCTCGTCACGAAGCTTCCGTAGACAGCGCAGCTGTTCTCGGAAGGATGGACGATGTCTCTAGACGCAGTCATTAAGAGAATCCTCGACCGCGGGAGGTCCGAGGCGGACGCAGTCATCGACGCCGCCAAGAAAGACATGGAGAAGTCCCTGCAGCTTGCGAGGGAGAATGGCCAGCAGGACATTTCCCACATGATCGCGGAGGCTCAAAGGGCGGCGGAGAAGCTCCGACTGCAGGAGAGCGCGCGCGCCGAGCTTGAAGCGAGGAAGGTCGTGCTCGGTTCGCAGAAAGAGGTATTGGACTCCGTGAGGGCTGAGGTCCTCGGGAGGCTCGCCGACAGGGGGACGAAGGCGGCGATCCTGCAGACACTCTTGGACAGCCACAGAGCCGACTGGAGGTCCGGCAAGGTCTTTTGCAATGCGGAAGACCGGGATCCCGTCAGCGACGTCGTCGGATCCAAGTTTGGCGGGACGATTGAATGCGCTGGAGGAATCGTCATAGAGAGCGACGACGGGACGATAAAGATCGACCTGAGGTTCGAGACTATTCTGCAGGACATCTGGGAAGATTCGGTGAAGGAGCTCGCTGACATACTATGGCCGACGCGATAGACACGAGGATCGCCAGGGCGGTGCGCAGCGGCTACAAGAGGGTGCGCGAGAAGGTTCCCATCGAGACGGGAAACTACCCCTACGTCACGGCCCGACTCAAGGCGAAGAAGGCGCTGCTCATCCCGGACGATATGTACACCAAAATGCTCCAGATGGAGATACCGCAGATCGCCCGCGTGCTGGGGGAGGGCGAGTACAAGCAGGAGATGCTGCATCTTGGCGCTCGTCTGTCCGGCGTCGACCTGATAGAGGCCGCAACCGCTGAGAACCTCGCGAGGGTCTTCTCGCAGATCATCGGCTTCTCCGAGGGACACCTGAAGTTCATGATCAGCAAGTACCTCGGCCGTTGGGACGTCAGGAACATCAAGACAATCCTCAGGGGAAAGCTCTACGGGGCTTCGACACAGGAGATCGTCGACGACGTCATCCCTGCGGGGAGCTTCAGCACCGAGTTCCTCACCGAGCTCGCGGCGATGGAAACAGTTGATGCGATATTCCATGCGCTCGAGGGAACGATGTTCGATGCGGCTCTGAAATCAACCGGGAAAGGGCCGTCGGAACTCGCAAGCCTCGCCGAGTATGAAGATGCGCTCTCGCGGGAGTACTACCGCCTGCTCCTCGACGCCATACCGCCGTTGACCTTCGGCTCCAAGCTGTTCAGGCGCTTCGTGCAGCAGGAGATAGACTTCCTCAACCTCAAGACCCTGCTCAGGCTCTGGGCGCAGAAGGTGAAGCTCGACAGGGAGGTCTTCCTCGACGGGGGGCTGGACCTCGCGAGGGACGATCTGAACGCCATGCTGGAACTCGAGAAACCTGCGTTGATCAACCGCCTCTCGGAGTATTCGTTCTACGACGAGGTCGCGGAGGACCTGAAGTCGTTCCCAGAGGCCGGAGTGAGCCACCTCTCAAGAAGACTCGAGAAGTTCCACATGGTGCATGCAGCGGAGAACGCCCATCTGTACCCGCTCACAATCGTCCCCGTGCTCGAGTACATTGTCTCGAAGCAGAGAGAGGTGCAGAACATCAGGATCATCGCGAGGGGCAAGCAGAGCGGGCTGTCCACCGACGTCATCAAGGAGCTGCTGGTGATCTGATGGAGATCGCTGTCGTTGGGAGCGAGTTGTTCGTCATCGGCTTCAGGCTCGCAGGGGTCAGGAAGACTCACGTCGCGGATCCTGGGAACCTGGAGGGGAAGGTCAACCAGGTGCTGGAGGACAAGTCGGTCGGAATACTTGTGCTGGACACGAAGGACATGGAGAACCTGTCATACGCGACGAGGAGGCGGCTGGAGAGTATGCCCAAGCCCGTCGTGATCGCAGTCGGGATGCAGGAAGAGGAAGACCTGAGGACGAAGGTCAAGCGCGCGATTGGAATCGATCTCTACAAGACCTGAGGTGTCGAGATGGCAGTGAGAAAGGAAGAGGGCGACATCGAGTACAAGGAGAAGGGCGAGATTTACAGGGTGGCGGGGCCGGTCGTCACCGCCATGGGCATCCGCCCGAGGATGTACGACGTCGTCTACGTCGGCGAGGAGAAGCTGATGGGGGAGGTCATCAAGATCGCTCTCGACAAGTCAGTCATCCAGGTCTACGAGGACACGAGCGGGGTCAGGCCGGGGGAGCCCGTGTTCGACACGGGACAGCCACTGCTCGTCGATCTGGCACCAGGGCTCTTGGGAAGCATCTACGACGGGATTCAGAGGCCGCTGCCGTCCCTTGCGTCCGCCATGGGCGACTACGTGAAGAGAGGCCTGAAGGCCGCCGCCCTCGACGAGAAGAAGAAGTGGGAATTCAAGCCCGCGGTCAAGAAGGGGGCATCGGTCTCGCCGGGCAGTGTGCTCGGAACAGTCCAAGAAGCGATGTACTTCGAGCACCGCGTTCTTGTCCCGCCAGGCGTGAGCGGGAAGGTCAAGGGCATCGATGACGGCAAGTTCACCGTCACGGAGACGATCGCGGAGCTGGAGGACGGGCGGAATCTGACGATGAAGCAACGGTGGCCCGTCAGGGTCNNCGAGGCCAGTGAAGGAGAGACTGATGCCCGCCATGCCGCTGGTCACGGGCCAGCGCGTCTTCGACTTCATGTTCCCCCTTGCGAAGGGCGGGACCGCCGCCATCCCAGGCGGATTCGGGACAGGAAAGACGGTGAGCGAGCATCAGCTCGCGAAGTGGTGCGACGCCCAGATTGTCGTGTACATCGGTTGCGGGGAGAGGGGGAACGAGATGACCGACGTCCTCACCGANNTCGCCGAGTACTTCAGGGACATGGGGTACCACGTCGCCCTCATGGCGGATAGTACGAGCCGCTGGGCCGAGGCGATGAGGGAAATCTCCTCGAGATTGGAGGAGATGCCGGGCGAGGAGGGCTTCCCCGCGTACCTGTCCGCGCGCCTATCGGAGTTCTACGAAAGGGCGGGCAGGGCAATCTCTCTGAGCGGGCAGGAGGGGTCGGTCTCCGTGGTCGGCGCGGTGTCGCCTTCTGGCGGCGACTTCTCCGAACCTGTCACTCAGGGCACACTGAGAATCGTGAAGGTCTTCTGGGCGCTCGACACGAAGCTGCGCGAGAGGAGGCACTTCCCCTCGGTCAACTGGTTGACGTCCTACAGCCTCTACGCGGACATGCTCGACGAGTGGTTCCGGCAGAATACGAGCCCGAAGTGGCCGGAGCTGAGGAGGTGGGCGGGCAAGACGCTTCAGGAAGAGGCTGAGCTCGATGAGATAGTCAAGCTGGTGGGGGCCGACGCGCTGCCCGAGGATCAACAGCTCACCCTCGAGACAGCCAGAATGATCCGCGAGTACTTCCTGCAGCAGAACGCGTTCCACGCGGTAGACACATTCTGCCCGCTCGACAGACAGGTGAAGCTCATGGAGGCGATCAGGGAGTTCGACACGCTCGGCCGCAAGGTGCTCAAGCTCGGCACGCCGCTCAGGGAAGTCCTCGTCCTGAAGAGCCGCGAGGGCCTGTCGCGAGTGAAGTTCGAGGAGAAGTTCGAAGAGGCCCTCGGCAAGGTCACCGAGCAGATGATGGCGGAGTTCAAGAAGCTGGAGGTGACCTGAAGGTGAAGGAATACAGGACCATCACGGAGATCGCCGGCCCGCTGATTTTCGTCGAGAAGACCGACGCGGTCGGATACAACGAGCTGGTCGAGGTCAGCCTCTCTGATGGCTCGAAGAGGCGAGGGCAGGTCCTCGACAGCTCCAAGGACATCGTGGTCGTGCAGCTGTTCGAGGGCACGGCGGGAGTCGACAGGTCAGCGAGCGTCAAGTTCAGCGGGGAGACCATCAAGCTCTCGGTCACAAAGAACATGCTTGGCCGCGTGCTCTCGGGTTCTGGCGAGCCGCTCGACGGCGGGCCGCCGCTGATTCCCGAGGAGAGACGGGAGATAATCGGCGCCGCAATCAACCCGTATTCGAGGGCGAACCCCAGCGAGTTCATCCAGACCGGCATCTCCACGATAGATGCGATGAACGCGCTCGTGAGGGGGCAGAAGCTTCCTCTGTTCTCGGGAGCGGGTCTTCCTCACAACGAGATAGCACTCCAGATTGCCCGCCAGGCGAAGGTGCCAGACGCCGTCGAGCCTTTCGCGGTCGTCTTCGCCGCCATGGGCATCACCCATGAAGAGGCGGGGACCTTCATGGCGGACTTCGAGAGGACCGGGGCTCTGAAGAGGGCAGTGCTGTTCCTCAATTTGGCCGACGACCCCGCCGTTGAGAGGCTCATCACGCCGCGCATGGCCCTCACCGCCGCGGAGTACCTCGCCTTCACATGCGACATGCACGTCCTGGTCATCCTGACAGACATGACGAACTACGCTGAGGCGCTGAGACAGATCGGTGCAGCGAGGGAGGAGGTCCCGGGCCGCCGCGGGTACCCGGGGTACATGTACACCGACCTCGCGACGATCTACGAGAGGGCCGGCAGGATCAAGGGCAGGCGCGGCTCGATCACGCAGATACCGATAATGGCGATACCGGATGACGATTGGACGCATCCGATAGCGGACCTAACGGGCTACATCACCGAAGGGCAGATCGCGATATCGAGAGACCTGCACAGGAAGGGCATCTACCCGCCGATCGACCCTCTGCCATCGCTCTCCCGCCTCATGGAGCCGGGGGTCGACGTGAACAAGACGAGGCCTGACCACAAGCAGGTCTCGAGCCAGCTCTACGCCGCATACGCCGAGGGAAAGGACGTCCGCGGCCTCATGGCGATCGTGGGGAAGGAGGCGCTGGCGGAGAGGGACAGGCGCTTCCTCGATTTCGCCGAGCTGTTCGAGCAGCAGTTCATACGCCAGGGGAAGGAGGAGGACAGGCAGGTGGTCGAGTCGCTCGAGCTCGGGTGGAAGCTGCTCTCGACCCTGGACATGGCCTGGCTCACGAAGATCGACCGGAAGACCCTCGAGAAGTACAGCCCCGCCGCGAAGGAGAAGGTGACCGCCTGAGATGGTGATACAGGACTACAAGCCGACGAGATCGCAGCTCATCCTTGTGAGGAAGACCAGGGCCACGGCGGAGAGGGGGCACAGGCTCCTGAAGCTGAAGCGGGACGCGCTCATAGTCGAGTTCTTCAAGGTCCTGGAGAAGGCGAGGAGCGTCAGGTCGAACATCGTCGACAAGTACAAGGTGGCGCAGGAGAGGATGGCGGTGGCGAGCGCCGTCGAGGGGCTCTCTGGCGTCAAGTCAGCATCGCTCGCGCTCCTCGAGACACCGACGCTCGATCTGAGGACGAGGAACGTCATGGGGATCAGCGTGCCGAGCATCGAGGCCAAGAGCGTGAAGAAGACGATAGCACAGAGGGGCTACGGCGTCATCGAGACGACGCCGATAATCGACGAGGCGGCGGAGGCGTACGAGGACCTCGTGGAGGACATCATCCGCGCCGCCGAGATAGAGACGACGATGCGCAGGCTGATCGAGGAGATAGAGAAGGTGAAGAGGCGGGTCAACGCGCTGGAGAACCGCGTCATCCCGGACCTCCAGGACACCGAGAGGTTCATCAGGTTCAGGCTCGAGGAGATGGAGAGGGACAACTTCCTGCGCCTCAAGCGGTTCAAGGGTGCGTGATGCTCGAGAGGATTATGGAGAGGTACTCCGACCCCGCGAGGCGGGCGAGGCTCGTGTGGTGGCTGTGGATCGTCTCCACGGGCTTCATGCTGTTCGGTTTTGCGGTCATTCTCTACCTCGTGTTGACTTGAACATAGCTTTCCCGCCGCGTGTGTTGAACAAAGGTTAAAAAAGCATCCGCATGTTCGATGCGGCAGAGATGGCGGGCGAACTGAGAATCCTCAATGACATTCTCCTGTTCTCGGGGCTGGTGGCCTTGGGGATAGGATTCCTCTGGAAGAAGAGGCGGTGTCACCAATCCCGCGCGGCCGGATGGGCCATCTTCGCGGTATTCTGGCTGGCCCAAGCCCCATCATACGCTTTCTCCCTCGACCTGCTGAACGTGCTCGGGAGCATCGGGGCGTTCATCGCCTTCCTCTTCTTCGCGTATCACGAGCGACTCTCGTACCAGTGGAACGATGAGTACGACCCGCTGAGGTTCCTGGCGGGTGCCGCCTTCATCGCGTCGACAATCTACTTCGTCGTGGACAGGATCCCCCAGCTCTCCGCATGGCTCATCGAGGCGGTGACCCAACAGACGGCCGCCCTGCTCGGCGCCGCGAACGTCTCATACACCGCGGGTCCGGCCACGCTTGTGGGCAACCCGCCGTTCTACCGCATCAACGGGGAGGATATCTACGCGCCCCTGCTCAACTCCACGGGCAGGCCAGTCGTCCACATCATCCTCGCGTGCACCGCCATCCAGGGCATCGCCATCGCCGTCGCGATGATCCTCGGCGTGAAGGAGCCGCCAAAGAGGAAGCTCCTGGCAGCCGCCGTCGTCATCCCGGTGACCTACTTCATGAACCTGGTGAGGAACTTCGTGGTCATCTATTCATTCGACGTGCAGAACGTCGAATTCGAGCTGGCGCACGGGTACTGGGGGAAGGGGCTGGCGGTGCTGGTCCTCGTAATGCTTCTGGTCTTCTGCTTCTGGCTCTTGCCCGAATTGTACGTGAACATAAACGGCCTGTTCGAGCTGCCTTGGCGGAAGGGACCGAACCACGACTACAGGAAGTACGTCGGGAGGATCTACAGGAAGCGGGAGGGCGACGGCGATTCTGCCGGGCCGCCTAGGCCCTCTTGACGAACTTCTTGAAATCGCCCTTCCTGTACCTGCGGTGCGCCGTGAACGCGTCCATGAGGGACCTCAGCCCCTTCAACTCGTCCGCGTCGCCCGACCAGCCGTCCAAAATCGGTCCGAAGGATGCCTCGATGTCAGCCGTGAAAGCGGTCATGCTGTCCGCAGCGGTCTCTGGCGGTTCGCCTGAGTACATCGCTGCGAAGTAGAAGCGCTCGCCTCTGTCGACCAGGACTTGGTTATCGCCGAACTGGAAGTTCCTCAGGTCCCCGCCCTCTTCCCTGAATGAATCCTTGATGAACATCTGGATCGCGGTCAGCATCCCCGCCAGGATGTCCTCGTCCCTGTCCGCCATGAGGTGGCGGGTGGTGTGCATTATCAGCCGACCCTCCTTGCCGACGAGGAAGGCGTCTTCCATGGTGTAGCGCCTGTCGAGCACCCTGTTGTAAGCCACGGCGCCTATCGCCGCCAGGATCACGAGGATGATGATAGACCACGGCCAGAGTATCTGCGCCCAGAGCGGCGGAGGATTGTCCGGCAACGTCCCCTTCGTCGTCACCGTGAACGACCTCGACGCGTTCAGCATCGTGTCGTTCACCGTGAGCGTCACGATCTCCGACGCGGCGCCGTCCTGGTAATCGAGGATCAGGATGTACCCGACCGTCGTCGCGTGCGGGGTGTTCGTGTTGAACCTGAGCTCGGTGATATTGTTGTCCACGTCATGCACGTACTGCCTCAGGTCGATCGCCACGATGCCGCCGTCTCCGAAGTCCCAGTCGGGCATCGGGTCTATGACCGGCGCGTCGTTCACCGGGATGACCCTGACAGTGAGTCTGCCGATCACGAAGCCGAGCCCGTCAGAGGCCCTGACGTGGACGACCTCCTGGCCGTTCCAGTTCGGCGGGGCGCTGAAGTTCACGTAGTTGTAACTGTTGTCGACCTGGGCGATTACCGTCTCTGTCAGGACCGAGTATGTCAGCGGCTGCGGGCCGTCAGCGTCGGCGAAGTAGCTGTCCAGGTCGAACACCATGACGGCCTGCGTGTCCTCGTTGAAAGTGACGTCAGGGAGGCTCGTCCCCGGCCTGAGCATCGGCGGCTCGTTAGTCCCTATGCGCACTGTTACGTTGGACCAGACGGTGGCCTGTCCGTCCGTGAGCGAGAGGGATAGTTGCAGTGACGTGACCAGCCCTATCTGGTAGGTCGCGAGGAGGTGGATGTTGAAGAACTCGACAGTCGCGAGGATTGTGTTGTTCGTGTCCAGCGTGAGCTCAGACATCGGGTTGTCCACGTCGCTCACGAAGTCCGTCAAGTCGAGGTTGTAGGGCATGTCGCGCTTGATGTATATGTCGTCGTGCCAATCGAGCACGGGCGGGTCGTTCACGGGGACGACGGTGACGCGCACCGTCTGCTCCGCGAAGCAGCCTGAGGGGTCGGTCGCTCTTGCGGTGAGGTACTCAATGCCGTACCAGTCGAGCTCCGAGGTGATGTTCACGTGTATGTAGTTCGGTGGCGCGGTCCATGTGCTGATCATCATGTGTTGCAGGTGGCCGAAGCTGTAGGTGAGTGGGTCCCCATCCGCGTCGCCGAAGTAGTTCTGGAGGATGTCGGGGAAAGCATCCGTGTTCGGCACGTCCTCGAACATCGAGACAGGGGGCAGGGGCTTCAGCACGTGTGGGCATGCGTTGTCGCCGCCGACTATGTCGATGAGCTGAATCGTGGAGGATGAACTTGAGCCGTCGGATATTCTCAAGCGGACCATGACTGTCTGCCCTGTGTAGCTCGAATCGTAGGTGTAATTGACGGTGAGCCCGACGGTCTTCGTGTGCGTCTGGTCGTCGGTGCTGAGGATGAGCATGTCCTTGGGGGTGTCAACGTCGTAGACATAAGGCGAGTAGTCGAATACGTAGGAGACCCCAGCCTTGATCTGCAAGCGGGGGACGTCATAGAACACCGGAGGGTCGTTCACGGGCGTCAGGGAGACAAGGAGGGGCTGAGAGTCTCTCGCGCCGATACGGTCCTCCAGCCAGAGGGTCACGTCGTTGTCGCCAAACGCGTCCTGCTTGGGATAGAACGTGAGGACGTGCTGGCCGAAGTGCCTCTCGCCGAGGACCGTGAAGAGCGCTTCGTTCTTGTCCTCGAGGTTCCACATCAGGTCGTTTGGACGCGGGCCCGGCGGCAGGTAGGGCGTCATGTCCAGCTGCCACGGCGGGGAGTCCTCGGGCTTACTCTGGTTCGGCACGAGGCCCTGGATGACCACCGCGTTCGATGCGGTGACTGTCACGTCCGCTTCCGCTACCAAGAGGCCCGAGACTGAATCGTGCATGGCCCAAACATGGCCCACATCGGGCACTCCGACGGCCATGAACAGGGCGCTTGCCGGCGTGAGGCTGCTGAAGTTGCCGACATCGGTGGTCCATGACGTGTCCGTGAGGGGCACGTCATTGCCGACCGCGTCGAAGCCGGAGGCGCCGAACAGGCGGGTGGTCTTTGCCATCACGATCGCCGATGTCGGGTTGATCTCGATGCGGACGAGCCGACCGTGGGAAACCGTCACGTTGGCGCAGTCGATGACACCGAGAGAGGAGGCGCAGACGTGCCAGTCCCCTTCCGTCCCCGCCTGATACAGGCCGCTGGAATCGACACTGCCGGCGGGGTCGTCGTCAGTCCAGTCCGGGACGAAGGGGCTTATTCGGTGCCCCCATTGATCGTTCGCCTTGGCGGTGAATGATATCTGATCGTCGGCGGTGTCTGACCACGTTGGCGGGCTCACGGTGATCTTGAACAGCGGCCCGAGGAACTCATAGGTCACGTTGAGCTCGAACAACTCGGGCGTGTATGTCGTGTTGAGGGTCTCGATTTCCGCCTTGAGGCTGATCGTGTTGCCGCCAAGCGTATCGAGGGAATCGCCAGGCAGCACCGAATACCACGTCGAGCCTGTGTCGTTAGAGATATAGAAATCAACTGAGGTGAATGGCGGGGCGGTGTAGTTCGCATCGAACCGCCTCCAGCCGATCAGAGTCTCTGGCGGAGACCAGTCGACCGTCTGCACGCTGCCGCCATCGGCGTATCTGTGGAATTCGAACTTGATCCAGTCGAAAGAGACCGCCGCGCTCGCGTTCGTTGTGTTCAGGATCAAGCGGTACTGGAGGAAACTGGCGCTGGAGTTGTTCAGGAGAATTTCCGGTGAGCTGAAGTGCTGCTCCCATGGGGTCCACGAGCCGTCATCCGTCTGGTTTGACCAACCGCCGCGAACCTCGACCGTGACATTCGTGTCCGGATGGCTCGACGACGCGAACGAGATGTTGTCGAGGAAGAAGGGATGACCGAGGTCGAGAGGAATCGAGACATATGTGCCGTTGTGGTAGTCGGGGACCGTGAGGGAGACATTATCGATGGACACTCGGAGGACGCTGGCGAACGGGGAGGAATATGACAATGACACGACGAATGACAGGTTGAACATGCCTCTGCCGCTCAGGGCAGAACTGATGTCGTACGGTCCAGCCTGCGTCCAGCCAGTCGGAGTGAATGTTGGAATGGGAGGAGATAACCACACGGTATTGTCAATACTCGCCGTCAAGTTCGCGTCGGTCAAATTGGCGATGGATGTGACGCGGTATTGGAAGGATAGCGACACAGTCGTTGGAGACGAATCTGTGAAATAATCCTTCAGAGTAACCTGATAGATGCTCGGGTTCTGCAAGGCGCTTTCGAATCGATAGAGCCAGCAATCATCAACCCAGATGCTCACGCCATTTTGGTTCCTGACATTGGCGAAACGGATGGTTATGCGGGTGATGCCCGCAAGGTTCCCAGGGAAAGCTGCTATGTCGAAATCATACCTTTTCCATCCCGGGGTGATGTCCCGTTGCGCTGAGTCCCACATGGTTGCCCCTGCTTCTACATGGATGTAAGTTCGCAATGCTGTAGGACCCGTGTAAGTCGTGTTCATCCAAGCAGAGAAATCGTTGTATGGCGACCAGTCCCAAAGGCCGGTCCGCTCCATTCCGACCCAGCTAGTCAATGAGTTTTTGAAATCGACATCAAACCGCATCGAGGCGTTTGGTTCCCAAAACACGAGAGTATCATAGCCAAAGTAGTTTATGACGTGCCCTGGCGCTCCTCCTTGAACAGGACTCCAATTGTTGACAGACCAATTATTCAGTCCGTCGAACTGGAGGGCCGGCGGAGCTGGACGGTTGTGTAGAACAGTCGCTGTCCCATTCGATGCATCCCAGAACGAGGACGTATTGAGATCGGTGCCGTTCACATAACCCCATGGGAGCGAACTGTTGAACGTGCCGTTGACAACGAGGTCTTTCCTGTACTGCATACTCGCAACCAATCCACCGCTGACGGAAAGGTTCGTCGCGTCCCATGTACCGTTCCCAGCGAATTCCTGATCAGAGTCATGTACTAATTGCCCACTCGTGACATTGAGTTCGACTGTTCCCGCCAAACTGACATTCGTCGCGACATAGTCCGCAGGATCCGTGAAGTTCCAGCTCACCGTCTTGTTCCCCGTCCCCAGGTCCTTGACTGACGGCGCTCCACCCGCCATCGGCGCGAAAGAACCGATGAAGCCTCCCGGCAGAGTCAGGACTAGGAGGATGGCAATGCCTGACCATCGTCTTTCCGTGTCTCGCCTCATGGTCGCCTTCCCTTCTCGCTTCCCGGGACAGAAGCCCCCACACAAACACCAAGGAGCTTCCCTATGCCGGGCAATCTCGCGCCTACGTCGAGGGGGCTTTTCATCCACCTCCGCATACTTAAGTATGTCGGAGCGGCGCATCTAACAATGCTTACATGCCAAGCTGATGCTCGACCACCAAATCCCCTAGCTTCTTGAAGCACTGCTCGACCCCCTCTCCCGTCTTCGCCGAAGTGTGAATGAAATCGGAGTCGAAGGCCTTCGCCATCTGCGAGACCTCCTTTTGCGAGAACTGCGCCTGGTCGATCAGGTCGCACTTGTTCACCGCGATGAATATAGGCACCTTGCCGGCTATCTTCTCGACGCCGTCAATCCAGTCATCCAGGTCGTTGAGCGATTTCTTCCTCGTCAGGTCGGCCACAGCAAGGACGCCGTTCGCCCCGTAGAAGTACGCATCCTTCAGCAGCTCCCTGAACCCCTTCTCGCCCATGATGTCCCAGATCGTCATGTCGACGCGGACCTCGCCCTCCAGCTCTGGCTTGAAGACCCTTACCTCCTTCTTCGTGATCTTCGTGCCGACTGTGACCACGTATTTGTCATCGAAGGTGTCAAGCACAAAGCGTCGTATCAGGGAGGTCTTGCCGACGCTCTTCTCGCCGACAAGGCATATCTTGCTCTTCAGTTCCTTGACGACAGTGCTCGTTCCCGCGGGCCCCCTGACTGCAGAAGCGTCAAGCTAGCTAAAAGGAGGCTATTTAGATTCTCCGCCGTGATTCTCAGGGCCTATAACACGCCAGATTTCGCCACGATCGCGGCCCCGAGCGCCTTGAACGCCTTCTCAACGTTCTCCCCCGTCTTCGCCGAGGTGTAGAAGTACTGCGCGTCGAAGGCACGCGTCCACTGCTTCAGGTCTTTCTCCGTGAACATGAGCATGACCTCGTCCCGCAGGTCGTTCTTGTTCACCGCGTAGACCACGGGGACCTCGCCGACCACCTCGAAGACGGACTTGATCCAGTCGTCGAGCTCCTTCACGGTCGAGATGCGGGTGATGTCGCAGACCGCGATCACCCCTTTCGCTCCCTGGAAGTAAGCGTCGCTGAGGAGATCCCTGAACCCCTTCTCGCCCATGATGTCCCAGATCGTCATGTCCATGTCGACGTGTGTGTCCTTCTCCGGGTAGTCGTACTCCATCACCTTCTTGGAGACCTTCGCCCCCAGGGTGGTGATGTACTTGTCGTCGAACTCGTCGAGGACGTAGCGGCGGACGAGGGAGGTCTTGCCGACCGCTGCCTCGCCGACGAGGCAGACCTTCGATTTCACGTGGCGGTTTTCGGGCATGGCTCTTGGGACTCGCGGGAAGGATTGTAGGCATCTTACTTAATAGTTGTTCCGCCCCGAAAATCCTCGCAGAATAGCGAAGGCATACATTCTATGCCTGCCGTAAGGACAACATGATAGACTGTCCGTCATGCGGCACCACGGTCGCAGTGCTGTGCGCCGCGGACTGGCGGTGCCGGGACTGCTCGGCGTGCTGCAAGCAGGCGCCGACGAAGCCCCTCGGTGAGGAGAGAAGGTTTGGCCGCTAGCCCGGAAAAACGCTTATATCGCGCGTGCACCTAGACGGCGAGCGATGAAGCTCGGCTCTCATCTGATTCTGGCGCTCGATGTCGTGGAGGAGAAGAAAGCACTCAAGATTGCGGGCGAGGTGAAGGATCTCGTGGACGTTGTCAAGGTCAACTGGCCGATCATCCTCGGGGTCGGACCCGAAATCATCACAAAGCTCGCGAAGCAGTCAGACGTGCTCTGCGACTTCAAGATCGCCGACATCCCGAACACCAACCGCCTCATCGTGCAGGAGGCGTTCCGCCGCGGGGCATCGGGCGTTATTGTCCACGGCTTCCCAGGCGAGGACTCGGTGAAAGCGTGCGTGGATGCCGCCAAGGGCGACGTGTTCGTCGTGACGGAGATGAGCCACCCCGGGGCAGAGAGGTTCAGCGCGCCGATAGCGGAGGAGATCGCGAGGATGGCGGTGAAAGTCGGGGCGACTGGCATCATCGCTCCCGCCACGAGGCCCGAGAGGATCAGGAGGATGAGGGAGATCGTTGGAAATCTCCGCATCGCAACGCCGGGAGTCGGTGCGCAAGGCGGGAGCGCTGCTGACGCGATCAGAGCAGGGGCGGATTATGTGATCGTGGGGCGGGCGATATACGAAGCGGAAGTGCCGAGGAAGGAAGCGGAGCGGGTTGCGGGCGAGATTCGGAAATCCCGAGGCACAAGGAATTAGGTCGCTCTAAACCGCAAGACTTGAAGTAGGCAGATGCGGTGAACAACCGTCTCAATGGCGGACATCGCAAACCCCATCCTAATCGGGCTTCTCGCTGGTTTGATACCAGTCTACCTGGGGCTCCTGCCGATCCCGCTCTTCAGGAGGCTCCCTCCACATTGGAGAAGCCTGCTCCTCAGCTTTTCCACCGGAATACTGTTGTTCCTCTTCGCTGACGTCACGGGTGAAGCGGTTGGGCTGGCCAAGATGTCCCCGGTCGGTCCGCTCCTTTTCGTCACCGGACTGACCTTAGGGCTTATTGGTCCCGCATTGATATTCCATCATCGCCGAGGAAGCGTCGTTGCACCGGCCTCGCCCGGGTCTTCCGCTTTGGCGGGAAGCGACTCCAAGCTGCTCACCGCCTACATGATGGCCTTAGGAATCGGACTGCACAACTTCGGCGAAGGGCTCGCCCTCGGTGCCGCTTACGGGGCGGGTCAGTTCGCACTGACAACCGCCCTCGTCGTCGGGTTCGCGCTCCACAACGGGACCGAAGGGCTCGGGATTGCCGGGCCCGTGTCCGACACGCCAATGCGGCTGAGACAGCCTCTGGCCATGGGTTTCATCGCGGGGTTCCCGACGGTAATAGGGAGCGTGATAGGCTCCCTGGCATACTCAGAACTCCTGGGTGTCCTCTTCTTTTCTGCGGCTGGAGGAGCACTGCTGTTCGTCGCGGTCGAACTCCTGAGACTGTCCACCTCCCCGAGGAGTATGTTCGCAGGGATCGCCCTTGGCATCCTGCTGATGTACTTCACTGGACTGCTTCTCTCTGTCTGAGATTGTGATGGGGTCTTCCACCCTTACTTCGTCTCGCGCAGCCCGGTCGCCTTAACGTCGCTGATGGACCCCAATAATCTTGCCTTGAACGGGTGGGCGTTGTCGTAGAACTGGTTGAACTCCTGGAGCGCCTTGTTCCACGCCTGCGAATCCCGGAACTTGCCAAGCGTGCCGAAGTCCGGCAGCTCCCACCAGTCCTCGGCGGTGTACTCGCCGAACCCCATGACCGGGAAGTATGTCCCGCGGAACTTGGCTCCCATCTCTTTCTCGACATCCTGGATCAGCCTGCGGCCTTTGTCCGACTTGACGAGGGCTATGAACTCTCCTGTCCGGTCATATTTCAGATAGTAGTCCACGACGTAGAACACTGGCGTCGACATCACCTCTGGAGGGAGGTTAATCTTCGCCATTGAGCCCTTCGCGTGACTAGTTCAGGGAAATCGCTACTCGGATCGCTCCAAGGACTCGATCCTCTTCCTGAGCGCCATGACCAGTTCCAGGGCGAGGCCGCGCTCGAGGAAGTCCGTGTCCAGGACATAGTAGTCCTCGCATGATATGGGTGTGACGCCAGCTTCCTCGATCGCCTTCGCCAGCGCCCCGTCCCTCCTGATTATCCTCACTTCTCTGACGTCCCAATTCTCCGCCGAGGCGAGCGCCTCACGGTTCATGCGCTTCCGCCATATTTCCGCGCTCTGCTTCTCAGCGAATATCATGCGGCCCTCGTTCCTGGCGATGAGGCTACTGTCGCTCGCGAGGTCTTCGGCGATCCCTTTGGGCCAGGGCTGATCCTCGTCTGGTCCTGCATCGGAGGCCCGTCGCTCCGGGGTAACGATATACCGTTTCCCCATCAGCTCCCATGCGCTCTCGCTCTCGTCTATTGACATGTTTGACTCCGTATTATCCTATGAAACTCGCTCTTCATCAACCTGACGTGATTGGCGTGCCTGCGGACGGCCACCCAAGGCGTGCGGCCGAGGTCGAACCCGCGGTCCTTGATCCCTATGCCGAACCCCAGAGCCCTGACCGCCCTCTCCTGACCTATGATCTCCTTGAGAGGAGTCAGTCCCTGCGTCGTCTGACAGTCAATGAGGCTGGTGTCGCACTCCCTTCTCGGCTTCTCCGCCGGCGAAGCTCTCGCCATCTCGTGCACCTCGCTCGACTCGGGACTTCAGATTGAACCGCCGCATTTATGTCTTGTCATAAGACGGGGATTCCCTGCCTAGAAGCTGATCTGCCCGAGCATCAGGTTCATCGCCACGACCAGCAGGACCCCGGCTGCGAGAGCTGCGGTCGCAGGCACTCTGTAGCCGTGCCTATGGCTCTCCGGCATCATCTGGAAGAAGACGACCGCGAGCATCGCACCAGCCGCGAAGCCCGAGATGACTCCGACGGTTGCGGGGGAGATTGACAGAGTGAAGTACGCGATGTATCCCGCAGCGGGCTCGACAGCGCCGCTGAGCACCGCGTAGCCGAAGCCCGCGCGCTTGGAGCCTGTCTCGGCGAGAACCGCCACCGCCACGAGAAGCCCCTCGGGGACATTCTGGAACGCTATCGAGAGGGCGATTGTGTTGCCGAAGGTTGTCGGCCCGTGTCCGTAGCCGATGCCCGTTGCCAGGCCTTCCGGCAGATTGTGTATCAGCAAGGCGATGAACAGGAGGAACGCGGCTCCTGTCGTCACCGTGGTGGGGTTCTTGACGAAAGGCATCGGGAGAGGCATCTTGCGGATCAGCACGATCAGGAGAGTGATCACAGCCGCTCCGGTCACGATTCCTGCGGCAATCAGGAGCCAGTCCTCGCTGCTATGCTCGCCCAGTTGGAGAAGGAGATCGAAGACTGAGACTCCGAGCATGATGCCGGCGCCGAGGCCCAGAATCGTGTCGTGCATGCGGTGCGTCAGGCGGCGAATCGCGACGATTGAGATGCCGCCGAGAGCCGTGGACATTCCGGCTGCAGCAATCAGAAGCAGTGTGACCGTGTCCGCCACATCGCACCGACGACAACGGGGGTATTTGACATTTCCGCTTACCTAAATCTTTGGCGGGAGGTGGAACTATCCTAGGCCCGCCACGCTCTCCCTCATGCTGCCCGAGAATGCCCGCCAGAATTCCGCTTGTCGTTCTCAACCCATGGAAATCGGCAGAAGGAAGTCGACCGAACTTCCATCGTCGTCGGTCACAGTCAGTCTTATCGCGTACGTTCCGGGGGCACCGTACACAAGGATCGCCTCGTTGGTGGCGGTGATCGGGTTCACGTCAGGGCCCGGGCTTGCGTCTCCGTTGGGTTGGTGAACGGCGGGCACGTCCAAAAGCGACAGCACCAAGAGAAAGAAGAGGACTGTCGTCATGATGCGGTAGACTCCCGCCACTCGCGACGGAAACTCGTAGGCCATACCCCGCCCCCTTCCTCCATGATGAACATTCATCTCCCGATATATGGTTATTTCCAGGATGGCGGTACGGCCAGAAGGGTTATGTTGATGAATGCCGCTGCCATGAATGCTCAGGAAATCGCATGCACAATCGCAACGTTTTCTCATCGCCTTCGTGGGCGGCCTCGGCGCTCATCTTGGCCCTCGCGATTCTCTTGTCAGTCTCCGCGACCGTCCCGCCCGCGGGCAATGCAGGCAGCCGAGAATCGACCGCCTCGGGAGGCGGAGAGATGGCAGGCGGCGGTTTCCAGACCGACCCGTCCCTTTCGAAGCGGTATGCCGCCTTGGTGAATTACTCGGATCTCCTTGTCATCCGCAACCTGAACTCGGCAGACTCGATGACCATCGCGGACTACTTCACATCTCAGCGGAACATCAGCTGGGCACACGTCTGCAACGTCACGACCTCTCCCGCGGAAGAAATCGACGCCGCCACTTTCGATGCCTTGGGAACACAGGTCAAAGCATGCATTAACGGCTTGTCGCCAGGGACCGTCATAAACTTCCTGCTCACCGGGAAAGGCGTGCCGCTGAAGACTTGGCGGTCGTACTCGGGGGATTGGACCAGGGCGACCGCGGCATCTGTCGATTCAGAGCTCGCGCTCCTGGGCGGCCCTTACGAGGGCAGAATCGGCCAGACAGGCTGGTTCAACAATCCGTACTACAACAAATTCATTCCGTTCACCCGCGCGAGGTGGGGATTCTACATAGTCACCCGCCTGACCGCGTTCACCGTCCCCGAGGCGCTCGGCCTCGTCGACAAGGCAACGGAGGCGATCGGTCACCGTGGCAGGTTCGTGCTGGATGTGGACCCGGGAAAAGACGGCGGCGGCTACCAAGTCGGCAACGATTGGATGAGGGACGCCGCCCCGATACTCACCGCCAGGGGATTCGACGTGACCCTGGACGAGACCTATGCATTCCTCACGAACTACTCCGGCGTGGCGGGATATTCCAGCTGGGGCAGCAACGACGGCGCATGGTACACGGCGGTGAACCCCAACTCCGGCTTTGAGGCGGATGCGGATTTAAACAGTGTGCCGGATGGCTGGTTCTACAGCGATCCTGCCGGCACAGCCAACATCACGATGAACGCGACCGTGCGGGAGAGCGGCTCCTGGTCTCTAAACGTCGTGAGACCGCAGGTTGATAGCAACGCAACCTCCGTCTCCGCGAATGTCTCAATCCTCCCTGAGCGGCGCTACTTCCTCATGGGTAGCGCAAACTACACGAACGTGACTGGCGGACAGGGCCTGTTCCTGCAGATGAAGGCGTACGATTCGCTCGACAACCTGCTATGGACCGCCAATGGCTCGTCGATCTCGGGCACATCGAGATGGCGCGGCTTCCTTCAATTAATCTACGAACCGATCCAGAACGCGACGAAACTCGTGGTCTCCGTCGTCTTCGCGGAGGCGAACGGCACCGCCTTCATCGACAACATCAGGCTCATCGAGATAAGGCCGCACAACGGATGGGTCCCCGGCTCTCTGGCCGAGACGGCGGTGTCGACCGGCGCGAGGACGTTCACCTACGGCACAGGCTACGGGCAATCGCTGGTCGCCGACCTGATAAGGGACGGGGTGACGGGGGTCAAGGGCTACGTTTATGAGCCCTATCTGGATGCAATCGCTCACTCCGACATCTTGTACGATGCGTACACCCGCGGCTACACCCTGGCCGAGAGCTATATGATGGCGTCCTTTTGGGGGCTGAGTTGGATGGACGCGATAATGGGCGACCCGAAGCTCGCTCCGTACAACAGGAGCTACCTCCCGGACCTCACCCTGTCCCCTGACGATATCGTTTTCTCAAACCCCCGCCCGAACCCTGGGGAGACCATCGACGTGGATGCGGCGGTGCACAACGTCGGCCACTTCCCGGCAGTGAACGCGACCGTCTCGTTCTACCTCGGCGACCCCCGCCTCGGCGGGACATTGCTTGCCAGCGCCGTCTCAACGGTGAATGACGGCTCGTCAACAATGAGCTCCCTCCGGTTCGACACATCGGGCTTGAACGGCTGGTACGACATCTGCGTCTTCGCCGACTCACCAGACGAGTTCTATGAGCTCGACGAGACGAACAACATCGCGTGCAGCAAGGTCGGCGTCGTCACTACCTACACTATCCACCTGACGCCTGGTCACCGCTTCATGTCCTTCCCCCTCGTGCCCGCCAACGAGAGCATCGAGAGCGTCCTCTCATCGGTGGCAGGCTGCTTCGACTACGTGCGGTACTTTGATGCAGCGGATCCAATCAGCCCGTGGAATGTATTCATGCCGGGAAGGAGTTCGAACAGCCTGTTGCGGCTCGGCAACGGGATGGGTTTCTGGATCAACGTCACGGCCGCTTGCGACCTCACGGTCATCGGCGTGAGGCCGAACATGACCACAATCCCCCTACACGCAGGCTGGAACATGGTCGGTTTTCCCTCGATGAATGCGAGCTACGCGGTTGCGGATCTCAAAGCCGCCCTGGGGATGCCCTCGGTCTCTGTCGAGGCCTTCGACGCGACGGCGGCGCCGTACTACCTGCGGCGGGTGCCTGACTCATACACGATGATGGCGGGGGAGGGCTACTGGGTCTTCGTGCCCTCAGCTGTCTCGTGGATTGTCCCGGGCTGAGGCTGATCCGCGACGGGGGCCGGGCCCCTCGGGAGGAAAGGCGTCCCGTTGCAAAACAATAATAACGCCCACCCGATTCCCCGCCAAGCCGGTCCAGAGGGAAAACCATGCAGTCGAATAAATCGGTCGTCATTCTGAAGGAAGAAGAGCTGCCGACGAAGTGGTACAACATCCAGCCCGACCTGCCGAAGCCTCTCCCGCCCCCGCACGACGACGAGAAAGGCGAGCCGAGGATCAAGAGGCTCCCGAATGTCCTCCTCGCCGAGTGCCTCAAGCAGGAGTTCTCCACGGAGAGGTGGATACCGATCCCCGAGGAGGTCCTCCAGCTCTACGCCCAGGCGGGCAGGCCGAGGCCGCTGTTCCGCGCGAGACGCCTGGAGAAGAAGCTCGACACCCCCGCCAGGCTCTACTACAAGGCGGAGTTCTACAGCCCGACGGGCAGCCACAAGGTCAACACCGCCCTGGCGCAGGCATGGTACGCAAAGCAGGAGGGCTACGAGCGCCTCACCACGGAGACCGGCGCGGGCCAGTGGGGCACAGCCCTAGCGTACGCCGCCAGCCTCGCGGGCCTCAAGACGACAATCTACTGGGTGCGAGCGGTCCACGACTGGAAGACGCAGCGCCGCCTCTTCATGAAGCTGTACGGCGCGGAGGTCTTCGCCTCCCCGAGCAACAGGACGAAGGCGGGACGCGCTCTCCTCAAGAAGGACAAGCACCACCCCGGCTCCCTGGGCATCGCTGTCTCGGAAGGTCTGCAGGATGCTGAGAGCGACGACAAGGCGATATACTGCCTCGGCTCGGTCCTGAACCACGTCCTGCTGCACCAGACGATCATCGGCCTGGAGACGAAGAAGCAGTTCGAGCACTTCGGCGACTATCCCGACATCATGACATCGTGCGTTGGCGGCGGGAGCAACTTCGGCGGTTTCACGCTGCCTTTCCTCGGCGAAGCGCTGAAGGGCAAGGACATCAGGTTCATCGCGGCGCAGAGCGCTGTCGCACCGAACCTCCAGGGGGAGTACAAGTACGACTTCGCGGACCACGCGGAGATGACCCCCCAGCTGATGATGTACACTCTTGGACACCAGAAGAGCATGAAGCCGATCAGGGGGGACGGGTTGAGATACCACGCCGCAGCGCCCCTGCTGAGTCTGCTGAGGCACGAGGGCTACATCGACACCATCGCCTACCCCGCCGACGAGAAGTACGTCTTCG
>JAFNFQ010000066.1 GCA_017885655.1 Methanobacteriota archaeon | reverse complement strand
GAAGGCCCTGGGTTCAAATCCCAGCCGGTCCACTTCTCAGAAGTCCTTCTCGAAGCCCTCGGCCCAGCGGCCGCGCATGCTCCTGTGCGCGTATATGCTCCCTCCTATGATGAGGAACCCGAGCATGACGAGCAGCAGCGAGCAGACCGTCCAGAAGTCGAAGCGGATCGGGATGACGCCCTGGTTCACCAGGAAGAAGAGTATGCCTATGACCAGAACGAACACGCCGAAGATGATGCCGGCGAAAGAGAAGCTGCGTATGGGGCTTCGCATCATGTAATCGACCGGTCGACAAGAGATAATCCTCGTACTTAATGTTGCGTCTTGGGCATTTTGACTCTGGCGGCGAATGATTAACCTCTGCAATAGTTGTCATATGCAAATATTCATAACCTCGGTAAACTCTCTTAGGCTTGATGGACGCAGATTCATCAGTCGAGGTCTGTGCGGCGCACGTTCTGAGCACCGTTCCGATCGTGATGCGCTTCATCAGGGCAGAGATGCGCTCCAGGCGCGCTCGCGGCGTGTCAGTCCCCCAGTTCCGCTCGATGACATTTCTCAGGACGAATGAGGGAGCTTCTTTGTCTCAGGTCGCAGAGCACGTCGGGCTGTCGATGCCCGCGATGTCGAGGCTCGTTGACGGCCTGGTGAAAAGGGGCCTGCTAGCGAGGGACAGCTCCGAGAGCGACCGGCGCAAGGTCACCCTGCGACTGACAGCCCGCGGACAGGACATGATAAAGGCCGCGAGGAAGTGGACGCAGCACCGCCTGGCCGGCGTGCTGGAGAACCTGCCTAAGGATCAGCGAGCCGAGATAACCGATGCGATGACGGTGCTCAAGTCCGCCTTCACGCAGCGCGCGCAGAGCGCAGATGGCCAGTAGGGGCTGTCCATGGCAATCGTCGAGACCAGCGGACTGACGAAACGCTTCGGTGATCTGACGGCCGTCGACGATTTCACTCTCTCCGTCGAGGACGGCGAGGTCTTCGGGCTCCTGGGGCCCAACGGGGCCGGCAAGACGACCGTCATAAAGATGCTCGCCACTCTGCTCCCGCCGACGTCGGGAATCGCTGTCGTCTCAGGCTTCGATGTCTCCCGCCATCCCACGCAGGTCCGCCGGCAGATGGGCTACGTGCCTCAGATACTGTCCGCCGACGGCCAGCTGACGGGGTACGAGAACCTCCTCATCTTCGCGAAGCTGTACGATGTCGAGCGCCACGGAAGAGAGGAGAAGCTGCGCAAGGCGCTCGAGGTCATGGGCATCGCGGACGCTGCGAACCGCCTCGTCCGCACGTATTCCGGCGGCATGATTCGGCGCCTGGAAATCGCGCAGTCGATGATCCACCGCCCGCGCCTCCTCTTCCTGGATGAGCCGACGATCGGTCTCGATCCGACCGCGAGGGAAGCCGTCTGGGAGCATATAGCGAGGCTGCGCGCCGAGTACGGGACGACGATCCTGCTCACGACCCACTACATGGAAGAAGCTGACCATCTCTGCGGCCGCGTCGCGATAATGCACCTCGGCAAGATTGCCGCCCTCGGCACTCCTTCGGATCTGAAGAGGTCGATATCAGCTGACGGCAATGGGACGAACGTGACTCTGAACGACGTATTCTTCCACTTCACGAAGGGTAGTCTGGAATCAGGAGGAAGCTTCCGTGATACCTCAAGGACACGAAGGACAGCTCGCAGGCTCGGCTGAAGTCGGGTTCGGCGGACCGACCGCCACAAACGCAGGGGCAGCTTTCTTCTTTGCATTCCGCAGCTATGTGGGCAAGACAGCCGCGATCGTGCAGATGGAGGCCCAGAAGCTCCGCCACGACCCCACGGAACTCCTCATGCGCGCTGTGCAGCCGGCTCTCTGGCTGCTGGTCTTCGGTCAGGTTTTCGCGCAGCTGAGGGCGATACCCACGGGGAGCCAATCCTATCTCTCGTTCCTCACTCCGGGCATCCTCGGTCAGAGCGTGTTGTTCGTAGCGATATTCTACGGGATCGCGGCGATATGGGAGAGGGACCTCGGGATAATTCACAAGTTCATGGCGACCCCGACCCCGAGGACGGTTCTCGTCCTGGGCAAGGCGCTCTCGGCGGGAATCAGGGCGCTCTCGCAGGTCGTGATAATCTACATCATCGCCATTGCGCTCGGCGTCCCCCTCAACTGGAACCCGCTGGCGCTGATAGGAGTCGTGGTAATCGTCTTCCTTGGAGCGACGCTGTTCTCCACGTTTTCGCTCATCATAGCGGCGCTGGTGAGGACCCGCGAGCGATTCCTCGGGATCGGGCAGCTTCTCACGATGCCGATCTTCTTCGCGAGCAACGCGATCTACCCCATCGCCATCATGCCGAGTTGGCTCCAGGTGATCGCCAAGGTCAATCCCCTCAGCTACATGGTCGACGCTCTCCGCCAGACGATAGTGACCGATGGGATCGGCACATACAGCCTGCTCATAGATTTCGGGATCCTGATACTCTTCGCGGCAGATCTGGTTCTCATTGCGGGGCGCCTCTATCCGCGGCTAGCGCGGTAGGCTCGCCAGAAGACATTCTATCTCGGATGGCTCTTTTCGCCGAGCACTTGCGGTTGCATCGCAATCTCCACCGGAGGTCCTCAACAATCGATTGAAAAGGCACGTCAAGTGCTTTGAGGGCGCACATTCCGGAAAGTTGCGTAAGTCGCGATGTCGTAGCAGATTTTCAGTCCCCCGCCGATGAAGAAGGCGGTGGCAAGACCAAGAGATTGCAGGATTGCGGCGGAGGAGAAAGGTCCGAGGGCTTGGGCGACGTTCCGTGCGGTGTTCGTTGCGGCGTTCGCGGCGGTGCGCTCCTCTCTGGCGACGATGCCGGCGAGGTACGCTTGCCGGGTGGGCACGTCCATCTGCGAGACTGCCATGCGACACAGGTAGATCGCCAATGCGAAGTGGAAGCCCGGGACCAGGGGCATCAAAATCAGGAACACGCTTGATGGGATGTGAGTGAAGACCATGGTCTCCAGCAGACCGAAGCGCTCGCCGAGGTGTGCGGCGAGCAGGAACGAGAAAGCGGTCAGGATTCCCGCCACGAAGAAGATCGGACCGAGGATGTCTCTGGATTCAGGATACACTGTGTAGAACCACAGAGAGATGAAGCTCTGGAGCACGAACCCGCCAGCGAAGGCGTCGACGGCGAACAGAGAAGACATCCTTGTTATCCGGGATCTCGAACGAGGAGAGAGCGGGACGTGTGAAGGCTCCTGTCCTATCTCTACCTGCGCGGGCAGCATGCGGCTCAAGACCGCCGCAACGAGTCCGAGCACCGAATAGACCGCGAACATGGGGCGCAACGGGTCGGGTGAGGTCGGTGCGCCACCCGCCATCAGCGTGGGGATACCGCTGGCCAGGGCACCTGCCGCGGCGCTCAGGGTGCCTGAGAGGTTGTAGACCGCGAACGCTCTCGTCCGCTTTCCCGCCTTGGCAACCTCCGCAACGATCGACTGCTCGATCGAAAGGAACGGGCTGACCTCCGTGCCTGTCGGACTCATCGCCCCGAAGAAGAGGGCAATCAGCGCAAAGTGGAACGACGGCGCCACCGCCAAGATGAGGCCCGCCAGAGACATCGTGAGCCCGAAGGCCACCATGGCCCTGCGCCGACCGAACTTGTCGCCAAAGTAGCCGACGAGCACATTCAGCCCCGCCCCCGCCAGGAGCGAGATCCCAAGCGACGCGACAACAACGGCATAGTCCCCGCCGAGGAGCTTCAGGTAGATCCCGAGGAGGACGCTGGCGAAACCGTAGCCGAAGGTCCTCGTTGCCCGGTTCGCTGTGAGGATCGCGAGAGGAGACGCCAGGCGAACCCCTCACGGACGATTCTCGGTCTTCCCGCCTTGTCCGACCCGCGCTCTGCAATATCCGTACAGCGCATCATATAAAGGGAATTGGAGACGCATATTGTCGTGGTCGTCCTTCGCGATGAGTCGGAACCCGGCTGCTGCCGCCGCCAAACCGGCTCCCTCCGGTCTCGCGCGGGTGACGCTCTTCGCATCCGCGGTCCGCACGATCTCGGCGAGGTCGAGGAGGGCAGGGTCGGTGAGCCTGTACTTGCGGACGATCGCGTCAAAGCTCACTTGTTCCTCATCGTCGACCATGTGGTGACCCAGCTCCACACCGGGAGCATCGAACGGGATTGCGTTTTCTTTGGCGGCGGTTTCCTGGACTTCGTCTTTCGCCACGAAGAGGAACTCGGCGGCAGGATCGACGAAGCGGGTGATCAGCCACGGACACGCGATCCGATCGACCTTGGCCTTCTCCCTAGTGACCCATTTCATGCCTCTGCACCGCCGCCCTGAACGGTTTCCCAGCAAAAAGAACTTGGCCTCTGAGGCTCGCGCAGTGGCGGTACTTTCCGCCGGTCAATACACCAATTACCCCCAAGTCCAACATTTTCCCCAAAGGACAAACAAAGTTATAGAACCAGTGCGGAGATGACGGCGAAGGAAAGAGAGTGCCCTCTATGGTTTCCGATTCGTCCCTCAAGCCCTGGCAGGAAAGGTACGCGAAGAAGGTCCGCACCGCTGACGATGCGATGGAGTCCGTCAGGAGCGGGGACAGGATTTTCATAGGCTCCGGATGCGCAGAGCCGCAGGGGCTCGTCCACGCCCTCACCAACAGGGCGAACAAGATCTGGGGCACGGAGATCATCCACATCATGACCCTCGGCGTAGCGCCCTACACCGAGGAGAAGTGGACCGAGAACTTCAGGCACAACGCGTTCTTCATCGGCCCGAACGTCCGGGAGGCCGTGGCGGAGGGCAGGGCCGACTACACCCCTGTGTTCCTGTCGGAGGTAGCCCGCCTCTTCCACACCGGGAGAGTGCCGATAGACGTCGCCCTGGTGCAGGTGACGCCGCCTGACGAGCACGGCTTCTGCTCCTTCGGGGTCTCGGTGGACGTCGTGAAGCCCGCCGCGGACAACGCCGAGCTCGTGATCGCCCAGGTGAACAGGCAGATGCCGCGGACGCTTGGGGACTCGTTCATCCACGTGGACGACATCGACATGCTCGTTGAGAAGGAGGAGCCGATAATGGAGAGCGTCCCGCCGCCGGCGGATGACGTCGCGAAGAGCATCGGCCGCAATATTGGGAAGCTGGTGGAGGACGGCGCGACGCTGCAGATGGGCATCGGCACGATACCAGACGCGGTCCTCGACTCGCTGATGGACAAGAAGGACCTTGGTGTGCACACGGAGATGTTCTCGGACGGGATGAAGAGACTCGTGGACGCCGGAGTCATCACATGTCACAAGAAGACATTGCATAAGGACAAGGTCATCGCTTCATTCTGCATGGGCACGAGGAATCTCTACGACTTCGTCGACAACAACCCGTTCGTCGAGTTCCATCCGAACGAGTACACCAACGACCCCTTCATCATCGCGCAGAACGAGAAGATGGTTTCGATCAACTCGGCGCTGCAGGTAGACATCACCGGACAGGTCTGCGCGGACTCGCTCGGCTGGATGTTCTACAGCGGGATCGGCGGGCAGCTGGACTTCGTGCGCGGCGCGGCGAGGTCGAAGGGTGGGAAGCCGATCATCGCCCTGCCGTCGACCGCCAAGGAAGGGACAGTTTCCAGGATCACGCCGATGCTCAGCGAGGGGGCGGGTGTCGTCACTACCAGGGGGGACGTGCACTACATAGTGACGGAATGGGGCGTGGCCTACCTCCATGGCAAGAACATCCGCGAGAGGGCGCTCGCCCTCATCAACATCGCCCACCCGAAGTTCAGGAAGGAGCTGATGGCGGCGGCGAAGAAGATGAACTGGGTGCCGGAGGACCAGCCTGACATACCCGAAGAGGGCGGGATATATCCCGAGGAATTGGAGACGACGCAGAAGTTCGAGGGCGGCCTCACCGTGTTCTTCAGGCCGATCAAGCCGACAGACGAGACGCTGGAGAAGGACCTCCTCTATTCGCTGTCTCAGGATTCGATCGCCAAGAGATTCTTCGCCCCCCTGAAGTCCTGGTCGCGCGAGGAGGTCGCGCGCTACGTCAACATCGACTATACGGAGACGATGGCCATCGTCGGCATGGTGAAGGAGGGCGAGCGGGAGATCGAGGTCGCGGTCGGCCGCTACATCCTCAACAGGGCCACGGGCATGGCGGAGGTCGCTTACCTCGTGCGCGACGACTACCAGGGGAAGGGCATCGGCAAGTTCCTCGTCAAATACCTCGCGAGGATTGCGCGGGCGAACGGCGTCCGCGGCTTCATCGCGGAGACCCTCGGGGACAATCTGAAGGCGCAGAGGATGATGTACAAGCTGGGCTACAAGGTCGAGACCGAGCTCGTCGACGGCAACATGAGGCTGGTGGTCCACTTCCAGAAGGAGGCGCAGTAGCCGCCAATCGCAAAGCCGTAAGTCCCGCCTCTGACATTGTCAAGGCAGTATCTCAACGGGAGTGTTCTCCATGGATGTCAAGCTGGACAATGTCGGCAAGATGAAGGTGGCTTACGTCGAATTGACAGGCCCGTACGAGGAGTGGGGTCAGGGATTGATGAGGCTCATCTCAGTCCTCCAGGAAATGAAAGTGCGCATCTCTGGCCTGCCCATGGGCCTGTACTACGACAATCCTCTAGAAACGCCGCCGGAGAAGCTCAGGAGCGAGGTGTGCGTGCCGATATCCGGGAGGGCCAAGGCGGACGGAAGGTTCAAGGTGAAAGAGCTTCCCGCAGCGACAGTCGCCGCGACGATCCACCAGGGTCCTCCTGAGAAGTTCACAGACACGTTCGGGGCGATGTTCTCGTGGATTCTCTCGAACGGGTACGAGGTCTATGGGCCCGCGCGGGAGACGTATCCGCGGATCTCGGAGGACCTGAGGCCGGGCATGGGCATCGCGATCCAGCAGCCGATAAGAAAGAAGCAGTGATACTGGAGTACAACCGGAAAAGCCCCAAAAGACCTCAGATTGACCTTAATCCCCCGCTGCAGAGGGCAGATGCGATCACGGTGTGGACAACGTTATCCTGTGCCGTTGCGGTATGCTCCTGGATTATTGCTATGGAGTGGACATCTGGGATTGAATTCTCCTACACTGGGACAGAGTCTTCCTACGCCGAGGAGGAGTTCTCCTACACGTAGGAGAAGGTCGTCCCCGCATTGGCCGGTGCCTGGACCGTCCTGACCGCCCGAGTCCAGCCTGGACGGAGTCCTCCTACACCGAGGAGGGATGTTCCTCGACGTAGGAGGGAGCCTCCTACTTCTGGACGGAGTCCTCCTACGCCGAGGAGGAGTCTGTCCTTAGCCGGAAGGGGCCGCGATGGCATGGATGGAGTCCTCCTACACGTAGGAGAGGTCCATTCCGATGGAGGAAGATGAATCCTACGCGTAGGATAACAGTTCCTACACGGAGGAAGAGTCCTCCTACACCAGGGCGAGGTCAGTCCCGGTCCAGGGCGATGCCGCAATCGTCGAGGAGGGTATTGTTCCGAACGGGGCAAGGTCAATAACGGTCGGGAGGTGGTCGGCGCGCGTTTGGCCGAAGGAGAGTACCAGCGAAACGACATCGATGCGGATGCGCACCACATTCATTCCGGTGCGGGAGTGATTCGTCCCGGAAGAATCGTGACGGATTGCATTGCGACGCAGTCGTGGAAGAAGAGAACCGGACTGAAGGCGCGTCGCGTCTTGACTCGCGATGGTGCAGATTCTGCGGCTGCCGCAGGAGGCCTTCAAAGCATTTATATCGACAGCGACCTTTCATCGGCCTGCATGAAGCGAGACCTGATGGAGATACTCTGCTGCCCCGTGTGCAAGGGCGACCTCGATTTGAAGGTCGACGTGGAGAAGGACGAGATAGTCGAGGGTTCCCTGTTCTGCAAGAAGTGCAACTACCGCTACGAGATCAAGGACGCAATACCGAATCTCCTCCCGCCAGACTTCAAGTGAAACGGCTCTCTCTCCAAGAGAGATATTCGCACAATCGCAGCTCCATGACGGCTGAGATCTTTCACGGGCTGCGTGCGAATTCTCGCAGGGATTTGCGGATTGCCTCTTTCACTTCCTCCCACTTCACACGCCACAGCATGACCGGCATTGGCTCCTCCTCCGCGTCGTCGAAGTAGGCTAGGCCGGTGAGCAGGTGAGATATGTCCGATATATGGTATTTCTTCTGATAGAGCTTCAGAATGTCCGGAAGCGGGCGGTGCTCCAACAGAATCGCGTAGACGTCCGCGAAATCCTTCTTGGATCCTCGTTGGGCGACGGCGGATAGCTTCATGCAGGCAAGGTCGTCCAGGGAGGCGATACGACAGCCGAACTCCGCGAGGAATGAGGGTTTCCGCAGGTTCGGGTAGAAGTACTCGAGGAAGCTCAGGCGGACGCCCGAACGAGCGCCATGCAAGGTCCCTGGAGCCACCCGTCCTGCCTTGAAGCCGACCCCCTCTGTCAGCGCTCTTGCCAGCTTCATGACATCACCGAGGCTCTCGCCGGAGAACCAGTCGAGGTCGACGGAGCGGCGGTGACCGAGATGAAGCGCGACGGCGGTTCCGCCCGCCAGATAAAAGCCCAGCCTCTCCATTGTGGGTCCGAGGTCGAATAGTGCTCTGTCCTGGGCCGATCGTAGTACTTCGAGATGCCACTTCATTTCCATCTCCTCCAGTGCCACGGATTGCCCGCCATCGCCCTCAGCCAGCGATTCACTTCTGAGCGTGGGATGTCGAGGATGAGCTCCCAAAAGCGAAGTTGACGGGATTCCAACCCCCGCCCATGGCGCTTCACAATGAAGCGACGCAGCTCAGCGGCTTCCACCCGGCTCATAAGCCACTTGATGGATTCCCAGTCCCCGGAAGCGAGTATCCGGGAAATTATGAGCTCGCGATCGGACGGCCAGTCGAGAGCAGCGGCATCGTAGTCCCAGAAAAGATGATGGAGCTTCTTCGGGAGTGTCATGGAATCGCCGCCTTATCGGTGTGCACCGCCTTAAACCCTCCCTTAGGGCGGGCGAGTTGGAGTGAAGGACAATCTCCTAGCAGAAGAGTCGCTCTGCCTTGGCGACCTCATCCGGATTGCTGCATCCGCTGTATGTTTCGAGCGGTTCCTTGTTCAGCGTGAGGAACACCTCGCCCCACTTGAATTTCGACATGACCGCGTGAGCCTGTTCCGGTTCTCCGAGGATGAAGAGGGCGGCGGCGAACGCCTCGGCGCACGAGAGCGCGCGGGGATTCCCGTAGTTGACAGGGTTGGCGGCGACGAGGTACGGGAGGATCCTCGATTTGGCCTGAGGTACGCTGGGAAACCTCCCGCGTTTCCAGGAGAGGTCGAGCACCGCGAGGCCGCGGGTCCTCGCGATGAGCGCATCGGCAGGTGAAAGCAAGGTCGTGGCGATCGGCGTGAGAAGGACGCAGCGCGGCGGTATGGAGCGGATTGATTGCCTGAACTCGACAAGGCCGAAGCGGTGCAGCTTGTTCGCGGTGCACTTCTTCGGGTCGCACTGCTCCGCATGGTAGGCGATGAGGCGAACCACACAACGCAAGCCGCGAGGTCCGCTATATTGTTTGCCCGAGATGGTGGGTCTGAGACCGCACCGATTGGAGAAACACGCCCTCCCGAAGTTTGCGCTGTCTTACCAAATAATTTAAATAGCGGGCTAAGGTTTGGAAGCATCAGCTCTAACATTGCTCCAAGAAGGAGGTGGTTAGATGACTTCATTAAAAAAGTTTGGTAGAAACAGATTGTTAATCCTCCTGGCCGGGGCAATATTGATGAGCCTGGTTCTGGCGCTATCGTCGGCGCAGACGGCGAAAGCCGCACCGACGACGCCGGACGTTAACGGAGTTGAACGCATACCGACTCCGCAGGCCGTCAAGTACACCGGCCAGCTTGTGGTACAGCCAACAGGAATGAAGGTGACAGTGTCACCGACGCCGCCGGCGGGAAATGGGCCGCATCCGATGGACCTTCCATTTGGCGCGAACGTCCAGGTATGGGACGACGCGGCGGAGGAATCGAGGCCGAGTTTGGCGATATACCCGAACATCGGTGGTCTGGCGGACGGCCTCCATTATTTGGTCTTCCAGCACTACAACGGTGCCGACTTCGACATCTACCTGGCTGTCTCGGCTGATGGTCTGACGTGGATCACGCAGCCCTTCGCAGCGACGCCAGGCGCGAACGAGATCGACCCATCCATCGCGATCACGTCCCAAGGCACGGTAATCGTGACATGGCGTGACGACGCGCAGCCGAACGCGCAGCCGTTCGCACACTCGCCAGACGGTAATACCTTCAGCGGGTGGACAATTGACATAAACGCGCTTTGGACGGGAGACCTGACCGATATCCAGTATCCCTCAGTCGTCGCCCAGAGGAATGTGGGCACATACGGGGACGGCATCATGCTGCAAGGACAGGCGTTCTGCAGCTCCGCAACCAATTGCGGCGGCGGAGCCCATAACGTCTACTGGATTGGCGAGCAATATGCAAACGGCGATCCGTCGGGATGGTCATCCCGCCTGGGCGGGTCCTACTGGCTGGTCGATCCCGCACCAGGAGGAACGCGCTTCATCGTCGATCCTGTGCATCCATCCGCTTGGTGGGGCAGTGCCGATTATACCCAGGTCATGGACAATGAGGTGACGGACGGCACAGAATGGGAGTTGCTCTGGATCCTCATCTCCGAGGACGGCGCCAGTCCGGTGACCGGGTGGAACAGCGTCGCAACATCAAGCGACGCGCTGTTCGGTGCAGGCGCATCTGACGGATTGAACGCCGTCGTCGCGGGCACATACCGCAAGGCGGCCGACCCATCAAGACACCAGATAGACGCCTTCACGACGACCGACGGTTGGACCACCCCGAACGGCGTGGTTCCGCTGGACGCATCGGTCACCAACCAGAGATCGGTCTCCGTCACGGGTGTCGGGACGACCTTCCACATCACGTACTACTCGAACAATGTGATGACGGACATGGCCAGCACCGACACAGGGAGTGTTTGGACCTTACAGAAAGTAAGCGACAATGCAGGGAGCGCAGTAAACGCGGACAGGTCGACAAGCGTCTTCATTGACTACTCCGGCGCGCCGAAGGTCGCGTGGCAGGACAACAGGGACGGAAACTCCAACATCTATACGACGGGCTACATCACGTACCCGTTCTGGCTCAACTCGACTTGCGGCGGTTCGCCCTCCACGATGTGGCTCCTCATAAACGACATCCTCCCGGTCCAGACGCCGTACACCGCGCGCGCGGCGCCGGGGAGCACTATCTCAGTGAAGGCGCAGCCTCCGACACAGCAGGCAGGCTTCTGCAAGCAGTGCACGTTCGTCCAATGGGGAGATGGAACGACGACCCAGCCGAAGACCATCGACGTCACCGGTCCGTTCAGCCTCGAGGCGCAGTTCAGCGACAAGTACCGCGTCCAGCTCGACACGAGCCCGACCCTATTGACGATAACCTGGAAGGGTATATCTCACACGGCGATGTACTCGACCTATGAGACGCCGGGGACATACACCGCAGACGCGCCCTCACCGCAGAACGGTGCGATACCAGAAGAGCATTACGTATTCGTAGACTGGTCCGATGGAATCACCACGCGCACGAGGAACGTCGTCGTCGGCACGACCTGTCTCAACCTTACGGCCAACTTCGGACTGGAGTACAAGATAACCATACAGACGATCCCAGGGGGATTGGACGTCGGATTTGACACGACCCCACTGGCTTCCGCGCCTGTGACATTCTGGTCCGCTTCGGGTGTGCAGCACATGCTCCTCACATCGTCGCCTCAGCCTCCAAGCCCGGTCGACACGAGATACCGCTTCGACCGCTGGATAGGCGGCCCGACGACATGGGGATGGAACGTCACCATACCCGGCGTCAACACCTACACAGCCAACTTCATCACCCAGTATCTCATCCAGATCAGGGCCAACATCCAGAGTCCGGGGCCCACGGTCGGCAGTGACATACCCCTGAACACGCCCCCGTGCGACGTCCAGACGCCTGCCCCGTTGCGCTGTTGGGCTGACGCGAATTCACCGCCAATCCTGATGATGCAGACTCCGCAGACTAGCGCTGGCAGCAGGTACGTGTTCCTGCAATGGAGCGACGGCGACCTCAGGCAGAACAGGCCGATCGGTCCGATCACCGGTCCCGCGACATACATCTCGATGTGGTCCGCTGAGTATTATCTCACCATGGTTCTGGACTCGAATACCTGCCTTGGCTCAGTGACGCCGACCTCGGACTGGCACGTCAAAGGCGACCCCGTCAACATCGACTGGGTGCCCCCGACAGGTGTGCCCGCTGGAGAGCAGTACAGGTTCTGGCGCTGGGTCGGAAGCGGCCTGGGGAACTACACCGGAGGGAGTCAGTCGGCCTCGGTCACTATGAACGATGCGATCACGGAGACCGCCTACTGCCACCACGAGTTCCAAATCACGCTGGACACGAGCCCGATCGCTCTTAACTACGTGATCGGTGGCCCGGGCGGCGATGTCATGGCGAACGGACTGAGGACGCTCTGGTGGGAATTCATGAGCGTCCACTGGTTCAACGTGACTCAGACCACGCAGGGCACAACCACCACGCAATATGTCTTCCTAGACTGGTCCGGCAACCCCAACCCGAACCACCCGGCGTTTACGGTTTCGTTCAGCACCTCGTTCACGGCGTACTTCCAGACGCAGTACAAGATTACCCTCGGCCAGATACCCGCGAGCCCCGCCGGCCTAGGTGGCCTGACGTGCAGCAACCCGGACTGCTGGTACGACGAGGGCGCATCAGCGACCGTCTCGATCACATCGCCGTGGCCTGTTGGCGCTCAGTACACCCGCTACGTGTTCCTGCAGTGGAGCGGTGACGCCTCTGGGACCCTGTTCTCCTACACGTTCAGCACCATGAACGCGCCGAAGACGGCGACGGCGAACTGGGCCACATGGTACAAGATTACCGTGACCTCCCTGCACGGAAACCCGACATGCTCAAACACGGACTGCTGGTACCAGTCAGGGACGCCGGCCTCGATATCGTTGACCGACCCGTTCGCTGGCGCGGCGCACACGCAGTACGTCTTCACCGGCTGGGCTGGCGATGACGGCACCGGAACCGCAAACCCGTTCACGATACCGATGGGTAAGAGCATGAACGTGACGGCCAACTGGAAGACCCAGTACGAGCTGACCATAACCTCTGACTGCGGCGGCACCCCGTGCGGTAGCCCGCAGGGCGAGGGTTGGTACGACGCTGGCGACGACGCGGATGTGTCGGTAACCACGCCGGCGACCGTTGGCAGTAAGACCTACGACTTCGCCGCGTGGACCGGAGACTTGACCGTTAACATAAACCCGGCGCAGATTACGATGGACGCACCGAAGAGCGTCACGGCAACTTGGACCGAGAAGATTACGCCGAACCAGCCGAGTGATCTCATGGTGTGGCTCATCCTCATCATCGTGATCATCGTCGTTGTTGCCCTTGTGCTGTTCCTCGTGATGAGGCGCAAGAAGCCTCCGGTCGAGGAGGAGCTCCCGCCTGAGGAGATCCCACCGGCACCGCCGATGAGGCAGGTGCCACCAGCAAGACCAGCCGGCCCGGCTCCCGCAAAGCCGGCGCCCCCGGTACAGAGGCCAGTGGCACCGCCGCCGCAAAAGAAGTAGGCCGAAGATCAAGGAAGGCGGTCCTACCCGCCTTCCACCTTTCACTTTTCATTTTTCATCTCGCGCGAGGGGACCTGCCGACCGCCAGCAATCACCTCCGTCCTTCGGAAAAGCCTAAGAACGGCGGGATGCATGGCACCGCCGCCACCGTGATGAGAAGAGCGACGCTGAACGTGATGAGTGATGGGCGATCTGAGTGGCACTTCTTCATGTCGGACTGCCGCGCGGCTTCCTGAGATAGATTCTTATATCGGTCGCTTGATGAAGACAATCGGGTGCACTCTTGACGAATGGTTTCGATCTCTTAGGACGAACTAGGGTCCTCCAGGTACACTGGCTGAAGCGGATCTGCGCGTTCATCGTCGACGCTGTCCTCGTGCTGCTCCTGACTTGGGCGGTCCTCACCATGCTCGGCGTCACCGCGATGGTCATGTTCGGCCTGATGTCTGGCTTCTCTTTCCTCCTGTATTCGGCGATCTCCGAGACCGCCGTCGGGCAGACCCCCGGGAAGGTGCTGCTCCGGTTGAAAGTGAGGGCCGAGAGAGGGAAACTGACCCCCGCCATGGCCTTCGTGCGGAGCGTCCCCAAGTTCTTCTGGTACCTCTTCCCGATGATCGACGCGCTCGCCGGCCTGGCGGGAGAGGGAGACCCGCGGCAGAGGCTCTCCGACAGGATACTCGGCTCGACGGTCGCGCAGGCGCACTACCTGAGGGTCAAGGTCCACCGTCTCCCAGTGAAGAAGGAAGCGGACAAGCCTCCCGCCAAAGCATAAATAGAGGCCGGGCGTTGGTCGAATTGGTGGCCAGATGTTGTTCATCGTACAGCTGACAATAATCCCGGGGCAATTCGAGGAAGCGACGCGACTGTTCAGGCACCCCAAGATCCCCAACAACATCATGATCCACGAGTTCCTGGGGCTGCTGGGCAAGCCGGACGCGCTCGTGATATTCGAGGCGCCCGATGCCGCGACCGCCGCAGAATTCACCTTCCAGTTCGGGCGCGTGGCCGAGACCAAGACCTCCCTGTCGATGCCGATCGAGGACTTCAAGTGGACTGGGTAGGAAAAAGTGAGAAAAAAATAGAAGGGGGACGCTCTTCACAGAGCGCCCATCGCGACTATGTTGTTCGCGGTCGTGAGGACGTAGCTGCATCCGTGTGGATACCCCGCCCTGTCGATCAGTATGGACGAACCCGACGTCACGGAAGTGTCGCTGAGCTTCTGCTTCTGGTAGATCACCTTGTAGGTCGCCCAATTCTGCGCAGTCAGCTGAGACAGTGGCACAGCCGACATCGGGTACATGACGGCCCCGTCCTTGTTTTTGATTGAGAGGGTCGTCGTGTCCAGCGGGACCTGACCCCTGACAGAACTCACGAGCAGGGTCCAGTTCCCGCCCGTCTCCTGCTCTACGAGCCCTACCATCGGGTTCTCCTGCTGGGCCGGCGGCGTCGCCACCATCGCGTACAACACGGCTGCCAACACCACGGTAATGGCCACCATCAAGATGGTGCCTATCACCGGAGACACACCTTCCAGATCCTTTCGGATCATCCAGCTCTTTCTCATACGTTATGTCCTTCTGCGGTTCGTCACCGCAAAGACATTACTCTGCCTTCATTGACTATATGATGGTTTCGATGACATGATGGCCGCCCGCATGAAGAAAGAGTGCAGAGGGCAACCTGGCTCAAAGCGGGACAATTGGCGGGTCGGTCGATTGGCTCCCCCGATGGCTATGAGGTTGTGGCCATCTTCAGCATCCAGCTTTGCAGCGCCGAGGCCGCATTCCGAACGCGTTGTCAGGGAACCCTAGGTCGCCTGCGCCGGAGGTTCTTCCTTTTCCCCCTGCCTCGGCTTCTTGAAGCTACGTCTCCACATGAGGTACGTGAGTCCCGCAAGCCAGATGCCTTCCAGGATTATCACCAGAACCAGGACAATCGCCAAGTCAGATTCCGCCGTCGCATTTCACCCCCTTCCTTTGTCTCCCGAATCGTTGACCGTATCATGAAGGTTTGGGCTGATCATGTTCAGACTCAGAGGACGCCATCGAACAGCAGTTTCTGGTCGTCCTTGATTGTGATCAAGCAGCCTTCTGGATAGTCCTGGATGGGAATCAATATCCTGTCCCCGGCGCTGAGTGTGCCTATGGGCTCTGCGTCCAGGTATCCGGTCATATCGGCTATCGGCGTGTATGGTAGGAGTGGTGTCCCGTTGGGATCTGAAATGGCGACGTAGACGAATCTGGGGCTGACGCCTGCCGACACTGATGCGATGATTATGGTCCAGTTGGCTCCCGCTTTGTCCACCACGACGCCCAAAGGTCTGGAATTATCGGAGACATTTGGTATCATCTGCGAGATCGTCACATACATGACGCTTGCCAGCACGACGGTAATCGCAAGAAGTAGAAGGATTGCTATTATTGGAGAGACTGCCCTGTCGTGTTCTGATTCAGCATGCAGCATGGGCATCGGCTAGCACTCTCCATGGTAGACAAAGAAAGAAAAAAAGGAAAAGGGGGCGTCTATGAGAAGACGCCGTTTGCTAGGATCGAACTCGCATCAAGCAGTTCCCATTTGTAGCTGGAGCCGTAGGTCGTCTTATCGGCGAGGAGTCTGTCTCCTACCTTGACCTCAAGCTGTCCGGCGCCCGTTGGCACGTAGCAGACTTTCTTTGCTGCCCAGTTATCACACTTTCCGGTGGTCGGACTTCCCATTATGTCTTTCAAGAGGTTTGTCGACGCCGGTGCGCCGTTCGTGTCATAGACCTTGAACGTCGTGGTGGCGTAGCTTATTCCCGACGCGGATACAGAGGCCACCGTCAACGTCCAGTTGTTGCCTGCAGAGCTAGGCGAGAAACCGACTGACTTGGCTGCGCCGCCTCCGCCGGTTCCGAGGAGACCGGACACCATCACGTACAACACGGCTGCCAATACCACGGTAATCGCGACCATCAGAATGGTAGCGATGACCGGAGACACTGCTTCTTCATCCTTCCGGATGAGCCAAAGCTTCTTCATATTTTGTCCTCCTGCGGTTTTGCCGCATCATCCCCTCTGTTCTTCGAGCTATAAAAGCATTTCGACGCTATATAATCGATGCGATAATCATTGCTAGGATTAGGCTCAGGAATCTCGCGAGCCAGGCTCCCTCAGAGGGGAACCATCCCCTCTTTAGTGATCGTGTATGCGTAGATGCCAGTCTTCTCGGGGTGGTTTCTGACTTTCCTGACGATCAGGTACCTCTTGAACGAGTCGCCCTCCCTTATTCGCTCCAGCTCGACGATGCAGTCGACGATCTCTTCGACCCCGCTCTGCGTCCTCGTGTCGTAGACGTTCGTGAGCATCGTTATCAGGGCGACGCCCTCCTCGTGCTGTGTATGAGCTTTTATCGTCCTCAGGGCGGAGAGGACGTCAGCGTGCTGGTAGTACTCCAGGAAGAAGTCCAGCGAATCTATGACGACGCGGAAGGGAGGCCTGAGCTTGCTGACCTCGTACGTGAGCGAGGTCAGGAAGTTGATCTCCGGGCGCTCCTGCTTCGACTTCATCCTGAGCTTGGAGAGGTCCTTGGTGGAGAGCCCCTCCTGCCTCGCGCGCGACACCTCCAGCTTCTTCGCGAGGACGCTCTCGTAGTACATGTTCCCGATGTTGACGATCTTCATGTCGGACTTCCAGTTGAAGTCCTCCATCGCGGACTTGATTTCCTCGTCTCTCTCGGCGGTCGCGAAGTACACGACCTGCTCGTCCTGGCCAGGAGCCGTGGCGAACTGCTTCGCGAAGAGCTCCGTCCCCGAACCCGGGGTCCCCGCGACGAGCATGGTGAACCCGACCGGCAGGCCGTTCATGAGCGCCTTGTCCAGCGCCGGCAGCCCCGTGCTCACGACCTTGGCCATCTCATCCCCCCTCGAGCGTCATACTCTCGTCGCAGACGAGGTTGAGCATGTTCGTCATCTCGTCGGTCTCGTACTCCTCCATCGAGAAGATGATGGTGTAGGTGTTCTTGCTTCGCAGGTTGTTGACGAGGATGTGAAGGAACTCGCTGAGGATCTTGATGTTGTTGTGTATCGCGAGGGAGTTGATGTTGTCCAGGATGACCAGCTTCTTCTTGCCCTCGGCCCGCCGTATGAGATATTCCACTTTGAGCATCAGGTTCTCCAGCATCGTCGGGCTCTCGACGTAGATGGCGTGGGGGTGCTTCTCCCCGACAGACATCATTATCTGGCTGATGCAGTCGACGAACCAGATGCGCTCGGTATCTATCTCCAGGACCTGGAGCGCGTTCATGATGCTCTGGCAGGGGATCGTGGCGGTGACGTAGATCGAGTCCATCTCCTTCTTCTTCGCGAAGATGTCGAGGATGCCCCTGATGACGTCGAAGTACTGCTCGCCCCTGATCTTGAGCGCGACCGCGGAGCTCTCCGGGAGCGCGTCGAGCTTCTCGGCGATCTGGGTTGCGGTTGTCATCTCACCCGCCTCCCGCGACGCTTCCGCCCTTGAGTAGCGGGACGAGCAGCACGCCCACGGTCGTCAGGTCCAGCACGTACTTCGCCCTTGAATGCATGGTTCCTCTCATCTTGACCACCTGGAGCGTCCTGAGGAGGTCGCCGCGCCTCTCGAGGTTGCCTGTCACGATGACGCCGTCGGCGATCGCCTCCTCGACCCCGTAGAGGCTGTACCTCTCCTCCGCGGGGCTGATCTCTGAAACCAGGAACGACGTGCAACCCATCTCTGACAGCACCGAGCCCAGCTTGAGGATGAAGTCCCTGATGTTCTCCTGGCTCTTGAGGCGGTAGCAGACGGATGTGATTGAGTCGATGACCAGGCGCTTTATCCCGAGCTCGTGCACGATGCTCGCGATCGCGGAGATGAGGATGGCCACCTCCTCGAAGTCGAACTCCGCCTTCTCTAGCCCGAGCCTTTCGTAGACGATCGGCAGGTCGATGAAGTGCAGCTTCCCGTCGGTTATCAGGCTCTCATCAAAAAAGTCATAGGGGATGATGTTCTTGAGCAGCTTGTCGCAGGGTTCCGTCACCGAGACATAGAGGCCCGGTTCGTTCGAATTCGAGCCGTGCACAAGGAACTCGAGGCAGAGTGAGGTCTTGCCGGTACCGACAGAGCCGGTGACCAGGACAGTATTGCCTCTCGGGACGCCGCCGTTGAGAATGTTGTCCAGCCCTTCGATGCCGGTCTTGCACCGCTCGCGTCTGTCTCTAGCATCTCGGCCGAGCATTATGCTCCCGCAAGGAAACAGACTATGATAAAGTTATTCACGGATGCCGTCGATGCAGGCGAAATTCTCCCTCGGACGATACATATTTATGTGGTGCAGAGCGTAATGCGGAAACACATGGAGCCGGTACTTCAGGTAGCCCTCGACTTCCAGCATTTGAAGCGCGCAGTGCAGGCGGCGGAAGAGGCCGTTGCGGGAGGCGCAGACTGGGTCGAGGCAGGGACGCCGCTGATCAAGTCGGAGGGCGTCGAGGCGGTCAGGGCGCTGAAGAGGATGTTCCCCTCGCGCGTCATCGTCGCGGACCTCAAGGTCATGGACACCGGCTCGTTCGAGGTCGAGATCGCCGCGAAGGCTGGAGCAGAAGTCATCACCGTCATGGCGGTTGCCGACGACGGCACGATGAAGGAGGCGGTGAAGGCAGCGAGGAGGTACGGCGCGAAGATCATGGCCGACCTCATGTCGGTCGAGGATATGCCCAAGAGGACCAAGGAACTGCAGGACATGGGCGTGGACTACCTCTGCATCCACGTTTCGATCGACGAACAGATGACCGCGCACACCCCGATGCAGAAGCTCAGGGAGGTATGCCAAATCGCTGAGATTCCCGTGGCTGTGGCGGGAGGTCTGAACAGCGAGACGGTCGCGGACGCGCTCGAGGCGGGGGCCAGCATAATCATCGTCGGCGGCGCGATCACCAAGGCCGAGAAGGTCGCGGATGCCGCGCGCGCGATCAAGGACGCCATGTCTAGACGNNAGGAGGACCTGTTCGAGGCGTTCGCGAAAGTGAGCACGCCGAACATCTCGGACGCGATGCAGAAGCGCGGCGAGATGAGAGGTCTGCTGCCCCGCATCAGCAGGAAGGCCAAGATGGTCGGGCGGGCGCTGACGGTCAAGACAGCTGACGGCGACTGGGCAAAGCCGGTGGAGGCCATAGACAGGGCGAAGAAGGGCGACGTCATCGTCATCGACGTTGGCGGCGGCCCGACCGCCGTCTGGGGCGAGCTCGCATCTTGGTCGGCCAAGGTCAAGGGCGTGGCGGGAGTCGTCATAGACGGGGCCGTCAGGGACATCGACACGATACTCGACATCGGCTTCCCCGTGTTCTCGCGTTCGGTCACGCCGAAGGCGGGAGAGCCGAAGGGGCACGGGGAGATTGCCTCGGAGATTGAGTGCGGCGGTCAGCTCGTCAGGACCGGCGACTGGATTGTCGGAGACGAGAACGGCGTCATCGTGATCCCGCAGGAGATCGCAGTGGAGATAGCGAACCGCTCCCTGGACGTACTCGAGCGGGAGAACAGGATCCGCGAGGAGATCAAGAGGGGCGGCACCCTGTCAAGCGTGCTGGAACTGGAGAAGTGGGAGAAGGTCGGGTAGGACCGCCAGCCGCTTTCGACCAACGTTTATGCACCAGCTCACCTTGCTAGATTGCTGACCATGGATAGAAAATCGATCGAACGGCTGCTGAGAGACCTGAAGCAGGGGAAGAAGGGCATCGGTGAGGCGATCGAGGAGTTGCGCTCGCTTCCATACGAGGACATCGGGTTCGCGAAGCCCGACACGCACAGGGCCCTCCGGCGGGACTTCCCCGAGGTCGTCTATTGCCCGGGGAAGACGGACGCCCAGATAGTCGAGATCCTGAAGCGGTTGAGCAAGAATGACAGCATAGTCCTCGCGACGCGGGCGAGCAAGGGCAACTACCGCGCTGTGAAGGCGGGTCTCAGAGGTTCGAAGATGGCGTATCACGAAAAGGCCCGTATGATCGTCATCGGTCAGATGCCCCGGAAGAGGGGGGGCAAGGTCCTAGTCGTCACCGGCGGGACATCGGACATACCAGTGGCCGAGGAGGCGGCGGTCACCTCGGAGGCGATGGGCTGCATCGTCGAGAGGCTCTACGACGTCGGCGTTGCGGGGGTGCACAGGCTCCTCGACAACAGGCGGAGGCTTGAGGGCGCGGACGTCCTCGTGGTCATTGCGGGAATGGAGGGCGCGCTTCCCAGTGTGGTCTCAGGCCTCGTGGACAAGCCCGTGATCGCGGTGCCGACCAGTGTTGGCTATGGGGCGAGCTTCGACGGTCTGGCGGCACTGCTGGCCATGATGAGTTCCTGCAGCCCCGGCGTGGCGGTGGTCAACATCGACAACGGTTTCGGCGCGGGCTATATTGCCGCGACGATCGCCAGGCCGCCTAGACGTAGATGAAGAAGGCGGCGAGAAGCACCACGAAGACGGCGAACATCCCTGCCCACACCGGCTTCTTCCACCACCAGATCTTTGAGCCGTCGAGCGGCGGGAATGGTATCATGTTGAAAGTGCCGAGGATCAGGTTCACCATGGTGATCTGGACGATCAGGAAGCCCAAGAACTGCGGAATCGCGACATGGAAATAGATGACGGCGAACAATATCGCGAAGAATGTCCCGCCGAAACCCAGGTTCGTGAGAGGACCAGCCGCGCTAATCTTCCCGCTCTGTCTGAGACTCACCGGGCCAGCGATCATCACAGCGCCCGGGGCCGCGATCACGAACCCGAAGATTGCGGTGACGAATGCGAAAAGGAGTCCCCTGCGATCCGCCCTGAATTCCGCCCAGAGCCCATACCTTACCGCCACGACTTTGTGCGCGATCTCGTGCATCAGGAAACCAGTCAGGACAGCAATGAACGACGAGACCACGATTATTCCCAGCGTGTCCGCATTGAGCACGACCCTGCCGAACAACGGGTTCAGCCAGACAAGCACGAACACCAGGGTGAGCGCCCCGAGCGCCATCCCTAAGTTGAGCAGTTCGGTCCGCCCGAAGCTCACCCGCCTAGTCGGCGTGGGTTGCAGGATGTACTCGTAGGTCGGTCTCATTTCTCAGAACTAACGAAGGAACGCCGCTATTTAGGCTTGCCCTTAGCCGAACAGGGCCCCGCAGTTGGGGCACTCCTTCGCCTCGGGCTCCAGGCCGGCATCGCATAGTGGGCAGACGAACTTGAAGTCCTTAATTTGCTTGCGTATCTGCAGCCGCAGTATCTTGACGCAGTTCACCCGGAACTCGTCGGGATTCTTCTCCAGGAGCTTCTCCAGATCGGAGACATCGAACCCCTTGCATTTCCACGCCTCTATCTGCATTCTATACTGCTTGACCTGCTCCTCTTCCTTGTCGAGTGAACCGAAAACCCCCTCCAGCTCGGAGACCAGTCTCTCCTCGTTGTAGACCGGCTCCAGCATCCCGTTGACTTCGGCGAGCACCTGCTTCTTCATCTCCTCGGGCATCGCCTCGAAGTCGGGGTGGGCGCAGAGGTTTTCCACTTCCTCGGTGACCTTGTCAAGCCGCTCCCTGATCCAGTGCTCGGACCACTCGGGGAGCGGGGAGTACTTGCACTTCTCGCAGAGCCCTGTCTCGGCGTTGTAGGAACCAGAGCATATCGGGCATCTATCACCATCCCCCTGCTGCCCGCGCCGCACGAACTCCGCCATCATCATCCTGCGCGCGATCGTCTTGTGCAGCCCCATCTTCACGGCCTTGTGCGGCAGCGCCAGCTTCACCAGGTCGGAGAAGTCGCGGATTCCCTGCATGTAGAGCGTCCTGGCAGCCTCCTTCGAGACGCCCGCGATCATCATCAGATGTTTGAGCTCCTTCTCCTCGTCGTCGAGTTCCTCAGGCATTCGGAGCGCTGCGTCGCAGACGTCGCACACGGCAATCGAGGTGGAGTACATCCTGCCGCAGATCAGGCACGTCGCCCTCTCCCACTCGATGACGGTGTTGCATCGCGAGCACACCGCGTCTTCGCTGGGGAGCCCGCAGAGGGGGCACTTTGTCAGGGGAATCTGCACGTTGGTTCAATCCTTTTGGTGGATACTTAATCAGTCCCCGCCAATTATCCACTCTGGTTATCGACAACAATACCAGATTCATCCGCACGGAACATAGATGAGGCCAGAGCGGACAGTCGTTCTCGTTGTTGAGAGGATGTATCCGGAGGATTTCCCGCCGCGCGCGTTCCCTTTCTCGTCGATAAGGGTGGGGCAGAGAGAGTTCCTGAGGGACGCGATCGAAGCGATATCCGGGGGATGGCACCTTCTCGCTCAGGCGCCGACCGGGCTCGGCAAGACCGCCGTGGGCCTCGCCGCCTCGCTTGACGTCGCCCTCCGCGAGGACAAGTTCGTCCTCTTCCTCACCTCCCGCCAGAGCCAGCACAGGATCGTGGTCGACACACTCCGGCGGATCAGGTCGAAGCCGCTCGCCGTCTCGGCGGTGGACATTGTCAGCAAACAGAGCATGTGCGCACAGCAGAACCGTCCCCGGAGCGCGCGCGCCTTCAACGAGTACTGCGCGCTCATGTCGAGGACGCGATCCTGCAGGTACTTTAACCGCCAGGCCGACGCGGTCGTGGCCGAGATACTCAAGGAGCCGATGCACGTGCAGGAGATGCAGCAGCTCTGCTCGAGCCGGGGGGTCTGCCCGCACAAGGCCGGGCTGGAGGCCGCTTCGAGCGCGGACGTCCTGGTCTGCGACTACAACTACGTCTTCTCGTCGCTGCGCGATGCGATACTCTCCCGCATCGGGAGGAAGATGTCGGAGCTGGTCCTCGTGATCGACGAGGCGCACAACCTCCCGGACAGGATCCGGTCCCAGATATGCGGGAGCATCTCCCCCCGCCAGCTCGTCCGAGGGGCGAAGGACGCGAGGAGGTCCGACCCGCAGGCTGCTGAGTTGCTTCATCGACTCTCCAAGGTGCTCGATTCCTTCCTGGCCAAGGTGAGGAGCGAGAGGCGGGTGGAGGAGAGACTGCTGATGGACCTTATCGATCAAGCGGCCGCTGGCGGCCCGTGGAGCTGTGTCATCCTCGCGGACGCTTGCAGGAGAGCCGGTGAATCGGAGGTGCGGGATGGCGGGGGCGCCGCGCTCCTGGACGTAGCGTCGTTCCTTACATCCTGGAACGAGATGGGGTCTCGCGTAGTCCGCGTCGCCTCTGGCGGCGACGAAGGGCGCATAGGCTTCCGCCTCCTCGACCCCTCCGTACTCAGCCGCGAAGTCTTCGCGCAGGTGCATTCCTCCATAATGATGAGCGGCACGCTGCACCCCGGGGAGATGTACGCCGACCTGCTCGGGCTCGAGAAGAAGCGCGTCGTCCTGAGGGCATACCTCTCTCCTTTCCCGCAGGAGAACAGGCTCACGATAGTGACGCCGCGGCTCACCACGCTCTACCGGGCGCGCACTGAATCGATGATGCAGTCGATTGCAAGCGAGGTGGCGGGGATCTCCGAAGCATGCCCGGGCAACCTCGCCGCTTTCTTCCCCTCCTACGGAGTCCTGTCGAAGGTCGCGGACAAGCTGAAGGCGACGCCGATGCGCAAGCACCTCATGATCGAGCGGCCTGAGTGGGACAAGGCGAAGAGGGACATGGTGATCCTCCGGATGCGGGAACTCAAGGCGCGCGGCGGGGTCCTGCTCTTCGGCGTCCTTGGCGGCTCCTTCTCCGAAGGGATAGACTACAACGACAACCTTCTGAGCTGCGTCGTAATCGGCGGCCTCCCCATCAGCCCGCCAACAGCGGAGGTCAGGGCGCTCGACGACTACTATGCCGCCAAGTTCGGGAGCGAGAAGGGCTTCGAGTATGCGTACTTCTACCCCGCAATCAACAAGGTCATGCAGGCGGCCGGGAGGTGCATCAGGAGCGAGAAGGACAGGGGCGTCGTCGTAATCCTCGACAACAGGCTCCTCGGTACGAACTACGCTTCCCGCCTCCCGCCGGGCCTCAGCTTCAGGCCGACGGAGGACGCGGCGGGCGAGGTCAGAACCTTTTTCTACGGAGGAAGTCATCGCCAGCGCGTTGATCCTGAAACGCGGGGCGGAGGCGGAGCTGAGCAAGTCGACGTGGCACGGGCGGGAGGTGGTGGTGAAGCACCGCGTGCCGAAGGCCTACCGGAGCCCGCAGCTTGACGAGTCGCTGAGGAAGTCCCGCCTCAGGACCGAGGTGAAGCTCATGACCGGGGCAAGGGAACTCGGCGTTGCGGTGCCGATCATCTACGACATCGACGTCGAGGAGAACAGCCTCACACTCGAGTTCATCGAGGGGCCGACGGTGAAGGAGATGCTGCAGAAGAGGTCTCACGAACCGAAAGATGTGTGCGAACAGGTCGGGGAGGTCGCCGCAAGGCTGCACTCAGGAGACATCGTGCACGGAGACCTGACGACGTCCAACATGATCTACCGCGGCGGCCGCGTGCACCTCATCGACTTCAGCCTCGGGGAGAAGTCATCGAGCGTCGAGGCGAAGGGCGTGGACATGCACCTGCTCAAGGAGGCCCTCACGAGCGCGCACTCGGACATGCCGGATCTGTTCGACAGCGTGGCGGGCGCGTACCGCAAGGCGTACGAGGGGGCCGAAGAGGTCCTGCTGAAGGTCAAGGAAATCGAGTCGAGGGGGCGCTACACTTGATCAAGTTCGTGACGACGAACGACGGGAAGTTCAAGGAAGTGAGCGAGATGTTCGCCGCCAAGGGGATAGAGCTGGAGAGGCTGAACCAGCCATATCCGGAGATTCAGGCGGACTCGATCGGGGATGTTGTGGAGTACGGCCTCAAGACGATTCCCGCGGGAGAAGGCGACCTGCTCATCGATGATTCCGGTCTGTTCATCGAGAAGCTTGGCGGGTTTCCGGGAGTCTATTCCTCTTTCGTCTACAAAACCCTGGGGTGCCAAGGAATCCTGAAGCTGATGATGGGGTGGACGGCGCGGGAGGCGAGGTTCGAGACGTGCTTCGGCCTCCGCATTGGCGGGGAAACCCATATCTTCCACGGAAAGTGCGAGGGCGTCATCTCGACGGAGATGCGGGGGAAAGGCGGGTTCGGCTACGACCCGGTATTCATCCCGAAGGGGCAGCGAAGGACATTCGCCCAGATGACAGTGAAGGAGAAGAACGAATTCTCGCATCGAGGGAAAGCCGCGAGATCAGCTATCAAGTCCCTTCTGAAAGAAAGCGGCGACGAATGATGTGCAAGCGGTGACTGAGAGGTGTCCCGCGGCTCCGAGAGATTCAGTGCGCTGACGGCGGAGGGATCACGCATTGTGATATCTGGATTAGGAGCGAAGGGATGAGTCTTCCCCGCCATGGTTATGATGCCTCCGTTTTTCCAGGATCGTGGCGTACGAGTGGCGGCATCCATCAGCCCATTTGATCCCTCCTCTCAGCGATCCATTTCCAATCCTGGACGACCCTCGCGGA
>JAFNFQ010000065.1 GCA_017885655.1 Methanobacteriota archaeon | reverse complement strand
CCTCCGATGCAATATCCGGTTCAACCGCCGACCCAGCCACCTAGCCAACCCCCAAGCTGACCGCCAGCAGCCTGGAGTCAGGATCCCGCCAACGTGGCCACAATCGCGCATCACCGCCAAGGCGAGCGGACGCTTCGCCGCGCGGGACATCCCACCAATGGCGGCGGGCTCGAGAGAGAGTGTCTCCAATTCCGCGTTCTCAGGGAAAGCCGATACACCGTAAGTTAAATAAGGAACCAATTTCTAGTGCGCCTTGGAGCGATACAGGTCAGCTAACCTCTCATGGCCGGATTCAGTCGATTCGTGGTCAACAGGACTGTCCAGAGCATAGTGACCGTCATAGTTGTGACGAGTCTGATATTCATCCTATTCGAGGCGATGCCGGGAGACCCTATCGCCAGATTCAAACTCGACCCCAGGTTCTCGAACAACCCCGGGGCTCTGGCGCGACTCGAAGCGGAATTCGGACTCAACGACCCGCCGATCACCAGGTACTTCATCTTCATGCGGAACATGTTCACGTTCCAGTTCGGAACGTCCTACCAGTTCAACCGCCCCGTTAGCGACATCTTGGCCGACGCATTACCAAGAACGCTCGCGCTTTTCGGGGCCGCGACTATCATAACTTACCTAGTCGGCGNNCGTCGTGGGTTCCCGGATCGGCTGGAAACGCGGAGGTGTCGAAGAGGGCGGCTGGATACTCTTCAGTCTGTTCTTCTACAACATGCCCTCGTTCTGGATCGGCCTGATCTTCATCTGGATATTCGCATTCCAGTTTGGGTGGTTCCCGCTCTCGGGCTTCCAGTCGGCGAACATGGCGGACCTGGTCAGGAAGTTTCCGTTCCTCGAGAACAACATCTTGGCGCGCCCCTTCGACTACATGTGGCACATGGTACTGCCTCTCGTCGTCCTAGTGCTCATCAGCCTCGCCGGCGTCATACTCCTGATGAGGACTTCCCTGCTCGAGGTCCTCAAGGAGGATTACATACTCACGGCGAGGGCGAAGGGGTTGCCGGAGCGCATCGTCAGGCGACGCCACGCGAACAGGAACGCGTATCTGCCGGTGGTCACCTCGTTCACGATAGCCCTAGCTTATTCCGTCGGAGGCGCGATCATCCTCGAGCAGATATTCACCTATCAGGGAGTAGGCTACTACTTCCTCCAGGCCATCCTCATCCAGGATCACTTCCTCGCGGGGGCGACCCTCTTCATCTTGGCCATCCTCGTGATCGTGGGCAACATCGTGGCGGATCTGCTGTATGCCTGGCTTGACCCGCGGGTGAGGTTGTAGGGGGATTCCAAATAGCCGAAGATAAGAAGAAGGTGGCAATCGGCGGCCTCAGCGCATTCTGGATCGCGCTCAAGAAGTCCTGGAACCTCTTCAAGCGCAGCAAGCTCGGCCTAGCGGGTACCGCGATAATCACCGTGTTCGTGTTCATGGCCGTGTTCGCACCGATGATTTCTCCATACAGCCCCGAGTTCCTCGCCCCTGACGTCGACGTATTCGTTCCCGCCAGCTACAGCAAGACGTACAACACCACTGGCAGCTTCTTCGAGCCGGTGATCGGACCGTCGTCCCCGAAAGACCCGACCGAGGATGACGGCAGGCTCTGGATAATCGTTGCCGACAGCAACGGCAAGATCGTGATGGATTCGGTCGCGAAGAACGAGAGCCCGTTCTCAATCCCCGGACGGACCATTTGGATCAACATCACCGATTTCGGGTTCAGCACGCCGCTCTCCAACGTCCTGTACCTCGTGCCGGGGCGCGACAACCTAGGCAAGCGGGCCACGGACGACGACCTGACGAAGAACGGCCTGATCGGCTTCGTGGCGAACGGCTACTTCGTCCTGCTCGATCCGTTCACAAAGAGGAAACTGCATTCGGAGTACATCGGGTTCCAGCCCAGATGGCTGGTGGAGGACCCGGTCTCCGCCGGAGAGATGTACGACTTCCCGTTCCAGATAAGGAACGACACCGGCGGCCTGCACTCCGACCGATACATAGTCGCCGCGTCGGACACGCATGTCCAGGTCTTCAGCGTGAACTACAAATCTAGTCAGGACGACCCGCCCATCCCCCAGTTCGGTATCGCCTCCGTGCTTTCGGTCGACATGCCGGTCACCGCGAAACCGCTTGCCTACTATCTCCAGCTGAAGCCCGAACTCTCCGGCATCTTCGTGCCGACGAGCAACAACAAGCTGGCCGTGTTCACCCTGAACGGATCCGCTCGATTCGACCTCGACCTAGCGATATCGGGCGAGCCCGCCAACATGACCGCGCCGATAGGATACTTCCGGGCCCCCGAGATCCAGATGCTGTACGTCCCGCTGAGATCCGCCACGAAGGCGGCCATCTGGTACCTCCTTCCCCGAAACGTCACGGCGGGGAACCTCACGGTCTTCCGCACCTTGACATTCGATAGCTCATCGTCTGCAATCACAACCCAGCCGGACCCGGGCAACTCGGGCAACCCGCATTTCGTTCTCACCCACTACGATGCCGTCGGGAATGCGACCTCGAGCGATTTATTGCGCGGATCGGCGAACGGCACTCTTGATTCCGTCCTGAACATCAGCCTCTCGAAGCCGGTGAGGTCGTTGTTCTACAGTCCCACCACTTCGCTCGTGCAGGCTCTTGACACGGACGGGGTCGTCTGGAGCGCCCCCACCGTTTCCGAGACGAGGCTTCGCCAGAGACTGATTAACTTCTTCAAGGACAGCGACCCACTGAGGATATACATAGAATACATGGGCAGCTCGGCGGGGACGAAGTACGCCATTGGTCTCTCGAGCGAGGAGATGCTCGCGCTGGTCTTCGAGCCAAGCACCGGGAACATGGTTGTCTATAGGTTGCTCGGGGTCTCGAGAGCGCCTCTGCCTCCAGGCACATATCCTTCGGGGAACACCTACATCCTCGGCACCGATGCCCAGGGCTACGACATCCTGACGCAACTGATATGGGGCTCGAGGGTTGCGCTGATCGTCGGGGTGCTTGCCGCCTTATTCTCTGTGGTGATCGGGACGCTCGTCGGACTCGTTGCGGGCTTCTACGGGGGATTCCTTGACACCCTGCTGATGAGGGTAACGGATATCGCGCTCGTGCTGCCTTTCCTGCCTCTGGTCCTGATTCTCGCATCGATACTCGGTCCCAGCATATGGAACATCGTGATCGTGATAGCGGTACTTGGCTGGCCGGGGATAGCCCGTGTCATTCGAGCGCAGACCTTGTCCCTGAAGGAGAGACCGTTCGTCGATGCCTCCAGGATATCCGGCGCCTCGAGGAGCAGGACGATGGTGGTCCACATAGCTCCCAACGTCCTCCCGTTCGCCTTCCTCTACATGACGCTAAGCGTCGGGGGCGCGATTCTGACCGAGGCTGCGGTGAGTTTCATCGGACTGGGCGACCCCAGGCCGTCGAACGTCTCATGGGGAATCATGCTGAGGACGCTGGGCTCCTCGGGCAACACCCTCACCGCCTGGTGGTGGCTCCTGCCCCCGGGCCTGTGCATCACCCTGATCTCCCTGGGTTTCTACCTCGTGGGGAGAGCGATAGACGATATCATAAATCCGCGCCTGAGGGAGAGGTGAGGAGTCATGCTGCTCGAAGTCCAGGACCTCGTCGTGCACTACAAGATAAAGACTGGTTGGGTGCACGCAACCGACGGGGTTTCTATTCAACTGGACAAGGGAGAGACCTTGGGGCTGGTCGGCGAGTCAGCCTGCGGCAAGACGACGCTCGCCTACGGAATCTCCCAGCTCTTGCCCTCGAACGCCTACATCAAGGGCGGGAGGGTCATCTTCGACGGCAAGAACCTGTTGAAGATGACGATGAAGAAGGACGGGAGGCTTAAGGAGTACGACAACGAGCTGAACAAGATAAGGTGGAAAGAGATTTCCATGATTTTCCAGGGCGCGATGAACGCCCTGAATCCGGTCCAGCGCGTCGGCGACCAGATTGCAGAGGCGATATTGTTCCACGAGCGGGTCACGAAGCAGCAGGCCAGGCAAAGGGCCGAGCAACTGTACAACCTCGTCGGGATCCCGGTGGACCGCATCGACCATTTCCCGCATGAATACAGCGGCGGGATGAAGCAGAGGGCGATGATAGCGATGGCACTAGCCCTCAACCCCAAGCTCGTCATCGCAGACGAGCCGACGACTGCACTCGACGTGATTACTCAGAACAAGATACTGACGAAGGTCAGAGAGCTCCAGGACCGCCTCGAGATGGCCATGATCATAATCACCCACGACGTCTCCGTCGTCGCGAAGACCGCGAAACGAATCGCCGTGATGTACGCCGGTCAGATCTCGGAGACGGGCACGACAAGGGAGATTTTCAAGGAGACCGCCCACCCGTACACCTCTGGCCTGCTCGGTAGTTTCCCGAGCATAAAGGGGAAGGTGCGGAGACTCGCCACGATCAAAGGGAATCCGCCGAGCCTCGTCGAGCCGCCGACCGGCTGCCGCTTCCATCCGAGATGCCCCTACGTGCAGGACATCTGCAAGACTCAGAACCCGCCGGGACTCACGATGAGTCCGGGGCACATCTCCTTCTGTCACTTCGCGAAGGACCTGCAGGGAAAGCTGTCGCCGGAGGTGTTCATTTGAGCGCGGTCGTGCCCACCCAACCCTCCGTCGAACCGGGATTCGTGATGAATGTCCAGAACCTGGTAAAGCACTTCGAGCTGAAGGCCGGGTTCTTCGCGCTTGGCGCGCCCCCTCTCACGGTCAAGGCAGTCGACGGCGTCTCGTTCAAGATCCACACCGGGGAGATCATGGGGCTGGTGGGCGAGTCTGGCTGCGGCAAGACCACGACCGGTCGGCTGGTCACGCGCCTCGAGAATCCCTCGTCCGGCCGCATAGACTTCCTCGGCGTGGATATCGCGACTCTCAGGGGAAGCGACCTGGTCGGCTTCAGGAAGTACATGCAGATGATATTCCAGGACCCCTATGAGTCCTTGAACCCGCGGTTCACGGTCTTCCGCGCCGTGGCGGATCCGCTGAACGTTCTTGGCATTGCTGAGACACAGGAGGAGCGGCTGGAGCTGGTGATCAAGGCGCTCGAGGATGCCGGGCTCAGGCCTGCGGACGAGCTGCTCGGGCGGTTCCCGCACGAGCTGAGCGGGGGCCAGAGACAGCGCGTCGCCATCGCCCGTGCGCTCGTCGTGTCGCCAAGGTTCATCGTGGCTGACGAGCCGGTGAGCATGCTCGACGTCTCTATCCGGGCGGGAGTGATGAACCTCATGCTCGAGCTGAGGCAGAAGTATGACATCCCATTCCTCTTCATCACGCACGACATCGCCGTCGCCAGGTACATGTCCGACACGATCGGCGTCATGTACCTTGGGCGGCTGGCGGAGATGGGACCGACCGAGGAAGTCATCTCGCGCCCCGCTCATCCCTACACGCGCGCGCTCTTGGCCGCAGTCCCGGTCCCGGATCCAGAGCACGAGTACTCGATAGTCCCGATCACGGGAGAACTCCCGAGTCCGGTCAACATTCCGAAGGGGTGCCGCTTCCACACCAGATGCGTCTATGCAAAGCAGGTTTGCAGGGAAGTGGAACCGGCGCACGTCGAGGTCAGTCCCGGACATGCGACCCTCTGCCACTTCGCGCACGATTTCTACTCGGTCGGATCATTAATCCCGCCGTCCCCGCCAAAGGAATGGGAAGGGTGAACCGCATGCGACTTGACGCACGCCGAGTCGCCAGAATACGAATAGCCCTCTGGGTCACGCTGACCTCGGTCTCCCTCGTCTTCGTGGCAGCCTCGACAATGAGCGCGATCAACTACACGGACGTCGCGATGGCCAAGCTTGCGGTGTCCCCGGTCGCTGACCTGAACATCACCACATCTAATCTGGGACCATCGGGCGAAGTCACCGATGACACGATCTTCCACTACGTGGCTTATGTAAATGTGACGAATCCGAGCCGGAAGGACGTGGTTCTCCAGTTCATGAAATATCAGGGGTGGATCAGGGACTACTACATGGAGAATCTGACCCATAGTCAGGTGCCGCTGGCCTTCTCGATGATAGTCGCGGACCCCTCACTCCGGCCCACGGACGGCCTGATCGCCGCGAACAGCGTCAAAGACTTCTACTGTGCCTGGAACTTCAGCCGGACAGATAACTCGGGGGGCTTTGAACACGCCAGGGACATCATGAACTTCGCCCTGACCAACCTCGGGCTGGGTTGGAGGAATCTCGAGATGACCCATTACTTCGTCTTCATGCTTAAGGTCACAGACGTCCCGTCGGACTACACCGGACCGAACTCGGGCTACCTTATCGAATTGCCGGTTATTCGCAAGGAGCAGGTGACGACATGGCCGGAGGAGTCGCCCTGAAGTTCACCCGCGAGAATGCAATCAAGATCCTCAAGATAATCGCACTCTCGGCAGCCATTGGCGTCGCGGTCGGATACTTCTCTTTCTATGTCACGATGCCGAGCGTGTCCGTTCCGACGACCAAGAATCCCTCCCTGCTCTTGGCGGGCGCGATCCTATTGCTCCTCGGTCTGATTGTCGGGGCTCTGTCGGACAGCCTCGAGACGCTCGCCGTGGAAATCCTTCTCGGCATCGTGGAGGGCGCTCTCTTGGGCTACATCCTGTTCATCTCGCCGACGTTTTCTCCGGAGATCGAGATTCCGTTCGCGGAGGAATACATATTCTTCACGCTCAGGTCTGCGCTCCCGCTTCTCATTCTCGGCGGGGCGGTGCTCTTCGTCGGCGGTTTCTTCGGGACCTATGCAAGCGAGCACATGGCGGTGCGATCGGCGAAATCGCCTTTCGCTGAAGACGCGGTCAGAGCCTCCAAGCGATGAGACCGGCACAAGCCATAAATGCTCAGCCGAGTGTGCGCTCGTCATGCGCGTGGCAATCACTGGGACGCCCGGCACCGGGAAGAACACGGTGTGCGAGGTGCTCTCGCGCGAAGGCCACAAGGTCGTCGACTTGAGCGATCTCGCTTGGAAAGGCGGGCTCATCGAGTCTCCCGATGAACCCGGCCTCCCCGCAATCGTCGATGTCGAACGCCTGGACGAGCTGCCCCTGCCTGCGGACGACTCCGTCTTCATCTACGCCCATTTCGCTCACCGCCTCGGTGCGGACACTGTGGTCGTCCTTCGTTGCTCGCCTAGCGTCCTCAGATCCAGGTTGCTGAAAAGGGGCTGGAACGAAAAAAAAATCAGGGAAAATCTCGAGGCCGAGGCGATAGACCTGATAACGGTCGAGGCTCTGGAGAAGAACAAGAACGTATACGAGGTGGACACGACTTCAATCAGCGCCGAGGAAGCCGCGCGCCAAATCCTTGAAATAGTGAAAGGGTCGGTGAAGGGTCACGAGCCCGGACGCATAGACTGGAGCGAGGAGATTCTGTCATGGTACTAGACGCTCGTCGGGACCTGGCAGATCGGTACCTGCTGCCCATTGCCAACAGGATGATCGACGTCGACCCGGACATGCTCACGTGGATGGCGTTCGGATTCGCTGTCTTGGCGGGAGCCGCATTCTACCTTGGCGGAGTCCTGTTCCTGCTCGCCGCGATGTTCTGCGTGTTTCTCAACGCGTTGTTCGATGCACTTGACGGCAGAATTGCCAAGCTGGCCGGGAAGGCGTCCAGCCGCGGCGATTTCCTCGACCACGTCCTCGACAGGTATGCGGATATCTTCATGCTCGGCGGGATCGCCTTCGGTCCGTACTGTGACTATCGTATCGGCGTGCTGGCGGTGCTCGGCGTGCTCCTCGCAAGCTATATGGGCACGCAGGCGCAGGCGGTCGGGGTCGGGCGGGACTACGGTGGTCTGCTGGGCCGGGCGGATCGCCTTGTGATCACATTCATCGCGGCCTTCCTCCAACTGATAGTGGTCCTCGGCAACTTCGGTCTAACAATCATCGAGTGGGCCATGATAATATTCGCAGTGTTTGGGAACCTCACCGCCATCCAGCGGGGAGTCGCAACCTGGAGAAAGCTCTCGCGCACCTAGGGAAGCACGGCTACTTCGCAGCCTTCCTTGGCGGGGAACCGGTGCCTTTCTGGCCTTCCATCCTAGCCTTGAGTCTGTAGTAGCTCAGTGGATGTCTGATTCTGAGGCATGTCTCGTCGGGGCCGGGGCACAGGCCATACGACTTCATCGTCGCGCATTCAGGCGGGGTGTACTCGGTGGAGCTGATCTTCCCGGTTATGTGCTCGATCTGGTAGCCAGTCTTGCGCTCGTTGAAGTCTGGGACCGTCGCGAACACGTTGAAAATCTCCTCGTTGGACATCCCCAAGTTGTGGAGGAAGGACACTATCGCGAACCGCCCGGTGTGGGGAACATTCTCACCGGCCTGCACCATTGCGAGCAGCTGGTACATGCATGGCGGGAATCTAGTGATTCTAACCTTGCCGAGGTCCTCCGCCTTGAATCTGGCCTTCTTCTCAGCAACGATCCCCCTTATCTCATCCAACTGACCCTGGAAGCCTCTGAGGATTAGATCGTTCACGACCATCTCTTCGAGCTCCTTCTCGATCTTCTTTTGGATGGCATTCTGGAGGACGCGTATCGCCTTCTGCTTGGTGAGGATGACGTAGCCGCCATCGACGATCTGGTTGATCAGCTTCCATGTCTTGCTCCTCATCTGGTTCGTGTACCGCAGGAAATCGCTGAAGTGGATCCTTGCCGAGCCGTTCTCCCGACTGAGGTCGACCTCCAATTCCTTCGCGACCGCCTCGATGAAAACGATCTCCTCGCCCTGTAGCCGGCTGTTCGCCGCCACCGCCTCCGAGAGAGCGTAGCGGCGGGTGAGGTAAGGATCCTGGACTGAAGCGACCATCATCCGGGCGACCGGATAGGACAGGAGCTCCAGCAGAGCCTCGTACTCGCTGGCGAAAGGCGCCTCCGGCACCTCGCCCTTTTCCAGGGCGACGAGCACCCTCCTCTTGCCCATGAGCCTCGCTCGTTCCAACGCGATGTCGCCGACCAGATCCTCCAGGCTGATGTCCTTGCTTCTGATGAGCTGGCCGCTTTCCTTGAAGAAGGGATATCGGGCGAGTGTCCTGACATCCATCACTATTTGAGAAGACGGCGGAGCTAAAAAGGCTGGCGTGGGGATGAACGAATGTGCTGCGCTACTTCCTTTCCTGCGAATCGTACTTCGGGTGCTCCTCCGTCAAGCCCGTGGACTTCTTGACGTTCAATGCCAACACATATAGGAGCGTGGAAACGCGGTTGAGGTACTCCAGGACGTGTTTGCTTAATTCCTGGTGTCGGGAGAGTGCGACCGCCGCCCTCTCTGCCCGGCGGGCAATGGCCCTGGCGAGCTGAAGGCATGCGACCTGCATCGACCCGCCAGGCAAGACGAACTCGCTCGCCGCTCCCGGACTCAACTTCTCGATATCCCGCTCGAGAGCTTTGACATGCCCCTCTGTCACCTTCGGCAGCTTCAGCTCTTTGCCAGGCGCGACGGAAAGATCGGCCCCGACCGTGAACAGATCGTTCTGGACTCGATGAAGGGCTGCGGTGATGTCTCTATCCTCTATCACCGCCATCGCGAGTCCGATTGCGGCGTTGAGTTCATCGACTTCGCCGAGAGCCGCGATCCTCAGATCGTCTTTGGGGACCCGCGTCCCGCCTATGAGATCGGTCTCCCCTGAGTCTCCTCGACGCGTGTATATCTTGGCCATAGGTCCGGCGGGTTCATCGTCTACGGATTCATTAGGGTTTCTCTACTTCATGCGCTTGAAAGCTAAAGTCCCCACCACGACCATCACGGCAGCAAATCCGATGATTACCGCGAAATCGAGCGGGAGCGGGATGGCTGAAGGCGTTCCGAGCTGGATCGACCTGAGCGCGTCGACCCCGTAGGTCAGCGGGTCGAGGTAAGAAACCGTCGTCAGCCATACCGGCACATTGCCGCCACTGAGCGGATACAGGGCGCCGGACAGGAAGAAAAGCGGGAAGACGAGGAAGCTGATTATCACCTGGAACCCCTCTAAGCTCTCAAAGAAAGAGCCGATCGTCAGACCGACCGAAACCATTCCGATCGCCACCAGCATCGCTATTCCCAGCGCGGCAACGACAATCACCGCGGACATCGGCGCGAAGAATACTCCTATGACCAGGAAAACGCAAACCTGCAGGATGACGTCGGTGCAACCGCCTAGAACCTTGCCGAAGAAGATAGCCGTCCTCGGCACGGGTGAGACCAGGATCTCCTTGAGCACGTCTATCTTCCTGTCCCAGACTATGTAGAGGCCGAAGAAGACCGAGGAGAACAAGGCCAGCATCATCACGATTCCAGGGAACATAAACGCCTGATAGCTGAAACCCACGGGATTGATCGAGCCGCCAAGACCGCCCCCGACGATAACCAACCACATCAGCGGGGTGACTATGCTCGATATGACCCTGGATTTCTCTCTCTGGAAGACCTTGAACTCCCTCAGCCAGATGCCGTAGATGCCCCCAAGGGTTCCTGGCATTTCATCTCCCCCCTGCCTGGTACCGCCAAGCAGCCTCGGCCCAACCTTCGTCGGTATCATCCTCTCTGATCGCCCGCCCCGTGTATTTCAGAAATACGTCGTTGAGCGTCGGCGTCCTTACCTCCACGGCTTCCACATTATCGAACAACGAGAGTATCTCCTTCAGATGCACCGCCGCGTTCTCGACGGTCAGGCCGACCTGCCCATCCTTCACCTCGACATTCTTGACGTAGGAGAGTCGCTCCAGTACTTTGAGATCCGGGTTCTTGATTTTCAGGCACACGAGATCCCCGCCAAGGCGACGCTCAAGGTTGTCCGGGGTGTCGAGGGCTATGACCTTTCCGTGATCGATAATGCCGATGCGGTCGCAGACGTTGTCGGCTTCCTCCATATAATGGGTCGTGAGGACTATCGTGGTCTGCTCCTGCTGCGCCATCGCCTTGATGTACCGCCATGTGAGCTCCCGTGTCTGTGGATCGAGCCCCAGGGTCGGCTCGTCGAGGAACAGCACGGCGGGGCGATGCAGCAGGCCCCTGGCCAGCTCGAGCCGCCTCCTCATCCCGCCAGAATAATGCCTGACAATGTTGTCCGCCCTGTCCTCCAGATCCATGAGGGCCAGTAGTTCGGCAATCCTCTTTTTCCAGACCGCTTTGGGGACGCTGTAGAGGCGTGCGTGCAGCTCCAGGTTCTCGCGGCCCGTCAGAATAGTATCCAAGCTCGGGTCCTGGAAGACTATCCCCACAGATTGCCGGACCTTCGCGGGCTGAGCGCGTATGTCGAAACCGTTGACCTTGGCAGTGCCCGAAGTTGGCGGGAGCAGGGTGACGAGCATGTTTATCGTCGTGGTCTTGCCAGCGCCGTTCGGCCCAAGCAGCCCGAAGATCTCCCCCCGCTCCACATTGAAACTCACGGAATCGACTGCCGTCAGGTCTCCGAACTTCCTGCTCAGTCTGTCGGTCTCGATCATTGCCATGGTTTAGCCTCTTGACTGGTCACCTGAGTCGGGAGACTCAGCGGGACATGCCTGTCCTTTCCAGCAGACCTGCGTAGGTCTAAAGGTTGTTCTTTTCAAGTTTGAGAACCAGCTGTTCCACACTTGTGCCAAAATGGGGATATAAGCACCTCTCAATCGGTCCGCGGGGAAGCCGCAATCACTTCATCGGTGGTCGTGGCAGAGGAGTGGCGACTCGGGTCGTCTCTTCGCCCTGGGTGAGTGGAGCATTGGTAAATATCGGAGCCAAGAAAGTGCGGCAGGTCCTCTCCCGCCGCGTGACGAGTGCCATAGTTGCGACCGCGATTCTTGCGAGTGCTTTCACGGCACTGGCAATCAGCCAGAACCAAAATGCACCGCAATCGAATCCGCCAGAGAGCCTCCCGACGGCGACAATACTTTCGCCTTGGGCGGTGCTCGATCCCACGACGCGCGCAAGCGACAAAGACGGTTTCCCGCCGACAAAATCTGAGGCGGACCCGGAGGAGGCTTTCCTTTTAGGGAAGATAGCCACAACCGAGGTCATATACAGCCCATCCGCAACGATGCTTGACTACAATTACGACAGTGTCAATGACCTGATCATAGACGATGACACACCGAGGAACCTCGACATGCTCGATGGTTTGAACGATGGCCAGCTGGCTGTCGGCACCTACTACATATATTGGAATCTGAACAAGACCGGCTATGTCCCGGTGAACACCACGCCCGGTTCCGACTACAACGGCTCAAACTCCGCTTCGCTCTCACTCGTTGACGACATGGAGCAGTTCCAATTGGAGCTGAATTTCAGCACGACCGAGGGCGGCTCGATGCAGACCATCACTTCCGACCTCTACACGATAGAAATGGGTAAGACGGCATCCATCGGCCAGAACGACCTTGAATGGATCGACACGGAGCCCAAGATTGTGTTCGCGGACGCGGGGGACTTGTTCCATGTCCGCAGCATGTACCAACAATCCAGCGCCCAGGGGCTGGATTGGTTCATACTCCAGTGCTATTTCAATGGAATCAGCATCAGGATGATGTCCGTCTCCATGTACTTCTATGACGATTACGATCCCGGCAGCATAGTCGACGGCGTCCCTCCGGGCTACAGCATGTATTGGACTGACAAGCAGCAGTACACTGGCTCGGATCTAGGCGACACCGATAACAAGGACTTCTGGGTGACCGACTACACGTTCGAAGTGAGGGAAATAGGTTTCAGTGAAGTCATTCCCTACATACAGACGAAGAAGGGCGGTGACACTTGGAAGGTTGACACCGGATATAGAAACTTCCAGAGCCACGTGCCTGGCGGAGTAAACCCGGCGGTCCTCGACATCTCAAAGTACTTCTCAGAGAGCTATCCAGGTGGCGTCGTGAGCGGCCCCAACCCGCCAATCGTTGGCGAGACCACCGTCTATGAGATCAGCATCAATGTCGCCAACACGGGCGCGGACACTGCAACCAATGTTGTCGTGACTGACACGGCCCAGCTCAGCGACGTCACGTGGCTCGGCATATACACCGTCACACAAGGATCGCTATCTTTCGACCCACTCACCGGCAAGATAACGTGGAGCGTCGGGATGTTGGCACCGAATACGAGCGCGACCTTGGACTATCAGGTGTTTCTGCTCCCAGGGCCCGAGAAGGCGGGCCAGACCATCATGCTCAACGCCGGCGCCTACGCGGCAGGGAAGAGCGGGACATCGGGCGCGACAATCTTCGACGGCCCCACGCCACCGCTCTACACTGAGCCGGTCGTTGGCCTTCCTCAATTAGCCTTCACCAAGACAGCCGACCAAGACGCGGCCGATCCCGGCGACGAAATAACCTACACTCTGCACTATGCAAATACTGGCAGCAGCACTGCTTACGACGTGGTAATCCAGGACACCGTCCCAGATCATGTGACCTACGTTAGCTCCGCTCCACCTTATAGCACCGTCAGCGGGAAGGTCTACACGTGGAACATCGGCGACGTCAACGCGGGTGCATCGGGAGAAGTGACCATTACCGTCCAAGTCGACATTGGGACGCCAGACGGGACGGTGCTGGCCAACCTTGGCAGCGTGAAGTACAATGGCCCCGGTGGCCCCGAGCCGCCAGTCGACGACTGGAAGAATATCACGGTGACCGCGCCGGTCATGTCTTTCAGCAAGACCGCGGATGTCACGACAGCGGATCCCGGAGACATCATCACCTATACTTTGGCATATCACAATACCGGGAACGGCACAGCTACGGGCGTCGTCATTGTCGACACGATCCCCGAATACACCACGTTCATATCCTCAACCCCGTCACCGAGCAACGTCAACGGACGCATGTACACATACGACATCGGTTCGGTTCCTGCTGAGACGAGCGGCACCGTGGTTATTACGGTGAAAGTGAACGCGGGCACCCCTGACGACACAATCTTGGAAAACGTGGCGGTGATGAACTACGACGATGCGAACGGCAATCCATATCCAGAGGAACCGGGCAGCGCGACCACGACGGTGACAGCCCCCATCATCACGTTTGACAAGAGCGTCGATGTAACGAACGCAAACCCTGGGGACCTGCTTACTTACACGCTGAGCTATCACAACACAGGCACCGGCACAGCGACCGGAGTCGTGATTCAAGATACCATCCCAGAGCATGTGACCTTCGTTTCTTCCACGCCATCCCCGAGCAGCGTCAACGGGCGCGTGTACACCTACAACATCGGCTCGCTCGCCGGCGGAGCCAGCGGCACGATCACCATAGTGGTGAAAGTGAACGCCTTCGTGCCAGACGGCACCGAACTGATCAATGTGGCCACATTCAACTACGATGATGCAAACGGCAACCCCTACCCGGAAAAGTCAGACAGCGCGACCACGACGGTCACCGCGCCCGTGATGACTTTCTCCAAGACAGCCAGCGCCGAGTTCGCAGACCCGGGCGACAAAGTCACTTACACGCTGGCTTATGCGAATGTAGGGACCGGTTGGGCCACCGGAGTGGTTGTCACCGACACGATCCCCGACCACGTGACCTATGTGAGTTCCTCGCCGGGATACGATTCCGTGAGTGGCATGACGTACACGTGGAACGTGGGCGATCTCGCTCCGGGCGATGACGGAACCATCACGATAACGATTGAAATCAACGCAGGGACGCCTGACCAGACAGGGCTCACCGACCATGCGACTCTTGACTATGCGGACGTGAACGGCAACAGCTATCCGCAGATGACCGACAGCGCAACCACGACTGTCACTGCACCCGTGATGACCTTCACGAAGAGCGCGGATGTCAGCCAGGCCGATCCTGGCGACGTCATCACCTACACCCTGCAATACAAGAACACAGGGACAGGAGATGCCACAGACGTGGTCGTCAAGGATACGATATCATCCTACACGACCTTCTATGATGCGAACCCGTGGTACAGCAGCGTCAGCGGGCGCACCTACACATGGAACGTGGGGACTGTCCCTGCCGGGGCTGAGGGGAATATAATCCTCAAGGTGAAAGTGAACGCCGGGACTCCCGACGGCACGGGGATAATTAATACAGCCACATTGGATTACGATGACGCGAACGGGAACCCGGACAACCAGCTGTCGGACGAGGCGACCGTGATTGTCACGGCTCCTGTCATGTCTTTCAGTAAGGTGGCGGATGTCCAGTTCGCCAATCCTGGCGACACGATTACCTATACGCTGACCTATAGCAACGACGGGGCTGGATGGGCTACCGGAGTAGTTGTCACCGACACGATCCCCGAGCGTGTCACGTTCCAAACCGCCAATCCATGGTACACGAGCGTCAATGGCAGGACTTATTCGTGGGACATTGGTGATGTCGCACCTGAAAGCTCAGGCACGATAACTGTCACCGTTAATGTGGATGTAGGAGTGACAGACCAGACCGTCCTCACTAACACCGCCACATTCAATTATGATGACGCAAACGGGAACCCTGGCAACGAGCTCTCGGACAGCGCATCCACGACAGTGACCGCTCCCGTCATGACGTTCAGCAAATCCGCTGATGTGGCTTTTGCGGACCCTGGCGACTACATACAGTACGCCTTGACCTACAAGAACATCGGGACGGGAGTCGCTACCGGCGTGATTGTGAAGGACACGATACCGAATGGTGTCGCCTTCGTATCATCGTCGCCTTCGTACTCTAGCGTAAGCGGCAAGACTTACGAGTGGGACGTCGGGACGGTTGACGCCGGGGTCACCGGCACAATAACGATCACCGTTCAGGTGGACGCTGGCATGGCCGACCAGACCGCGCTGACCAATGTCGCGACCTTCGACTACGCTGACGCAAACGGGAATTACTACCCGCAGATGAGCGATGACGCGACCACAACCGTGACTGCGCCGGTGATGTCGTTCTCGAAGGAGGCCGACGTCGAATTGGCCAACCCTGGCGACACTGTAACCTACACTCTCACCTACAAGAACACGGGCACCGGCATGGCGAGTCTCGTCGTCCTCGTGGATTACCTGCCCACTTACATGACATTCTTTGACGCGACGCCCTACCCAGACTCGATATCGGGGAACACGATAACCTGGGACATCGGCGACGTCGCCCCCGGCGCGACCGAGACGGTCGTATTGCGGGCCACTGTGGACGCTGGGACGCCGGATGGATCCCTCCTCCACAACGTGGCGACTTTCGACTATGCCGACGCCAACGGCAACTACTACCCGCAACTAAGCGATTCCTTTGACGTCGAGACGAGTGCGCCTGTCATGAGTTTCATGAAGAGCGCCGATGTCACGACGGCCGATCCAGGAGACCAAATTGTCTACACACTACATTACGGGAATAGCGGCAGCGGGGCGGCGACCGCGGTCGTTGTCGTGGATACCCTGCCTGAGCATGTGGCATTCATCACCGCAAGCCCATACCCCGACTCCATCTCAGGCAGGGTCCTGACGTGGGATGTCGGTACCGTCGGGGCGCACACATCAGGCGACATCACAATCACAGTGATGGTCGATGTCGGCACCCCGGACGGCACCTTCCTGGTCAACACCGCCACGCTCGACTACGACGACGTGAACGGGAATGCGTACGAGCAGTTGCCGGGCGAAGCCCAGGTCACCGTCACAGCGCCAATCCTCCATGTCAGCAAGGTCGCCGACGTGACCGAGGCGGATCCGGGTGATTACATCACCTACACGATCACGTACTACAACAGCGGGAGCGGCGTCGCGGCCGGCGTAGTGATCACAGACACCATCCCCGAACATGTCACGTTTGTGAGTTCGACACCCTCGTATGACCAGGTGAACGGAAGGACTTATGAGTGGGACATTGGGGCCGCCCTAGGCGATGGCAACGGCGGCAGTGTAGTCATCGTTGTCCAGGTCGACGCTGGCACACCCGATGCGACCTTGCTGCACAACGTTGCGACGCTGGACTATGCTGACGCGAACGGCAACTGTTACGATCAGCTGAGCGATGATGCGGACACAACCGTCACCGCCCCTGTCGTGGACCTCACGAAGACCGCGGACGTCGAATACGCCGATCCCGGCGACCAGATCACCTACACGGTCATATTCGCGAATTCCGGCAGCGGGAGCGCGACAGACATCTACATCTCCGACACGATTCCGGAGCATGTGACTTTCATCTCGTCGAATCTGGAGTATTCGGGCGTGAGCGGCAGGACATACACCTGGTACCGGGGATCCCTCGGGCCGGGGGAGAGCATCACGATAATCATCGTGGTGGAAGTCGACGCGTACACACCCGACCAGACGCTGCTGCACAACTACGCGACGGCAGACTACAACGATGATAATGGAAACCCGTACCAGCAGCTCGTTGCCTACGCGGACGCGGTGGTCACCGCGCCCGACTTCACCTTCTACAAGGTGGCCAACGTCGACACGGCCGACCCGGGAGACGAAATCACCTACACGCTCAACTGGCAGAACCTCGGAACAGGATGGGCCTCGGGAGTCGTGATACAGGACACTCTGCCGGACCATGTACAGTTCGTCGCCTCGTCCCCGACGTATACGAGCGTGAACGGCAACGTCTACACATGGGACCTGGGGGATGTGGGCCCGAGCGAGTACGGCCAGATCATCATAACGGTGAGTGTCCAGGTCGGCCTGCCTGACAAGACGATACTGCACAACGTTGCGACGCTCGAATATGCCGACGCGAACGGGAACGTCTACCCGCCGATCAGCGACTACGCGGATGTTCAGGTCACCGCACCCGTCCTCAGCTTTGAGAAGACCGGCGATGTAACGACCGCAGACCCCGGCGACTACATCACATATCAACTATGCTACGAGAACAGCGGCGCCGGCATGGCGACAGACGTCGTCGTGAGCGACACCATGCCTGACCACGTGACATTCTACGACTCCACTCCATTGCCAGACAGCCAAAACGGAGCCACGTTGTACTGGAACATCGGCAACGTCGGCGGCGGCAGTGGCGGCATATCGCTCGTCGTACAGGTCGAGCCTGGCACCGCTGACCGGATCCTTCTGCACAACACAGCCGATCTCGGCTACGCTGACGCCAACGGCAACCAGTACCCGCAGATTGGCGGCTATTGGGATGTCCATGTAACCGCACCAGTGATGACCTTCACCAAGTCCGCAGATGCCGACAAGGCGGATCCCGGCGACTATATCACCTACACACTGCACTACGAGAACACCGGAACGGGATACGCGGGCGATGTGAATATCGCGGACACTCTACCCGCGGATGTCACCCTCATCTTGGCGTCGATTGAGCCGACCTCGATATTCGGACAGGTCTTGACCTGGGATATCGAGTCTGTCGCGCCCTCGACCAGCGTGAGCATCACGGTCGTCGTCATGGTCAACGTGGGCACGGCGGACCAGACACAGTTGCACAATGCCGCAACGCTTGACTATTCCGACGCAAACGGCAACTTCATCGAGCAGTTGAGCGGATACGCGGACGCGGCCGTGACAGCGCCTGTGATGACCTTCGAGAAGACCGCAGGAAACATCACATACGGAGCGTTCGTCATGGCGAACTTCACGATCCGGATAGCGGGCGAGAAGTGGCACGATGTCCGCCTTTCACTCTGGGATGGTAACGTTTGGACAGAGGTGGCTTCAGTCACGCGCTACCCCGGCTCGCCAGACGATCAATCCGTCACGGTGTACAACGTCAGGATATACGTTCTCAGACCGTTCGCGGCCCGAATCGTATACACGCCATTAGATGACCCGATCAACGGGCAATGGTGGGGTGACGACCCATGCTGGCTCACCTTGACCTTCAGGGACGGGGACGTCAAGAGGCTGTTCCACAACTTCAACGTGAGGCATGAGGACACTTGGATATGGGAAATCCCCGACTTCCTACCCTACATCAAGAACGAGCCGATCACGTTCGACGCCACAATCCCGTACACGGTCGTCTATGAGAACATCGGGACCGGCGACGCCACCAATGTGGTCGTCAGCGACATCCTCCCGGCGGGGTCGACGCTGCTGAATTCCAGCCCACCCTATGATTCCTCCAGCGGCGATGTGTACACATGGTACATCGGATATGTCGCTGCCGGAGGAAAGGGCTACGTCTTCACGAATATCAGCTACATCTTCGAGGTCAACGGCACAGTGGTGACGAACGAAGCCACATTGGACTACTCGGATGCCAACGGCAACTTCATCGAACAACTGCGGGCTTTCCTGGATTCTGTACTCATAGCCCCCGATATCGATGGCATAAACGATGTCAGCCCGATCAATGGCGGCCTCAACACCGCGCCTGGAATCACGCCAGCCACCCCAGAAGTCGAACCGGTGAACGGAGCGCTCCTGAAACAAACGCCGGCGGTGAGCCCGCGAAGCGTGCCACCCCGGCCAATCACGGAAGGCAATATTGGTCACGTTGGCTTGAGCGACAGCGGCATCCGGAATCGCGACGTCGGAGCAACGCACTACGCCCTGAACCAGATGACCCCCACCTCGCCCGACACCGCACGCGAATGCATCGATGAGAGCGTCAAGTCTCTTCCAGATGAAATGCAATCAGACGCCGCCGGCCTGCGGGAAATCCCGATTGACACGAAGGTTCAGCCCACAATCGACATGAAAGCCTCCCTGAACGCGAGGGAGCCTGGTCTAGCAGAGGTTACAATCTCACCTGCCTCCGCCGGTCCAGCATCCTTGCCGACATCGAGCTCGACGACACAATCCTGCGCCTTCTCAATCACGGGAAGAACAACTTGGGGGAGAGACGGAGAGTAGACCTCCCTCTCTCCTATTCTTTCCTTGGCTTCCTGCCCAACCGTCCTCCGCCGTCGTTCCTGCGGACCCTTTGCAGGAAGCGTGGAGCCCACCAGTTGTACTTCCCCGCCAAAACCATGATCGCCGGGACGAGGTAGATCCGCACCACCATCGAATCTATGAGCACGACGAAGGCGAGAGCGAAGCCCATCTCCTGCAGCAGGGGGAGGTGGGAAAGCATGAGGCTGAAGAATGCGCCCGCCATGATGATGCCGCAGGCGCTGACTATTCCGCCGGTCCTCGAGATGGAGGTCAGTATGGCCTGCTTGTCCGTCTTGCCCTTGCTGACCTCTTCCCGAACCCTCGTGATTATGAAGATGTCGTAGTCCATGCCCAGGCCCATGGCCAGCACGAAGACTATGAGAGGAAGGACGAATATCATGTCCAAGCCCTTCCAGAACTTGAAAACAATGATGGTCGTGGCGAGAGTCCATGTGATGCTCAGCAGGATGGTGAGTATCGCCCTTAGCGGTATCAAGATCGAGCCAAGGACGATCATGAGGATGATGAACAAGCCGATAGCCACGACGACTGCCATGACCTGGAGGTCCTGGTTGGTGCTCACGGCGACGTCACGGATGATGGCGGTGGCGCCTCCAATATAGATATGGCTCGACGCCAGGATTGGATCACTTTCCTTCATTCGGGCAGTGTCGCGCGCGACCTGATCGATTGCGCCGACAGCGTCCTCCGAGAACACCGTCGCGCTCAGCATGATGAATATCCTGGCCGTCTTATTGTCAAGGCCGACGTATGGTCTCACGGAGGCGGTCAGTTGCTGCTTTTCCGCGGGAGAGAGCAGCGCCCAATTCCTGTATGGAAGGATCGCACCCTCGGGGTTCACTGGCCCCTGAGTCGATTTGACTCCGAAGTTCTCGTTCTGGATGCCCAACGTCAGATTCTCCAGGGCATACATCTTGGGAATCGACAGGTCGCCGATGGATGTTATTATCTCGTCGGGGAATCTGATTACAATGTAGCTCTTGTAGAAGTAACTCGCGCCGAAGGCGTTCGACATTGCGTCGAGTCCCTCGGAGCTCTCTGTCGCCGGCACGCCGGCCATGAAGTCGTAAGACGGCGGCTGGGTCAGCACTAGGAAAGTCGCCGGTATGGAGATGAGGATGGCGATGAGGACGATGACCTCCGCGTGCCTCATGGAGAACTTGGCGGAGGCGGCGAAGTACTTCCTGGAAAGGCTCTGTACCCTCTTGTTCTCCTTCCTCAGTTGCTTCATCCGCCGGTTGTACGGCCAGAATACCTTATTGCCGACGAGGAGCACAATCGAGGGTATCAGGGTTATGGAGAGGATTATCGCCACGGTGATGGCGAACCCCATTGAGATTCCCATGGTCTTCACGACGGGGAAGCTGGCGAGACCCAATGCAGCGAAGCTAATCAGCACCGCCCCGCCGCTGGTCGCGATGCTCTCTCCCGCCCAGGTGACCGATTGCCTCACCGCCTCCTCGCGGCTCTTGCCATCGAGCCTCTCGTCCCTGTACCTGGAGATCAGGAATATGGAGTAGTCCGTCCCCGCCGCCAGCAATATCGTCTGCAGGACTGCGGGCGTGGTGAAGTCGATCGTGAAGAAGTGGGTGCCTATGAAATAGATGAACAGGTTGCTGATGAAGATCGCGATGCCTATCGTCGCCACGGGAACCGTCCAGGAGACTATCGAGCGGAAGTAGAGTCCTATGAGGAGGATGACAAGAACGAGGGTCACAATGAACTCCGCTCCTCCGGAGAACACAAGGCCTTGGTCGACTGACGAAGCGGCGGAACCCGTGACGTAGACTTTGAACGTGACGTTAGTCTTGGACTCGATCTCGCGTATCAAACTGCGGACCACCGCGACATTGCGTTCGATCGGGCGGAACCCATCCTGCGCCTCATAGTCATCCGGCTGGCTGAAGCTGTAGCTCATCAGCATTATCGTGCGGTCAGGGCTGAAGAAGAAGGGGGATGGATCATACGGCAGGTGCAGCAGGCTCTCCAATTGGTTGATGTTGTGCGCTCTGATGAACATCCTCGCGAATCCAAGAGTCTCATTGAAGGTGGCGGTGGCGGGGAGCGAAGAATATACCTCCTGGAAAAAGGCAGGGCTGGCCATGGGGACGAAAGACGCGAAGGCGGTGAAAGTGTAGTTCTCGATGAGCGGCATCTGAGCGAAGTTGCCGAGGTTGAACACACCGATGAAGCCCGCCTGCATCGCCTTGGCTTCTGGCGGGAAGGGCGCCTGATCGAGGAAGGTCGGCAAGGCGTCACGGATGACCCCGTCACCGCGCTGCCCAGGCGTTGAACCCGTGTATATGGGTTGGAAGAACGAGGCGTTCCAGTAACCGGCAAATACTTGGAAGTAGCCTGAGGCGAGGGACTGCTCCGATGGCGGCACCGACGCCTGAATGTACGCCGTTGTGAGGCTGTAGGCCATGGAGTTGTTTGCCATCGTCCCGCCAAGCGCCGTCCATGTCGACACGTAGTAGAGCGGGATCCCGTAATAGAGCCCGAGAAAACCTTGCACGTAGGTAACGTTGTCATGCAACGGCCAGGTTAGATTCTGTCCCAGGGAGAAAGCCATCGAGCGATAGATGCTGTAGATCGTTGACTGGCTCGGGTCGAGCATGTACCTGACAGGCTCGTTCAGCGAGACCTGCTGGCCATCTGTGAGGTTATAATTCAACCCCTGGTTCGGGCTGACGTATTGCGATGCGGCGATGATATCGTCGAGGTCGGTGGCGAAAATCCGGACATCGTCGCTCGTCGCGTCTGGAGCGACTATGACCACGGCTAGTGTGCTCTTGGCGGTACCGGTAGGAAACTGATCTGCGACAATCCTATCCGCTTCCGCGGATTCTGTGTCCTTGGGGAGGAAGCCTCCCACGGAGTAGGAGGTTATATCGTCGAGCTTCCAGAATTGATTGGCGACGAGTGCAGCGGCGAACACGATGACCCAGAAAATCACAATCGCCTTGTGATGTTTAACCACGAAATCGGCGATGCGCGCAAAAATCATCGTCTGGGCTCCTGTTCTTGCGTTTCGTCTCGGTCGAAGCGGGAGTGATGTATAGACCTTCCGTTCAGACCTCTTCCGCCTTCCTAGGCGGGCTTTCTGACTATGCCAGTCAGTCGCGTGCGTAGGCAAGGCTTATTAAGCCACCGGGGAATCAACTTTCATTCGTTAGGGGACTAAGGATGGCCAACTGGCGAACAGTTTCAGCGTTAGTCATGACGTTAGCTTTGACCGCATGCTTCTTCTCGACTCTGACCGTGACTGCTCAGAGGACGACTGCAGTCGTCCTCCCCGATGAAGTCATCTTCGTCGATAGCGGCGGGTTCACCTATGCCGCCCACAAGATGACCTCACAGGAGATGCTGGAGATGAAGAAGGTCGTCGGTGTCAGGGAACCTGGAAGGAACTACAACATCCTCTTCGACGGGCACGGCACTGGCCTGGCACCGCCGACGGATGAGGAATGGGCCCGGATGGTTGGGCAATTCGTCATCGTTGACTCCGTCGCACCAAGAGGATTGCTCGCATCCTCGGTCGACCTCACGGCCAACCCGACGTTCCCGAAAGTGGGTAACCAGCAGTGGCAGGGATCGTGCGCGGCCTGGGCCGCGACGTATTACGGCTATGGTTACATCGAGGCAACTGACAACGGTTGGACCGATGCGAAGATTGGTGCCTCGAACCATCTGATGTCGGCGGCATGGACCTACAACAAGGTCAACGGCGGCGGGGATGGCGGTTCATGGATGTCAACGAACATGGATATAATCCGCGACTGGGGCGGGGCGACATTGGCGACGATGCCCTACAACCCGAGCGATCCCGTCAGCTGGGGTTCCATGGCGGCATTCAGGGAGGCGCCGCTCCACAGGGCCAGCGAAGTGAGGGGCATAGGCTACCTCGGTCAGACGACGGTTGATTCCGTCAAGACGCTCATCTCCTCTGGCACGCCTGTCACGTTCGCGTTCGACGCGGGACAGTACGATGCAGCTTTCGCGGACGGCGACTGGATCATGTCCGCCAGAGAATACAATTCCTTAGGGCTGAACCACGCGCAGACAATCGTGGGCTATGACGACTCGATACAGGACGGCAGTGAGAAGGGAGCGTTCAGGGTCGTGAACTCCTGGGGCGCGGGCTGGGGCGACGGCGGCTTCTACTGGCTGACGTACGACGCGTTCAAGGAGCTGGGCCTGATAGGCGTACTCAATCTGACCTACATAGTGGACATGACGGATTACGTCCCGAGTCTCCTCGCCGTCTGGCACTTCAACACCGCACCGACAAGGTCTGCCGACCCCCAGGTCGGCATCGGTTCGTTCACCTCGCCGCAAGACTCGAGGATTCCCGTTTTCGCGCATGAGAACGCCCACAGGTTCCCGACGTTCATGGCGCTCGACATGACCGATTTCAGGGCCGACTATGATGCCGGCTACACTGACTTTTTCCTCAGCATCGGGGTTTCTTCCTCGGCCGGCGTGATATCGGACTTCAAAGTGGAATCCTACGACGGCGGGTACACGCCGGGGCAGCCGACTCAGGTTTCAGGACAGTCGCCGGATGTCCCGAAGCAGACGCCGAATATTGTGACAAACCATTTGCGACATTACGTCAGCATTCCAGCGGACATAGCGCTCGACATGGCGGGGCTGGTTTTCAGCTCCAACACGCTCGCGACCTGGACGGCGGTGGATCACCACTCCTACCGGGGGGGCTCGTCGATGCAGAGCGGCGACATCGGGGACCTCGAGGTCTCGGACATGCAGACATCGGTGATCGGTCCGGTGGAGATATGGTTCAACTGGAAGGTCTCCTCGGAGACCGGCTTGGATTTCCTGTCATTCAGCATCGATGGAATGAAGTACGCCGCGATTAGCGGCGACCTGGATTGGCAACCGATGCACTATTCGATACCGACGGGGCCGCACACGCTCAAGTGGGAGTACATCAAGAGCGCGGGCACGAGCGAGCGCGGCGACTGCGGGTGGGTTGACAGCATCATAATCGACACCACCCCACCGGTCACGATGGCCCTCGTGAGCGGGACCATGGGCTTCATTGGATGGTACGTGAGTGCAGTGACGATTACCCTGAGCACGTCCGACGAAAACGGCAGCGGCGTGGACTACACCCGGTTCCGCGTTGACGGTGGCGCGTGGACGACCTACAACTCTCCCTTCGCGGTTTCGGGGAATGGCCCGCACTTCATTGACTATTACTCGGTCGACCTGGTCGGGAACACGGAAGTCGAAAAGCGCGCCAACGTGAAGATAGACACGGCGGGTCCGGGTACCGCGGCGGACCTGAGCGGCACGATGGGTGCGGGCGGATGGTACGTGACGCCGGTCTCGGTTTCCCTCATAGCCACGGATGCCGACAGCGGCGTCAGCTGGACGAGGTACAGGATCGATGGCGGCGGTTGGCAGTATGGCAACCTCTGCCTGTTCGACTTGGACGACGTGCACGTGATTGAGTTCGAGTCCCAAGACGTTGCAGGAAACATGGGGGCCCCGGACTCGGTGGAAATCAGGGTCGACCAAGAGACGCCCGCGACCGTCATATCGGTCACGGGAACGCTGGGTAACAATGGCTGGTACACGTCAGATGTCGGTCTGTCCTTTTCGGCATTCGATGACACCAGCGGGATTGGCTGGACAGCGTATAGGCTCGATTCGGGCGCCTGGCAGCTCTACACGGGTTTCTTCATGATCCTCGCTGACGGCGCGCACACGATTGAGTACTACTCGGAGGATGTGTCGGGGAACAGGGAGATCGTGGCAAACACAACAATCAGCATAGATCACGATGCACCGATACTTCAGATCATCCAGACAGATGGCACGGTGTTCAACACCGCCTCGGTGACCATCACGTGGAGCGCTTTGGACATCGTGAGCGGACTCGACCGCATCGAGACCAGCCTCGACGGGTCTCCGTTCGCTGTGCAACTGCCGGGCGCGATGTCGCAGCAGCTCTCCGGACTTTCCGAGGGTTTGCACAGCATCACCATCAGGGCAGTTGACGCGGCGGGACTTTCCACGGAGAAATCAATCGGGTTCACCGTCGACAGTCTGCCGCCGACAACGGATAGTGCGGTTGCAGGGACGAGCGGACAGAACGGATGGTTCGTCTCTCCCGCCGTGGTGACCCTGTCTGCGATCGACGCGACGACCGGGGTGAAGAGCACCTACTACCGCTTCAATGGCGGCTTGTGGCAATCGTACATGGCGGGAATAGACGTCGCTGGCGACAGGACGAACATCATCGAGTATTACTCGACCGACAACGCAGGTAACACCGAAAGCGTCAACAGAATCACCATTGGGATCGACACCGTCGGCCCTGCAAGCACGATCAGCCTGGACTCGACGATGGGGCAGAACGACTGGCATGTCAGTGCGGCGACGTATACGATAGCCGCCGCGGATGCGACGAGCGGCGTAAGTCGGACCGTGTACAGAATCGGCGGCGGTTCATGGACCAACTACGTAGGCCCGTTTGCGATAACAGCCGATGGAACGCACTTCATCGATTACTATTCGCAGGACGTTGCTGGACACATCGAGACTACACAAAGCACGTCCATCAAGATGGACTGCGCGGCACCGATAATCGATATCGATTCCCCGATGGGCGATGTCGACGATTCCAATGTGAATATCGTGTGGCGGGGACGCGACTACATGTCTGGCCTCGACCGCGTCGAGTTGAGCGTGGACGGCGGTTCCTTCGAGAACCAGGGAATCGCCACGAGTGCGGAACGCATTCTTGTCAACGGCAACCACACGATCATCCTGAGAGCTTTCGACAAGGCGGGCAATATGGCGGAGAAGCAGATGGGCTTCGGCGTCCGCAGTCTTGCGAGCGCCAATCCAGACTCCACGCAGAATGTCCCGCCATGGACCGTCTACGCCCTCCTTGCGGGGATAATCGCCTCGTTGTCCATGCTCGTCATCGTCGCCTTGGCACGAAGGAGGAGGCAGCCGGAGCAGAAGACGACTCAGCCACGCAGACTCCCACCACCGCCTCCTGCGGAGCCGACACAATCGCACATAGGGCTCCCACCGCCGCCGACAGACTGAACGGCGAGGGCTCCGCTCCCAGGATCAAATGGCCATCCGGCAATCCGGATGGTTGGGCAGACATCACGCAAGAATGTTGAGGCTTCTACGTACTGGACCAGACAGGACCAATCATCGTTCGGCACCCGATTTGACGATCGGAGTCTGCCGCAACCCTATGAGGGGCGAGAGCCGAGAATCACGCTGACCTTGCCCTGCCTGCCCTGCCGCACCGCATCGAGCTCGACCTTGTCGCCCACCTTCCTCGCGCGAAGCCCTTCCAGGAGGTCTCCCAGCCCCGCCAGAGGTTTCCCGTCCATGGCGAGGATGTTGTCCCCGACCTGTATGCCCGCCTTGTCTGCCGGGCTTCCGGGCGCGACGTCTGCGATGAACACCCCGCTCGGCGCCCACATCCCGTAGTAGTAGGCGGGGCGGCTGTTCGCATCGAAGCCAGTGATTCCAAGCCATGGCCTGATGACCTGCCCGTGCTCGATGATCTGTTTCGCGATGTCCAAGGCCACCTTGCTCGGTATCGCGAACCCGATTCCCTCTGCGTTCGTCATCACTGCGGTTGTGATTCCGAGCACCCTGCCTTCGAGGTCGATGAGCGGACCGCCACTGCTCCCGGGGTTCACCGCCGCGTCCGTCTGTATGACCTTGAGCCCCCCGCCGGGGTACATCTGCAGGCTCCTCGTGAGCGAGCTCACGATGCCCGACGTGACCGTCGGTCCGCCAGGCATGCCGAGCGGGTTGCCTATTGCCAGAATCGGCTGCCCGACCTTCACTCCGTCCTCGTCCTTGAATTCCGCGGGCGGGATGCTCAGGCCCTCGACTTTCACCACAGCGATGTCGGTCTCCTCGTCACCGCCCACCACGGCGCCGCTGAGGACCTTCCCATCCGCAAGCGTCACGATTATCCTCTCGGCCCTGTCGACGACGTGATAGTTCGTCAGGATGTGCCCCTTGCTGTCCAGCACAACGCCCGAACCGACTCCACGCCGCCAGTACCGCGTCCAAGGCGGTCCGTGAAACGCACTCGCGCTGCTTATGCTCACTGTGCTCGCCGACGCCTTTTCAACGGCCTTCGTGTAGGCCTCTTCAAACTGAGTCATCATTGTGATTGCCTCGACGATGATATGGCGGGCCGGGGCTTTGTTGACTAGATACTCGTTACCCTAGTCACACGCACGGCGGGAAACCCTGCCCTTCCGAAGAGTCGGAACCCGAGGAGTTCATAAACCTCGCCTGCCTATTTTCTATCAGATGAATTCTGAGCGCGAAATGACAGATGCGGGCGTCTCGTTATCTCAGGAGATCGGCCTCCGCGAACACGACAAGGAAGTCCTCGCGTTCCTCTCGCAGAACCCCTCGTCGATGATGGGTTTCCAAGGACTCAAGAGGCGACTGGGTATCCACTCCGAGCAGCTCTCGAGGGCGCTGCGGCGGCTTTCCGCCGACGGCTTCGTCGAGCAGACCGAGCTGGGTTACCGCGTCACGCAGAAGGGCCTCACAATCCTGGATTCGGATGTCATGACAGAGGACCACGCGGGCATCACGATCTTGCAGACCTACATGCCAGGGAATATGGACGCCCGTGAGGCAGTTGCGGTTCTGAAAGGCAGCTGGATTGGTCCGCTTCGCTGGCAGGGGCTGACCGAGTCTCCTGACGGTCTTCGACTCTCATGGATCACCGGGGATGGGAAGGTGCAGCTCGACGCGACAATCCGCGGCGGGCAGCTGGAAATTTCGGCGGTCACGACATTCCATGAGCGGGTGGACGAGGCTGTCAAGTTGGGCCATCTGCTGTTCAACCACATTTCCAGAGCCGCGTCCGGTGAGGAATTCCGCAGCGTGAGCGCCTGAGAACCCGTTCAATCGAAGGTGGATTGCCTACCGATCATTGGCGTCCCGTCGAATCTCGAAATCACTTTCTTGGAGAGACCGCAATGAGCCCCCATGCCCAGGCTGACGCAGGGGCAGGTCGCACGGATGATAGCCGCGATGGAAGATGGGGTCAAGTCTGTGTACTCAATCGCCAAGTTCAGATCCGAAGAAGGTTCTCAGGGGAGATTGCGAGGTGTCTCGCGGATGGAAACCGCAGGAATCGGCTGGATGGCGGAGCGCTCTCAGACCGATGGAGGGACTCCGGGATTGGCGTCACGTGCCTCCACACTCTCGGAGCATGCAACCGAACGATTTGCGGCACTTCTCAGACGACCTGCACGGACTTCCACACAGTCCGTGGCTACCTGAAGACAGCCAAAACCTACTTCCAGACGACTGTCCGGGACCTCCAGACGATCCTCTGGGACCTCCAGAAGGATCTCTCACAGTCCCAGACGACCGTTTTGGACCGCCAGAGGTCCGAATGGGGGTCCGGACGATCCGAACCGACCGCCAGACGACTCTCTGATACCTCCAGAGGATCGTTCGGGACCTCCAGAGGACCGTCTGCGACCTCCAGAAGACCGTCTGGGGATTCCAGACGACCGTCTGGCGGTAGCGGAGGGCTGGAGGAGGGGGGTCAAGGCCCTCTGGCACCTCCAGAGGATTGTCTGGGACTCGCTTCGGATCGTCTAATGGTTCTAGCGGACCTTCTGGCATTGTCGGAAGACTGTCTGGTGGTTCCAGACGACCGTCCGGGACTCCGTTCGAATCCGCTGGATAAGGGATTGGATCGGCTGGAGGTGCGTCAGGGTGTTCTCACACCCCGCCAAGACCGGTTTGATATTGGATTGAGTCGGCTGGAGGTGTGTCAGAGTGTTCTCAAGGTGCGCGAGGGTCATCCGGGATTGGACGCGGATCGTCGAGAGGTGGAATCCAATCGGCTGATGGACGCTCTTCCGTGTCTGCTGGAATCCTGCAGATAGACTGGTCCTGCCCACGGCAGGAAAGGGTCAACAGAGGGCTTCCTCCAATGAAAATGGAAAGAGAAAAAAACCTCCCCCCTTGGCGAGGGGCTTGGGATGTGTGAGTTCGCAACCGCCAATCGGCGCTGCTTCGTCGCCTCTGGGGCAAGGACCCTGAAAAGACCAATGGAACGTACAGCATGACCCCGTTCGCCTCCAGGAGACCAATCACAGGATTGCCCGTCGATCATTAGCTTCCATAAGTGTTAACTACTCTCCAAGTCGTCCCGCATCGGGGAATAAGCTTGGGCATGGAGGCAGTCGCTCGCGAGGCGGGGGCGCAGCTTGGGTTGAGATCGAACGATGGCACAGCCTGGGGTCGCTGGAACGATTTACTCGTCCGCATCCAAGGGACGCCGACCTTGTCGCAGACTCAATACATCTCGATGGCGTTGGTCCTGCCGCCCGGCACGGTCATGCAGTCCCTGAACGCAATCATCTCGAACAAGGAAATGTGGAAGAACCTCGGATTGAAACATGCGATGGTCAGACTCGATTCCCAGTACGGAATCGTGAGCTACATTCTGATGCCGGCGATTCGCACGCCGAAAGTGGAGGATATCCTCGATACCTTCAGGAAGTTCACCACAGCCCTGAAGCCAGTCATACCCTCATATCCGTCCAAGTGCGAGAAGTGCGGCAGGGACGTCAATCGCCTGATCCTCGTGAACAGCGTCCCTGTGTACATGTGCGATGACGACCTCACGAGGCTGCAGCAGCAGTTCACCCAAGTGGCGGCAGTCGACCGCGCGACCAAGCCGAGATGGGGTCTCGCAATCGCAATGGGATTGCTCGGGGCGCTGGTGGGCGCGGCGATCTGGGCGGGGATCGGTTTAGCCACAGGCAACATCTTCTATCTGGTTGGCTTGGTCAACGGGTTCATAGTCGCCGTGGCTATGCAGTGGGGGGCCAAGAAAGTCACGGGCCCCATGATTATCATGATGATCCTGTTCGCTCTGCTCTCCACTTTCTTAGGCGTATGGTTGTGGATAACGGCAGTCGGAGCCCAGCTTGGCTACGGATTCGACTTGATTAACGGTCTGCGGGTGTACTTCATCTATATGGGTGAGGCGGGCGGCCAAGCGTTTCTAGATTACTTCTTCACTCTAGTGCCAACCCTTTTCATTGCATGGAACGTCGCCAAGCGGGCGAAAGCAGCGAAACCGACACTAGATATACAAGTCTGAAGCCGCAGAAGGGAATTGAACCCTCGACCTGCGCCTTACCAAGGCGCCGCTCTACCACTAAGCCACTGCGGCATTTGGCGAGCTAAGCCAGGAGGCGTAATAAACGTTGCTTCGAGCCACCATGGCGGGGGCTCATGATTAAGTAAGGCAGCATTGTTTCCACGAGCAATGAAAGAGGCGGTGTCCAGTTTCGATCTCATCGCAATCGTTGCAGAGATGCAAGTCCTGGTTGGCGGTCACATCGACAAGATCTACCAGAGCGATGACAATTTCTATCTCAAGGTTAACCTGCTAGGCGGCGGGAAACAGGAGGTCTACCTGAGGCCAGGGAAGTGGCTGTGTCTCCAAGAGGCCCGGGAAAAGCCAGAGACGCCCCCGCCATTTGCGCAGGCGCTGAGACGCTACATCTCCAATCCGACAATCGCCGCCATCACCCAGAGAGGATTCGACCGCGTCGTCGTCTTCGACCTGGAAACCGAGAAGAAATACATGCTCGTGGTCGAACTCTTTGGCGGGGGAAACCTCGTCCTAGTCGAGGACGGGAAGACAGTTCTTTGCCAGCGCGCTCAGGTCCTCAGGAACAGACAGATTAAGCCTGGACAAGATTACGACTTCCCGCCGCCGGGCCTCAACCCGCTCGACATCGATAGAGAGGAATTCCATGCGAAGCTCAAGGCGGGGAAGGGGGCGGTTTCGAGAGCCCTCGCATCGGAGTTCAACCTGGGGGGCCTCTACGCAGAGGAACTGTGCCTTCTGGCGGGAGTCGACAAGAAGTCCAAGGCGTCGATTCTGACGGAGGAGCAGCTCGACGGATTTTTCACCGCCCTGAATAACCTCGTTGTGGCGGTGACCGAGGACCGAAGACCTGCCCTCATAGTGCAAGACGGCAAGGCGATTGATGCCGTCCCGATCGACCTGCAAGTCTACGCCGACAAGGAAAGAATCCAGTGCTCGACCTGCAGCGAGGCGCTCTCCAAGTATCTCGATACCGCCAAGGGCGAGGAGCAGGTGAAGGAGGTCGAACCTGGAGAAGACGTCGCCGGGCGCTTCCAGAGAAGAATCCAGCAGCAAGAGGAGAGCATCAAGGCGCTCAAGGATGAACAGGTGAAGTGCGAGTTCCTTGCGTTCTTCCTCTTTGAACACTTCCAGGAATTCGAAGAGCTACTCAAGATGGTGAGAGAGGGACGACAACCCAAGAACGTTCGGGTCAAGTCGATCGACCACGAGATGCACACGATCACGGTGATGATAGGAGAGGAGGATTCAATCGAGCTCGACTATCGGGAAGATGTGAACGGGAACACTCAGCTGCTCTACGAGAAGCGCCGCAAGGCGCAGGAACAGTCCGCAAAGGTCGGGGCCGCCTTGGCCGAGACGAAGAAGGAGATGGAGCGGGCGGTGAAGAAGGCGAAGAAGACCGCCGCGCATCCGAAAATCAAGCCGACCAAGCAGTTCTGGTTCGAGGCCTATCGCTGGTTCATTTCATCGGAGGGTTTCCTTGTGATTGGCGGGAGGGACGCGAGGTCGAACGAGAGCCTCGTCAGGAAGCACCTGAAAGACGGGGACAGGTACGCGCACGCCGAGGTTCACGGCGCCCCGAGCGTGGTCGTCAAGGATGGAGCGAAGGCGGGTGAGCAGACCCTGCGCGAGGTATGCGAGTTCGCCCTCCTCCACAGCAAGGCGTGGTCGTCCAAGCTCGCGTCCGGGTCAGCTTACTGGGTCACCCCGGAACAGGTGAGCAAGACGCCCGAGAGCGGCGAGTACGTTCCCAAGGGGGCGTTCATCATCCGCGGGAAGAGGAACCACTTCAAGGATCTCCAGGTCCGAGTGGCCATAGGCGAAATCGAATATGAAGGACACAGGAAGGCGATGGCAGGTCCTCCGTCCGCGGTCACCGTCAAATCCCGCCGCTACGCCATCCTGGAGCCCGGGGACATCTCCAAGGAGAAGTTGACTGGCCGCTTGGCCCGCATCTTCGAGGTGCCCGTGGAGGAGGTCACAAGGATCCTCCCGCCAGGGCCGTTCGGCGTCAAGGAAGCGGTTGGGATCGATCTGCAAGCAGGCGTGAGGTAGGAGCGGACTCTCGATGCTCAGCCTCGAAATAACGAAAGCGTCTTAACTGACGATGTGATGGAATATAATTCCCATGGAACCCGCATACAGCCGACCCCATCCGAACCTCCGTCTGTTCGCGATGTTCGCAGTGCTCATGTTGATCTTCGTTGCGATAGGATGGATCATCGGTGCGGTGTTCTTCGACGATTGGATCACCGGTTCGCTCTTCTTCCTCATACTGGCGGGAGTGCTGAACCTGGTCAGCTACCTCTTTTCCGACAAAATCGTGCTGTGGTCCTACCGCGCCAAGATCGTGAGCGAAAGAGAGGCCCCGCGCCTCTACAAAATCGTGCGCTACGTCGCTGGTCTGAACGGCCTGCCCATGCCCAAGATCGCGATCGTCCCGTCCAAGACGCCCAACGCCTTCGCGACAGGCAGGAACCCGGAAAGGGCTGTCGTCGCGGCGACGGAGGGAATCCTCGAACTCCTGAACGACAATGAGCTCTCCGGGGTCATCGCGCACGAGATGGCTCACGTCAAGGACAGGGACATCCTCGTCATGAGCGTCGCGGCGACGGTGGCGGGCGCGATAGCCTTCATGGCGCGGATGTTCGTTTGGAACATGTTCCTTGGCGGCAGGGGTCGGAGGGAAGGCAGTGGGGACATCCTCATAGTGATTCTGGTCGCGATCACCGCTCCGATCGCGGCAGTTGCGGTTCAGTTGGCGATCTCGCGCAGCAGGGAGTACAAGGCCGATTTCGTCGGAGCGCGAACGATCGGGAAGCCGTCCTACCTCGCTGACGCTCTCGAGAAGCTGGAGGTCGCGAACAAGCGTAGGCCGATGCGGCGAGGGAACCCTGCGTCGTCGTCCCTGTTCATAGTCAACCCGTTCAACGGAAGCTTCTTCTTCACGCTGTTCTCCACTCACCCGCCAATGGAAAAGAGACTGAGGAGACTCAGGGACATGGCGAGCGGCAAGATCCCTATGTATTGAGATTTCTTAGAGGACCGCTAGGTACTTCTTCAGCTCCCAGTCCGTCACCTGCATCCTGTACTCCTCGCACTCCTGCCTCTTGAGGTATAGGTAGTTGGTCCAGACGTGCGCCCCGAGAGTCTCCCGCATAAGGTCGCTCTTCTCCAGCTCGTCCAGCGCCTCCTCCAAGTCGGCGGGAAGGCTGCCTATGGAGAGTTTCTTCCTTTCAAGAGCCCCGAGAGCGTAGATGTTGGTCTCCACCGGGCTCGGCGGCTCTACCTGCTTGTACATCCCCCTCAGCCCCGCCGCGAGCATGACTGCGTACTGCAGGTAGGGGTTGCCGCTGGGATCGGGATTCCTCACCTCCAGACGGGTGCTCATCCCTCTGCCCGCCGGGACTCGTATCAGCGCCGACCTGTTCTTGTTCGCCCAGCTGATGTAGACCGGGGCTTCGTACCCGGGCACCAGTCTCTTATAACTGTTCACCCAGGAGGCGAGCACGGCACAGTTCTCCCTTGCGAACATGAGCAGGCCGCCAATGTACCACATGCACTTGTCGCTGAGCTCCCACTTCGCCGTAGGCTCGTAGAATATGTTCTCGCCCTCAGGCGTCATGAGGCTTTGATGCACGTGCATCCCGCTGCCGTTCACCCCGAATATCGGCTTCGGCATGAAGCTCGCGTGCAGACCCTGCTCCAGCGCCACCGTCTTGATGGCGTGTTTCAGGGTCAGCACCCTGTCCGCCGAGGATAACGCATCGGTGTACCGCAGGTCTATCTCGTGCTGGCCCGGCGCGACCTCGTGATGCCCTGCCTCCGCATCGAACCCCATCTCGTTGAAGTAAAGGATCGTCTTCTTCCTCACGACCTCGCCCTTGTCCAGGGGCAGCTGCTCGAAGTATCGACCCGAATCGCAGGGGATGCTCGTCACCTGGCCCCCGCCGTCCATCTTGAAGAGGAAGAACTCGTACTCGGGACCGGTGTAGCAGATGTATCCCAGTTCCCTCGCCTTCTTCATGGTCTGTTCGAGGATGTACCGGGGGTCGCCGCTGAACCTCTTGCCGCTCGAGTCGTACACGTTGCAGACCATCGCGGCCGTCTTGAGGTCGCCGGATATCCACGGATAGATTTTGAACGTCGTGGGGTCCGGCCGCACGCGCATGTCGCTCTCCTCTATTTCAGCGTAGCCGGTGACAGAGGAGCCATCGAAAACTACGCCATTCTCCATGGCACTCTCGATCTTGGTCGTGGGGATTGTGACCGTCTTGACGAATCCCAGCAAATCCATGAACTGCATCTGGACGAAGTTGACCTTCTCCTTCTTCACGGCCTCAAGCACTCTGTTTGTTGGACTGTCATCAGCCATAACAGAACCCCCGGGGGACGCAACGGCATCGCGATGACCGGTAATAAAGTTGCTCAGTCTCGGCAGAATCGCTGACGAATATCTAAGGCGCCGAGAACCCCGGTATCTCGATCACAGGGACCTTCCTTCTCCTCACCGGCTTTCCCGATTTCCCGTCCCCGCCAGAAAGCACCCCGTCAAGGACGAACGGCAGAAGCCTGGGCGACGCTTCCGGTTCGATCAGGACCCGCACGTCGCCCGCGGCCGAACTCACCGCCATAAGCCCGACTCCCTCGCGCTCGAACAGGTGCCGGGATCTCATCGCGGGAAACACGTGGTCGAGGGGCATGGCGACGAGCGCGTAGTGCGCGCCGAGCTGGTAAGACATCGCCTGCTTGAGGGCCTCCCGCCAGTTTCGAATCTTGAGTTCCACCGCCACGATCTCGCTGCCCACCGCCAAGATGTCCACCCACCTTCCCGCAACCTTCGCCTCGCGGTAGACGCGGTAGCCCAAGGACCGGAAGTGCGCCAAGACGGGGCGGCACATGATCTCCTCTGTCCAGTACATCCGAGCCCATGAACTCCAAGGCTGGTATTAGCCTCGCCCGAGGGAGAGGTGAAACTGATTGCCAAGAGCCGATCGCTTGCCAGCTACCTGCCCTTTATCGCCTCGTCTTCCTCTTCTTTCAAGATCTCTTCGACGGTCTTGCGCTTCTTGACCTCTTCGGGCATGCTGGCCCCGGTGGAAGGCGATATCCCCCTCATCTCCTCCTTGATGTATCTCATCTCCTCCCTAATCTCCTCGGGGTTCGGCAAGGGGCCGAGAACCTGGTCAATCCTGCCCAGGGCCTTCTCCAATGAAGGGAGATCCGATATCCCCCTTTCCGGGACTCTCGCCGTCGCTGCGCCGAGATAGGAGCTGATGCCCTCGATCATCTTGCTGATTTCGAACGGGAAGATTATCTTGGTCGCCTGCCCACGGGACATTTCCTTCACGGTGTCCATGCTCAGGACCGAGAGCGCCTTCGTGTCGAGAGCAGCCGCGCCAAGCGCGAGTATGCGCAGCTTCTGCGCCTCTCCTTGCCCTTCCAGGATGATTGAAAGCCGCTGTCCGTCGGACTCGAGTATCTTCGCCTGCCGAAGACCCTCGGCCTGCAAGATGCGGGATCTCTTCTGCCCTTCCGCCACGAGTATGGCAGACCTCTTCTCACCGTCAGCTCGGAGGATCGCTGCTCTCCTCTGCCTCTCTGCAGATGTCTGCTCCTCCATCGCGGCCTTGACCGGGCCCACCGGGTCGACTTCCCTTATCTCGACGGCGTCCACCTTCACGCCCCATTTATCAGTCGCCTCGTCGAGCACGTCCCTGAGCCTCAGGTTGATCCTGTCTCGGTTGTACAGAACCTCGTCCAGCTCCATGTCACCGATGATCGACCTGAGCGTGGTCTGCGCGAGTGCTAAAGTTGCGATATGGTAGTCCGTGACTTCGAAGAACGACTTCTTGGGGTCTATGACCTTGATGTAGATGACCGCGTCGACGTTCGTCGGCGAGTTATCCTTGGTGATGACTTCCTGGCGGGGAACATCGAGCACCTGCGTCCTCAGGTCTATTCTCCTCACCTCGGAAATCATCGGCGGGACGAAGTTCATGCCGGGATTGAGCACCCTGCGGAAGCTCCCCAGGACTATGAGCAGTCCCTGCTGATACGGCTGGACTATCTTCATCGAGCTCGCCAGCAGTATCATGACGGCGATCAGGATCAGGATGAACAGCCCGACCACGATTCCGATTTCCACCTGCGCCGTCAGCCCGAACATGTCCAGCGACATCAGACCGAGAGTTCCGAGCATGATCGTTGCGCCAATCTCCCTCTTGCCCGACCTCACATCGTTTTCCTTCATTTCGACCCTCCTTCCTTCCCTGTGCCCGGGGCTGTCAGCCGCCGGACGATGACATGGACTCCCTCGCTCCCGATCACCAAGACCCGCTCCCCCACGGGTATGATTTCGTCGGAGGTCGCGCTCCAGCTCTCGTTCTCGATCCTCACCTTGCCCCTCAAGGAATGCGGTCTCACCAAGGCGGTGACGATACCCTGGCGGCTAATCAGGCTCTCTCCGACCGTGGTCGTCGGCGGTGATGGCGGGGAGAACCGCGAGTAGAACCACATCGTGAAGAGCGTTATCGGGATGCCGATGAGCATGGCCAGTATTGGGCTCCAGACCGAGAACAGGAAACCTTCCACAAACATGCCGAGTAGACCGATGACGATTAGCACCGTGGCCGGGACCGCCATGAAGAAGCCGGGAGAGGCCGCCTCAATAACGAGCATTATCACTCCGATGACTAGGAACACGAGTCCAAGGGTGAATTCCGCTACCATCAGTCCTCTCTGCTCCCGTATAGCTTCGGTGATATATCATTTATTGGGGCGCTCGCCCAAGTCCGGGCGAAAAATGCTGAAACGGGAGCTTGCGGTTCACTCTGGCTTTACCGTCATCACGACGACGTCCTTGACCGACTTCATGCCCGTGAAGGGCAGGATTATGCGGCCCTGGGCGTCGGTCTTATAGAGCTTCGTCTCGACCTCCTCTGCGGGAATGACCAGCACGTCCTGGATTTTCCCAGACCTCGTGTCGACCATGAGGTTCTCGATCATGCCGAGAATCTGCCCATCCTGCGTCATGACGGTCTTGCCGCGGAGCTCGCTGACAAACTTCTTCATCCCATCGCCTCCTGGCTTTCTTTGAGTCAGTAACACGCCAGACGTATTTTAGCTCTGCGATGGCGGGGCCCGGTTACCTATAGTACCCCATGCTGATCTCTTCGCGCTCCTTCTTGGAGATGCCTTTCTCCATCTCCTGCCCCATCCTCTCGTAGACCCTCGCCGTCTCCTCGTCCATCGAAGGGTGCACGCTCTTCTTGGCCTCCTCGAAGTGCTTCATGGAGACCTTCTTGGCCTTCCTGTTCTCCCTCAGGGCGGACAAGGCCGCCTCGCGGCACAGCCCCTCGATGTCTGCGCCGGTGTAGCCCTCAATCTCCTTGGCCAACTCGCTGATCGAGACGTCGCCGTCCAGAGGCATGCTCTTCGTGTGGACCTTGAGTATCTCCAGACGGGTCCTCTCGTCGGGCACAGGGACCAGGATCAGCTTGTCGAACCGGCCCGCCCTCAGCAGCGCCGGATCCACCATGTCCGGTCTGTTCGTGGCGGCGATCACCAGCACGCCCTCCCTGCTCTCCAAGCCGTCCATGGACGTGAGCAGCTGGTTGACCACCCGCTCCGTGACACCCGAGTCGCCTTCCCCCCCGCCGCGCCTGTGTGCTATCGCGTCAATCTCGTCGAGGAAGACTATGCAGGGCGCCACCTGCCTCGCCTTCTTGAAGATCATGCGCACCGCCTTCTCGCTCTCCCCCACCCACTTACTCATGACCTCGGGACCCTTGATGCTGATGAAGTTCGACTCCGATTCCGTCGCGACCGCCTTGGCGATCAGCGTCTTGCCGGTCCCCGGGGCGCCGTAGAGCAGTATACCCCTCGGCGGGGTTATGCCCATGCGCTTGAACGACTCGGGGTCCTTGAGCGGCATCTCGACCGCCTCTTTCAACTTCGCTTTCAGGTCCTCCAGACCGCCGACGTCATCCCAGGTGGTGTGCGGTATCTCCACCAGGACCTCCCTCATAGCGCTCGGTTCGACCTCCTTCAGCGCCTCCTTGAAATCGCCCGGGGTCACCCGCATCTTTTCCAGTATCTCGGACGGTATCGGCTTGTCCAAGTCTATCTCGGGGAGATAGCGCCGCAAGGTCCTCATAGCCGCCTCCCGCGCCAGCGCGGCCATATCCGCCCCGACGAAGCCGTGAGTGACGTTCGCCAGCTCTGTGAGGAGGTTCTCCCTGTCCTCCTCGTTGCCTTCTATCGGCATGCCTCGCGAATGGATCTGCAGTATCTCCTTCCTGCCTATGCGGTCCGGGACGCCTATCTCGATTTCCCTGTCGAACCGTCCCCCGCGCCTCAGAGCCGGGTCGATTGCTTCCTCGCGGTTGGTCGCTGCGATGACTATGACCTGCCCGCGGTCGGACAGCCCGTCCATGAGCGTCAGCAGTTGGGCGACGACCCGCCTCTCCACCTCTCCCGTGACCTCTTCCCTCCTCGGGGCAATGCTGTCCAGCTCGTCGATGAACAGCACGCTCGGCGCGTTCTTCTGCGCCTCGTCGAACTTCTCCCTGAGCCTCTCTTCGCTCTGCCCGTAGTACTTGCTCATTATCTCCGGGCCCTGTATGGAATAGAAATTCGCACCCGCCTCATTCGCTACCGCCTTCGCGATCAGCGTCTTGCCGGTGCCCGGCGGTCCGTAGAGCAGGACTCCCTTTGGCGGGTCGATACCGAGGCGTTCGAACAGCTCCGCGTGTTTCAGCGGCAGCTCGATCATCTCGCGGACCTTGAGCAGCTCCTCCTTCAGCCCGCCTATGTCCTCGTAGGAGACGGCGGAGGTGAGCACCTCCCCCTCCCTCACGGGTTCCTCCTTCATCTCGATGATTGTCTCGTCGTTGATCTGGACGACGCCCTTAGGCGTGGTCTTCACGACCATGAACGGCAGTGCACCGCCCATCAGCGCTATGCCGGGCACTATGACGACGTCCCCCTTCATGAGCGGCCTCTTCAGCAGCCCGCGCTTGGCGAAGTTCTCTATTCCCTGGCCGAACGAGATCCTGTGGCCCTCGGAGATTATCGGCGCAATCGTGACGCGCTCGGCCGTCAGAACCTCGGCCTTCTTCGCCTCGACCCTGTCACCGATGGAGCAGCCGACGTTTCTCCTCACCAAGCCGTCTATCCTGATGATGCCCTTCCCTTCGTCTTCCTGCATGACCCTGAAGATCTTGGCGGACGTGCTTTTCTTGCCGATGATCTCGACTATCTCACCGACATCGAGTCCCAGGGCCATCCTGGTCTTCGTGTCCACTCGCGCCCTGCCAAGTCCCACGTCGGACTGTGGCGCCTCCGCAACCTTGAGAACGACTTTATCGGTCACGGTTTGATTTCAAGTCCAACGAACTATATGAGTCTTAGGATGCCTTTAGCTGACTTTGAAAACTGCTAGCGCTCCTTCCTCCGGCGGTGGACCGAGATGGCCTCTGCCAGGGTCATCTCCCCTCTGGCAACCGACCTGGCAAGGCTCTTGGATATAGTCATCTCCCCCTCGCTCTTCAGGCGGCTCCTTCTCTGTATCTCCTTCAGCTCCCCTCCGGTCGGCCGGATGTCATAGTGCCTTGCGGCGCTCACTCCCGGTGTGAAGGCGATCCGGATTGCTGCATCGGCATCCGGGTGTTCTGTTCGCCTGGTCGTGCCCTTCTCGTCGACGATGTCGACCCTGAGATCGTTTTCCGCCAAGGTGTTGATGATCCTGTTGCGGTTCGTCGCGTCCCCGTGACCGATCCTGATCCTGTAATTATCAGCCGGGAAGTTGCTGATCGCCGAGACAACGGCGGGTGCGACCGCCTCCGGGGAATTGACGCTCCGTGCGTCCAGAACCTCCCCGTCCCCGATCACCGCCAGCCCGGGCTCGCTCCCCGGGTCGATGCCCATGATGACCTCCTTCCACCCGGTCTTCCCTCTTAGCAGCTGCAGGGCTCTCATCACTGAATCCTCGATGTCCCCGCACTCGGCCTTGTGAGGGAAGCGGATCCGCGGTGATTCGGCGACGGAAGTGAGTATCGCCCCGACATTGGAAGGTATTCGCTGGGAGAATGAGAGGCTCACGAACGGTATGTCCCTCGCCTTCAGCGTTGCGACCAGGTCATGATAGAGGCGGAAGTCCTCCGTCAGGATGCCCAGTACCTTCTTCATGCTCACATAGTGAAGCGCGCTCTGCTTAGATATGGTTAGCGCCTGGATGAGTTTCCAGTTTCGAGAAGCAAACAACAATTCTTATTAGGCCGCGAGGCCATTATTGATGTTGAGGATGCATTCGACGCAGCACGGTAACGTAACCGCAAGCAGCTCGGAACCGGGAATAGGGAGAGTCGTCCTCAAGGATGTTCTTGTGATCGTGATTGCGAGCGGGGCAATCATTGCCTTCTACTTCTTGGTGAAGGCGTTCTCGATCATCGCGAACCTCCCGTGAGCGCTACTTCGATTTCCCGAAAAAACGAGGCTTGGTGGACGCTGAACCTTCCAGTTCGCCAAGTCTTTCCAGTAGCCGTCGTTCTTCGGAGGAGAGCCTCGCTGGAGTCTTCACTGTCACGCGGACGTATTCGTCCCCTCTGCCCCGCCCGTCGAGGCTGGGCAGGCCCTTCCCCCGTAGCTTGAAAAGTGTGTGGCTCTGGGTGCCCGCAGGGACGGTGAGCATCGCCGTCCCTTCGAGTGTCGGCACCTCTATCTCCGCACCGAGCGCGGCTTGGCTGTATGTGATTGGAACCTCCACGATCACATCGTTCCCGTCCCGCGCGAACCTCTCGTCCTCTTTAAGGTGGACAACGAGGTAGAGGTCACCTGGCGCCACACCTCTGGCTCCAGGCTCGCCCTTGCCCTGCAGCCTCAACCTGAGACCGTCGTGGGCGCCCGGCGGGATGTTCACGGAGATCGTCGATGTCTTCTCGATCTCCCCAAGTCCCGAGCAGGCCGCACACCTCTTCTCGGGCCACTGACCCCGACCGCGGCAGCGTGGACAGGTGGTGATCGTGACGAACTGGCTGTAACCCCTCCGCTGGCCCCTGCTTATCTGACCGCGCCCGCCGCACTCCGGGCAGACGGTCATCTTCCCGCCCTCCGCACCGCTCCCGCCGCACTTGTCGCATGCGACGCGCATCGGCAGCTGGATCGTTTTCCTGGCCCCCTCCAGCGCCTGTTTCAGCGAAATCTCGATGCCGCACCTCAGGTCGGCGCCTCTCGACGGTCCCGCCCTTTCGCGCGACCTGGAAAACTGGTCGAACAGGCTTCCGCTGAGGCCGCCCCCGAACCCGCCGCCTCCGAAGAAGTCGGCGAAAATGTCCTCGATGTCGTTGAAGTGGGTGAACCGTGACCAGTCGAAGCCCCCGCCGCCCCACTGCTGCTGGACCCCGGAGAAGCCGTACTGGTCGTAGAGCTGCTTCTTCTGATCATCCATCAGGACCTCGTACGCTTCGGAGAGTTCCTTGAACTTCTCCTCGGCCTGGGGATTGTCCTTGTTCAGGTCGGGGTGATACTTCTTGGCGGCCTTCCGGTATGCGCTCTTGATCTCAGCCTTGGAGGCCTCGCGGGTAACCCCGAGCACCTCGTAATAGTCACGTTTCGCCATGCACTCAGCGCATCCGGTCCGGCGTTCCCGCCGTCTAGTCTTTCACATCCTTGAAGTCAGCGTCCACGACGTTGTCGTCGCCCGGCTTCGACCCTTTCGACTCGCCCGAAGGCGGTGGAGTCGACTGGCTCGACTGCGCCCTCTGGTATATCTCGACCCCGATCTTCTGCGCTTCCTGGTTCAGGGCCTCGAGGCTCGTCTTGATCTGCGCTATGTCGCTGGTCTGGAGCGCCTTCTTCAGATCTTCGACCTTCGCTTGGACGCTCGCCTTCGTCGCCTCGCTTATCTGGTCGCCCATCTCCCTGAGCATCTTCTCGGTCGTGTACACCGCCTGGTCCGCCTGGTTCCTTATCTCCGCGGCCTCCTTCCGTTTCCTGTCATCCTCGGAGTACCTGTCGGCATCCTTGACCATGCGATCGATCTCGTTTTCGCCGAGCCTCTTCGTGGCGGTGATCATCATCTTCTGCTCCTTGCCGGTTCCGAGGTCTTTTGTGGAGACATTGATGATCCCGTTCGCGTCGATGTCAAACGTCACCTCGA
>JAFNFQ010000064.1 GCA_017885655.1 Methanobacteriota archaeon | reverse complement strand
GGGAGGCCGCCGCGGCGGCCTCCCTTGAAGCATCCGCAAGGGGCTTTTCGGAGGACCATGGCAACTCCCCCAAGGCGTCTTCGAGTGCCCGGACTTCCCTGGCGTACCTGTCCACCGCCACGGTCGCGTCGTAGATCTGGTTCTTCGCCCCCCGCCGCTTGATGACCTCGAGGTAGTCCATCGCGGCCTCGCGGGCATCGATGACCGCCCGTAGGACCATGTTCAGCACGTGCACTCGTTCGCCCAGACCTTCGGCCGTCGAAACCTCAGAAATCGCGGGGACGGCCTCCACCAGCTCGGAGTAGGCCTTCGCGCCTGAATAGAAAGATTGCGGGCCCGTGCTCCCGCCGCCGAACGTGAACTCACCCTCCAGGGCGAACCTCATCGCCCTTTCGAGCGCGGCGGGAACCGCCCGGTCCTCCTCCACTACTTTCCCGACCCTCCTCAGACTCGTCAGCGGGATCTTGCCTTCTCCCTGGTATGTCCAGCCCTTCCAGACCTCGAACTGCCTGACGCTTGGCTCTGGAGTAGAATCGGAATAGCTCCTCAAGACCAGCCTTCGCGGTTCCTCTTCATATCCGATTATCGCCGCCCATTCTAGTGGCGACTGGATGCCGCTGGTCAGGAGAGAGATTCCCGCGTCAATTGATTCCCTGATTCTCGTCCAAGCTGATTCCGGGTCGCCGTGCATGCGCGTCTCCGCCACGAAACCTTGCGAAGCCGCCGCGTTCGCGACGATGTCCTCGCTGCACGCCACGGCGCTCTCCGCGAGCCAATCCCGGCTCCAGCTGATCCTGAAGGCCCCGCCGCCGAGGAACATCAGCTGATCGTAGCTGGTGTGAAGCCCCAATGACTGCAGCACCGCAGTGAGCGCCCCTATCGGCGTCAGGAACTGTCCATCGTATCCAAGACGGGGCACTCCCTTGAGAACACGTCCCAATCCTCGAACCCGCCGGCGCATCGCGCGGCGGTTACTTAACGGTTTTCCGGGATGGACCTAGCCGAGCGCGACTCCGCATTTCCTGCAGAACGCGTCTCCCGCCATTGGCTTCGTCCCGCACGACGGGCACACCGCCAGCTCAGCCTTCACACCGCATTTCCGGCAGAACGTGTCGTCGATTTTCAGGTCGGCGCCGCAACTCCTGCACCTGAGCGTGGATACGCTGATCTCGACTTCCGGCGTCACGACAGTTCCTGGCGTGGTGACCGTTCTTGGTGTCACCGACCTCGTGTCCTTTATCTCGATTATCAGCTCCTCAGCCCCCCTCCTCGCCTGGACCCCGTGCTTCAGCGAGGCATCGTAGTCCTTGCCGTCGAACTCCTTTTGAGCAATCGCGAGGAGCCTGGTAGCCTCGCTGACCTCCCCGCCCTCGCTCACGCGTTCGTCAATCGCCTTCTGCGCGAATCCGAGCATGAACTTGGCCTGCAGGTAGTTCTTCGGCAGCTCCTTCTGCAGCTTCTCCTTCGTCGTCTCCTCCGGGACCGCAGGGGCCGTCACAGTCTTCGGCAGCTTCACGAGGTCACCGATCTCCTGATGCCGCTTCTTCTCCTGCATCAGGATTTCCTTGGCGCTGGCCAGGTGCTCCAGCGCGGCCCTGCTGTCGCCGGACGCGCGAGCCGCCTCCGCCCTGCGTATCAGCTCCCTCGCTTCCAAGCTCCGGATCCCGCTGCGCTCCATCGCGGACGCGATGGCCTTCGTCGTGATCACGGCATTGTAAGCTTCGTCAGCGATGCCTGCCGTGTCCACCTTGGCCATGCGCTTCCGTCTGAGGAACCTCAGTTCGAAGTAGATTATGATGATGACTATGATCACGATGGCCAGAGCCGCTATGGCTTTCCATGATTCGTCGGCCACGGTTTTTCAAAAGACGTCGCTGCCCTAAAAGCATTGCCTTGAACCTACCGTGACCATACCATTGGAGCATTACCCGGTGAATCCGGAAACCTATTTCGAGAGCCGAATTCGATCCTTGAAAATCATGGCCCAAGGAGCGAAGCTGATGTCCGAGTCCTTCATTATGCTTGGAACTCGCAAGAATCAGGTTGGGGCGGGACTCTCGTCCGTCTGCAACTCCTCCTTGCTTTCAGTCTCTTCTGTCGCAATTCTTCGCATTTATCGGTGCAGAGGTCGGTTTTGTGAAAGCCGTGAAAGGCGAGGTGCCAAGCCTCAAGTGCCTGGCGGAGATTTCGATTCTCATGGGGCTGGTCGAGTCGGCGTACGGAGTGGACAAATGGGTGAATTCTTGATTCACTCAGGGGGCTGGGTGGAGTGGCCGCTCGACTGAAGAACTCCGCGCGCCTCCGTCCCCCGCGCCTCGCATTGTTCAGTTCCGCCTATCTCCTATTGGTTGTTGCCTTCGTCCTCATGGGGCTCAGCTTGAGCAGTCTCTGGGCCCGCCTTCTGCTCTTATTTCTCGGGGTGTTTGCCCTGATTGCGACATACGTATTCTTGACGGAGGATCCGATGTATCTCATCATGGAGGGCGACAGCTTGGTCGCCGAAGTTCACCAGTTCGGAACCGTCACGCAAAGGATTTCCGTGCGTAGTTCAGATGTCGCTTACCTCCGATTCCATTCAGGGTCGGGACCTGGATCGGTTCGCGGGTCATCGGTTCTGCTGGCCGTGCTGAAGAACGGCAAGAGAGTGCACTTTGGGTTCATCGATGCAAGGATCATTTCGGCAATCATGGAGAACCCGAGCTTCCGAGAATTGGTGAGACGAAGTCACGCTGGCAACGGCTTGGGAGGCGCAGACCAGTAATGGGGATTCATGAGCAAAGGATGGGAGGGCTACTGGATGGGCGAGGCCATGGAGAGAATATCGCAGGACTCTGGCAATAGGAATTGAGGAGATTGGATAAGACATGACGGCTCGGGGATCGCCATTCCGACGAACGATGGAGGAGTGTGGCGCACGACATGGGAATGATTGCGTTATCTTGCGGCTTTGGCCAATGGAGGAACTCCCAGCATGAAAGCGGCAGGTGAACATACGAACCTGGAGAACACCTCGCGCATCAATCCGAGATTGGCAAGATTGTCTGCGGTCCTGTGCGTTGTTTTCGAGATAGCGTACGGTTACTTCTGGCTGAAGATTCCAGATTTCTACACTGGTCTGCTGCAAGTGTTCATCATGCTGGTAGTCCCTCTTTTCCTCTACGCGGTTCTCACTTCGAACCCTAAGTATGTCCACCTCGATGGAGAAAGGCTGATCGCTCAGTATATGCAGTTCGGCGTGGTTACACAGACGTTCTCCGTCCGGGCATCCGAGGTTAGCGAGCTTCTGTTGACCAGGGTGCCCGAATCGCGAAGCGTCCAAGGGACATTCTCTCTAAAGACCCTGCTGAGGAATGGCAGGAAGGTGGACTTTCGCATCGTGGATGGAAGGATTGCGTCGGCAATCATGGAGAACCCGAGCTTCCGAGAATTGGTGAGACAAGGTCGTGCTGGCAACGGCTCTGGAGGCGCAGACCGGTAATGGGACTTCTGGATATTGATCTTCGGACTCGCGCTTTCCATCATTGGTCCAGGCTCTGACGGGGCGATGATAGGAATGTCCATCGTTGGAACATGATGCTTGTGCCGCAAGATTCATGCCTCGATACAAAGATGAGACTCCGCTCATGGAGATTCATCGGAAGAAGAGAGTTGTCGAGGGCTTGCGTGTACTTGGCATCTGGATGGCTATTGCCGACTTGATTGTCTTTGTGTATGGACCGATCGCCCGTTTGATTGGGTGGGAACTCGCGGATTGGTGGGTCTACCTGCTTGTGGGTTTGCTCGTTGCCGTTGCGTTCGATGCGATGGCGATTATGACCCTCGAAGTTTGAGACGTGATACGATCTCGCATCTTCGGTGCCACAATCGGGTGATCCCAGCATGGTCGGGCCTAGTGCGGATTTATCAGGCTTGGCGGAATAAGGCAGGCTAGGGTTGGTGCCTACTCTTTGCTCTGGCATAAATGAAGAAACCCACTCCGCCAATAATGATGCCTAGGCCAATGGACAGTTCGGCAACGAATTGTGTGAACCAGATGGAATCATAGCTTGGGCTGTGGGCCTCTTGATAGACCAAGACGGCAAAGAGGATGTACCCCAGTCCTGCGAAGATGGCGCCTATCAGCACCAAAGTGAGTCCCCATCGTGTTGCAGGACTTCGCTGATCGCTAGGTGCCGCCACGCGAAGTGCATCACACAGGGGCTTAATAAATGAAAGGTGCCCGCTTTGCGACCGTTTAGAGGAGACAGGACATTGTGGCATGTGGAGCGTTCCCATTTTCAAATCCCGATCTTGACCCGGGAAACCTATTTCAGGCGGGGCCTCAATCACGGCACCCATGTCAGAAGACATCGAGACAACCGCCATCCATCCAGTCAGGAAGAAAGGACACGGGCCGATGGTCGAGCCGATCTTCATGTCGTCGACCTGGAGGCTCAAGGACGCCAAGCAGGGCGCCGACTTCGCCCTATCCACCGCCCCGCCGGAGTTCTACACTCGCTGGGGCAACCCCACGACCAGGGACCTGGAGCTCGTGCTCGCGAAGATCGAGGGCGGTTCGAACGCCATAGCCACGGGGAGCGGCATGGGGGCAGTCTCCTCGACGGTCTTCACCTTCGTCAGGCCCGGCAAGAACGTCGTGGCGGGGAAGAGCCTATACAGCGCGACGACGGAGATGTTCGCGCGGTACCTCCCGCAGTTCAAGGTCAATACCAAGTTCCTCGACACGACCATCGAAGGCACGTTCACCAAGGCGGTCAACCGCGACACCTGCATGGTCTATGTGGAGTCGCCGGCCAACCCGACCATGGAGCTGACGGACCTCAGAGAGGCCGCCGAGGCGGCGGAGAAGGTCGGAGCCCCCCTCGTCGTCGACAACACTTTCGCGACTCCAGTGAACCAGAGGCCCCTGGACCTCGGGGCGGAGGTCGTCGTTCACTCCGCGACGAAGTACCTTGGCGGGCACACCGACGTCATCGCCGGCGCGGTGATCACGAAGGACGAGGAGACGTTCAAGAGGATATGGAAGGTGTACAAGATGCTGGGTCCGTCCATAGGACCTTTCGAGGCGTTCCTGGTCCGCCGCGGGATCAAGACGCTGCCCCTGCGCGTGAAGAGGCAGAACGAGACGGCGATGGCGCTCGCCGAGTTCCTCGAGGGGCACAAGGCGGTGTCGCGCGTGCACTATCCCGGCCTGAGGTCGTTCCCCCAGCACCGCCTCGCGAGGAGACAGATGAAGGGTTTCGGCGGGATGCTCGCGTTCGAGGTCAAGGGCGGGTACAAGCCGGCGGTGCGGTTCGCCGAGGGCGTTCGCCTGGCGAGTCTGGCGGTGAGCCTTGGCGGGGTCGAGACACTGGTCGAGCACGCGGCGAGCATGACTCATGGAACGTTGACTCCACAGGAGAGGAAGCTGGCGGGAATCGATGAGGGGCTGATCAGGGTCAGCGTGGGGTTGGAGGCCAGTGCTGATCTAATCGAGGACTTCAGGGCTGCGTTGAAGTAGAACGCCAAGCGCTCTAACCATTAGGCTATTCAGGCTCATCGATGCCACGGTGGGTGAGCCCGCATCCACTCTTCGAGTTGATCGATGTTCGCCAAGCCCGCCGCTTTCTCGACAACCTGGTGGTCGCCACTTCCTACTGATTCCTCTAGACATGGATTCGATTCAGCAGCCATGTATCACTTTCGACATCTATGCGGTCAAACACAATGCCCGTGTCTAGAGGGATGACAAGGACTTGGCCGGCAGAGACCGGGAGATTTAGATTCGGATTCTCACTATGTCCGGAAAGAACTTGGAGAGTCCCTAGCAGAGAACCCATTTGATCTTCGATTCTGACTTGGAAATTCGGAGTCACGCCAATGTAGCCGCTGCGATAGAGCAGCTGGATATCGCTCCAGTTCAGCGGCAATGGATATGAGTCGTGGACGGCTGTTATGTTGAGCTTCAGTAGAGTCGCGGTTGAGTTGGCTTCGGTCTCAATGGGTCGATACAATCCGTGTCCTATTGCTCCTTGATAGTAGCCTCTCAGAAGAACGCTCAGCACATACTCTGGCTCAACCATGACCTTCTCGAATCCAAAATGCTCATACCTCTTGTCTTCCAGATAGAATGTGACGTCCGCTCCTTCTTGGAACTCCTGAGTGCGATTGCCCAAGAAATATAGGGGAAGATTCGTGGAATTGAACAAAATCACCGAGTATGTCCTTGTGGAATTCCAAACGATATAGGTGTCATTCGTTGGATCATACGTTATTTCAGGAGTCGTCGTCGTTTCAGATGAAACGACCTCATCGTTGATGCAGTATCTCTTTCCCAAGTTTGCGTCTGACATGATGTACGACAAGTCGAATCTGGATACCTTCATGCAATCCTCGCGCGGAGTTGCGGGCATGAGGAGCAAGTATCCGGAAATCGCCAAGAGGATGATTGCTATCGCTAGAGCGGTCACTTTGAAGGCCATCTTGCGGTTCATTTCATCGCGGCGTTTCTCTCTTTCCATCGTCGTCAAACCCTAGGATCGAAATCGATGACGCCTTGTAGTAGGGTCCGAGTTGACATCAAGCTTTCGTAGGCCTGCAGCTCAATCTGTACTAGGTTAAACGCCACTTGGTCGACATAGACCCAGTTCTCGCCCCCCTGTATATGTTGGTCTATGCAGGGCCTATTGGGGAAACATAGAATGGTGTGTCCAACGTCATCATGGACGCCGCCCTCAATCGCCCTGAGCACGCCCATCGGCGGTGAGGAGTGGCTCAAAGGCTCTACCCACGCCGTAGCCTAGACGATGCACGACGATCAAGACATCAATGCGAACCTAACCATCTACGTGAATTTCACGACCGGAGGCGTCGTGAATCAAATTGTGGTTCTAAAAGGGCAACTGTCATTCGAATGGACGCTCCCCGAGATAGAGGCGAACGATGTCATCGTCAATATCACTGTCATAGACTCTGGCGGCTTCAAGGGTTGGTCCCAGAGCGGACCTTTCACAATCAAGGCGCCGCCGTCTCCGCCGCCTGATTTCTTGAATCAATACTGGTGGCTGATAATCGTCATTGTATCCTTGGTGGTGATACTAGTCCTGTTCCTCTTGATCCGAAAGAAGAGGCGAGGCGATGAGACGCCAGAGATACCACAACAGAAGCCTCGCGACCGCTGAGAGAATCGTGAGCGCATGATACCAGTCGAGGTTGGTGGACAGAGAAGAATCAGGGTGTTTTAGTCACCGCACGAACATTCACTTCTTGCCACCCTTCCTGAGTTGTCTCCAGCAATGCCTCGTGATGCATGTCGCCAATACTGAGTGTGAGTGAAACGGACAAAGGTTGCCCTGACCAATCAGCATGAACGAATACCCATACGGATCCTAAATCATCATCTTCGGGATTGGAATCGAATCCTGTCCACGAATCGAAGTCCATGTCTCCGTTTGGATGACGGGACCAATTCAGAGGGGGGAAGTCGCCATCCAGCGCTCTCTTCATTCCACCGTCCGCGACGATGTGTCCCTGGCCAGACAGGTTGACTGCTTTGCCGAATTGAGTGTCCGTCAGTTCAAACATCCCGTCTCCTGTTACGACTGCGAAATCCCCCATGATCGGTGTAACATTGCCGTTCACATCGACAATGGAAGGCAGAAGCAGATAGTAGGCCATGTTCCCCGGCGCGCTCACGCCGACGGTATACGTGTAGGTGATGTATCTGACCTTCGACAGCTCCCCCAGGATTATCCAGGTCGCCGTCGAGGCGATTATCGTCATGATTATGACAACCAAGATAATCAGGAGAAGGCGAGGTTTCTTTCGCCTTTCCTCAATCACCGCGAGCGGAACCTGCAAGTTTTTTCACCGCCCATCTTCGTCGATCTCGATGCTCTTCTCCGCCTCCAGGTCCGCCAGTCTCCTCTTCAACCCTCTGATCTTGAACGATTGCGCTATGGCGGTCCCCGTGATCACGCCGAGCAGACAAACGAGCAGCAGGACAATCGCATCTCCAGTCTGGGATTCCCCGGTCGTTGTCACGGTGTCCAAGTCAGATTGCGTCGTGCCGCCCTGCTGCCGCCCGTAGTCCTCGATGTTGGTGGTGCCATCGCCGTCCGAATCGTCACCGGGCCCGTAGCTCAGGTTCCCGAATTTGCCGATCTCCCAGACGTCCGGCAGCGTGTCCTTATCGGAGTCCGGGTCTCGCAGGACCTTCACCGTCACGCTGTCAGTCGACACGCGGCCGAGCGGGTCGCGCACCTTGAGCGTGAACGTGTAATCATCCGGGGTCTCGATCAAGACCGTGCCCCTCGCCTTGCTCAGCACGACGCTGTGATTCGATTCCGCCACCCACTCGTAGTTCACTATCATCGTGTCGTCAGTCGAGCCGAGTCCGTCGAGCATGATTTCCGCGGGTGCGAACACCGCGATGTCGCGACCAGCGTCGGCCACGGGCGGCGATGTGTCGACAACCGCCATGAACAGCTGCGACGGCTCAACCAGTCCGAGGTTGTCCGTTGCCTGGAACTCCAGCACGTGCGTGCCGGACATTGCCGGGATGATCGGCCGATTGTAGATGTTCCAGCTCCCGCCATCGAGGCGGTACCTCACGAAGAGGATGCCCGAACCGTTGTCTGTAGCCGATAGAATCACCGATGCGCCATCGTCCATGTAGGTCAGACCGCCGTATTGGATGGCGAGCCCGTTCAGCGAAATCGCCGTCTCAGGCGGCGCGTCGTCAACGAACACATCCATGACCTTGGTGGATTCCACATTGCCCAGAATATCCACGCCGTAGAAGGAGAGCGTGTGGTCTCCAGGGCCGCTGAAGCTGAACGGCGATGAGTACTGGGTCCATCCGCCGCCGTCGATCCTGTAGTAGACTCGTTCAAGCCCGCTGCCCGCGTCTGAACTCACGAGCATCATCGCGGTGCTCGACGTCACATAGGTGGTCGTGATCGTCTGATAGCTCGGCCCCAGCATTGCAGGACTTGTGGCGGGGCCCTGACCGTCGACCTCGACTAGCGTGATCGGCTGATGTCCCGCGTTCTCCAGGTTGTCCGTCGAATAGAACTCGAGGGTGTGGAAGCCCCCGGAGCTGATTGAGAAGTTGCCCGAGTAGGCGTATGGACCGACACCGTCGAGCGTATAGAATGTGCTTTTGACACCAGCACCGCCATCCGTCGCGGTGAAGTTGAATGTGGTCGATGGCGTCACATAGACCGGCGACCCGCCAACGTGCGGCCCGTTGATGGTCAGCGACGTCACCGGCGCGACTTCGTCCCCGAAGACCTGCATGGCATGCACCGCCTCCGCGTTGCCGACCCGATCCACCGCCCGATAGTAGAGCGTGTGCGGGCCCGGCCACATCGGCTCGACAAGCGAGCCGGAAATCCAGAATTCGGCGGTGTCGATGCCGTACTGATATGAACTCGGCTCGTCCAGACCGCTCTCAGCGTCGATCGAATCGAGCACAATCGGCGTCCTGCTCGAGATGTACAGGATCCCGTTCCTCGTGTGGTTCGGGGACCCCACCCAAAGGCTCGTCGTCGGCGCTGTGACGTCGACCCACAAGTCCAGCGATTGCGGCGTATCCTGGTTCCCCGCAATATCCGTGCTGTTGTAGGTGATCGTGTGGTGCCCCGCCGGCAGCGCGAACGGGCCGGTGTAAGGCTGCAAAAACGGACCGTCCAGCTTGAACCACGTCGTGCCGTAACCGCATCCCGGGTCGGTCATATTGAGCCATATCAGAGTGGAACCGGAGATGTACGTTGGAGATGTCCCGAGATGCGGACCCTGGAATTCGAGCTCGGTCCTCGGCCGGGCCGTGTCCACGCAGAAGTAGGATGCATCGCTCCATGGCCCCAGCATCATGATGGCGTCCCTGACCTGCACCCGCCAGAACCACATCCCGTCCTCGAGTGTGTGCGAGGGACGGATGGAACTGACTGACAACGGCCCCTCGACGGAATAGTGGACCGATGTGAAAGTCGGCTCATCGGACACCTGGAGGTAGAAGTAACCCTGGGGGTCTCCCTCCGAGTCGGAATAGTCCCAGCGGAAGGTCGGCCTGACCTCGCCTGTGCACTGCCCGAAGGCGGGGCTGGCCGGCTGCGCGACCGGACCCTGATCGTGCAAGTACCCGCCGCTGACCTCTTCGACCGTGGGACTCCACTCCCCGGTTAGCGAGATGAGGGTCAGCCTGTACTGCAGGTATCTGTTTCTCTGGACCTGTAGCTGGAGGGAACTTGAGAAGGAATCACTCGACCACGTAGCCCCCAAGAACGGCGGCATGCCGGTCCTGACCGTTGCGCTCACCTTCGCAGAAGTAGAGCCCCTAGATGCCACGTTCAGCGTTTCCCAGGTCGTCCCCTGGATTCCGGAGTCAACCGGTGCAGACGTCAAGGTGCCGACGGATAGGGACTGGCTCTGGGCGTAGCCGATGGCGCTGTTCTCACGCACTGAGTCGGAGAACCAGATGTCATAGCCAGAGTCCGCCCTCAGCACAGAGGAATCCCGCACGTTCGCTGGATCCTCCGCGGATGACTCGCCGCCCAGAATTGGATTGTACTTGCTCCTCACCCAGCTGAACCCGTTCTCGGAGAACGCGTGACCGAGAGACCAGACGCTTCCGTCGTATCCGGAGTAGAACATGTGGTAAAGCCCGCCCTCGATGATGACCCGGGGGCTCGAGACGCCGGCACAGTCCCATGAAACGCCCGATGAAGGATAGAGGATGGGATAGTCCAATGGTTTCGTCCACACCTTTCCATCGCTCGAGAACGCGTAGCCTATCCTCCCTATCACTCCGTCGAACCCCGAATACCACATCTCATATTCGTGGCTGAGGCCCGGGTGGACGACGCTGGCCCCGTCGATGCCCTCGCTGTCCCAGGACAGTGGAGGACCAGAAGTGAGGATTGGGTTGCCCTGATGCGCAACGAGATCCCCGATAAACTGCGAATCCGCGTAGCCGACGGACCAGCGCCCCGATGCATCGAGACCTGCATACCAGAGCTTGTACGTTGACCCGTCCTTGATTGCCGCGAGAGGCTTTCGGCCATGCGAGTCCCAGCTTCCGGAGCCAGAGATGATGACTCCGGAAGAGAACCATCTCCTCGTCCCCTCGTTGTAGTTCGCTGCCCGGATCTGCCACCCGCCGCCCGATTCCTCGGCCAAGTACATCGCGAGCCAGCCCGCGTCATCAAATACCGTGGGCGCGGACACGCCAGTTGCGCCTCTGGACGAGTACAGCGGCGGGAGGACGAACATCTCATGCCATCCCTGCCCATCTGATGAGACTGCCGATCCGATTCTGGTGAGCCCGCCATCGCTCCCGTGGAACCACATGCGGTATGAGGAACCGTCGCCGACGACCGCGGGCCCGCCGATTCCCTCCGAATCCCATGTCCGCGATGCCGAGAGGACAGGATTCCTCGCGTCTAGCCTGTAGGTCCTCCCGGAATCGTCGCTGACAAGGTGGCCAATGCTTCCAAGCCCGGGTACGTCCATGCCGGAGGAGCCCTCGAACCACATTTCCCGAGACTGGCCCGTCTCGTTCTTGTACAGCGTCGGGCAACTCACACTGGAATCTGCCCACGTCCCTGGGACAGGCGTCAGGAACGGCTGGTCATCACTCCCCCATGTCTGCCCGCCATCCCATGATGAAAATCGTGCTATGGAAACGTTCGTCGCGGTCCTCGTGCCAGCGAACATCACGTATCTGTCCGGCTCGGATCCGACCCACGGGCATCTGATGTCCGAGGGATTCAGCCACGAGAGGTTGCCGACGAACGCGGCGGGGTTGGAGACGTTCTTCTGCCACGAGATCCCATCGGAGGATGAAGCCAGACCTATTCTGATGGACGACTCGTCGCTGCCGGTGTACCACATTCTGAATCCACCGGACGAATCGTCTCGAACGACCCAGGCGAACCCGACCCAGGAGCCATCCCAGCCTGACGCGCTTTTTTCCAGAACCGGGTCGCGTGAGGGCTTCTCCCAGCTCACGCCGTTGCTCGATCGAGCGTAACCGATTGAGAATCCCGTGGAACCGTCTGCGCTCGAGGAGCCCGTGTACCACATGTGGTAGACCCCGTCCTTGTACAGCACTGAGGGGCGGAACATCCCGCCGCTGTCCCAGCTCTCCAGGTCCCCGAGCGGGAGGGCGGGGTTCGTCTTCGGCGGGACGGGCCGTTCTCCCAGCGCGGAGGACGCCGTCCCGATGGCCCATCTGGTCCCGTCGAAGCCGGCGAACCACATCCTGTCCCGCCTTCCGTCCAGGATGACCGAGGGCCGCGACAGGCTCGCCGAATCCCACGAGCCCGGCAGTCCAAATCCCTGTATCGGGTTCAGCGGGGCCTCGACCCACGTCGAGCCGTCCGTGGAGTTCGAGTAGCCGATTGACTGCACCGAGCCATGGAGACCGGCATACCACATCTGCCAGACGCCCGAGAGACGCTGAACCGTCCCTGGCAGGGTCCCGCCATCGAACCACCCGCCGGATTCCCCAAGGCCGACCGGTCTGAGTGGAACATCCTGACCCCACGCCTCACCTGTGAAAGACACCGCGTGCCTCATGTGATAGTGCCCTAGGGAGTTCAGCTCGGCGAACCACATGCTGAACCCTGAGCCGCTTGGGGCGACCGCGGGCGACAACAGCCCCGCCACGATCACGCTCGGCTTGATGACGGGGTTCGCGAAGTACCGGTACCACCTCAAACCGTCGCCCGATTCCGCGTAGCATATGGCCCACTTCGTGCCCTTGCACGAGTACCACATCTGGTACTTCGCAGGCCCGTGTATGACCGTGCCCGGCACGAGCGAGGCGTTCTCATAGAGAAGCGACGAGTTGAGGCTAAGCACGATGTTGTTGTTCAGGCTCCCGCTATAGTCGACAAAACCGAGCTTCGGCTTGGTCCAGTTGACCCCATCGTTTGAAACCGCATAGCCGATCCTGTATGTCCCCGAGCCGGAGTCGTCCCCCGCGTACCACATTTTGTAGACGCCGTCCTCCTTGAGGACGACCGGGCTCATGATCCCCGAGTCGTCCCAGGAACCGGATGGACCAGGCCTCAGGCCCGGGTTGAACTGCGACTCGATCCATGTCGTGGTGGATGCTTGCAGGGTGATGTTGCCGGGGTCAGAGTCCACGTCGATGTTCCATCCCGTGCCGTTCGCGAAGTCCTGCCGCGTCGACTGCACCCAGGTGTCGCCCTGCGCGACAGCAACAATGGACGACGACAGAATCGCGGACGAGAGCATCAGAGTCGATGCGGAGATTAAAATGAAGAGTCGACGAACTGGGCCGACCCCGCCATGGACAACGCTCATTCGGGGACCTCCTGGCCAACTGGCTCCTTTGCGACGTGTAGGTGGGTCTTGTTGCCTATCGTCCTGACCTCTATGATGCCGCTATCCGCTAGAACCCAGATGTTGTACGCCAGCGTCTGCTTCTTCAAAGCCAGTACCTTCGCCAGCTCGGTCTGCGTGATGCCGGGCACTTTCGTGATCTGCTCTAGGATGCGGACATGGAGAGCGCTGTAGCGGATGCCGTCTCCCGTGGGCACGGGCGTGCCCTTGGGATAGAAGCGGACGAGGCGACCGTCCTTCGCAGGGACAACATAGCCCTGCTTCACCAGAACGTGCAGGTGGTGAACGAGGTTCCCGTTCGTTGCGCCAGTTGCGCTCATGATCGAACTGTAGTAGTCGCCCGGGTTCTCCCTGATGTACTGGTAGATTTGGCCGCGGACGAAGGGGTCGAGGTTCTTGTCCTTGCGCGCTCTGAAAGCGAGGGGGATCGCGAAGAAAGCGTACTTGAACCGCTCAGAAGATATGAAAGCCCCTATAGCGACCAGACTGACGCCCATCGTGAACGCTGCCGCCGCGTTCGGACTCGTCACAATTGAGGGTGATGTGGTGAATCGTTGAGGGACCGCAAGTAGGATCCTCCACGTCACGCCGTCGAAGCCCGCGTACCACAAGGCGTCCATGTCGTTCGCCGAAGGCGCTGGATCCCCCACCTGCTTCCCGTCCGCCGTGCCTGCCTCGCCCAGGTCTAGCACCAGCTCCGGCGCGCTCCAGCTCACCCCGTCCTTGGACATCATCCGGCCTATCCGGCTCGACTGGCCATTGGTGCCGTTGAACCACAGGACGAAGGTGCCGTCGCTCAGGATGACCGCGGCAGGGCTCCGGATGCCGGCAGAGTACCATTCACCCGCCACCGGACGCAGAATCGGATTGGAGACTGCCTTGTTCCAGTTGATACCGTCCGCCGACGTTGCCAGACCGATGGACGCATTCCCGCCGGAAGCATCAACGCCGACATACCACATCCAGAAGCCCGACGGGTCGCGGAGGACCGTAGGTTCACCGATGCCGCCCTTCTCCCAGGGAATCGAGACGTCGGCCTGCATCACGGTGTTCGCGTTTCCCCACGAGATGCCGTCGGCGGTCGTCGCATGGCCAATCGCCCCGCCAGTGATGTCCCGCGAGAACCACATCTGATATCCCGTGGTCTCCCATGGCAGCACGCTCGGATGCTTCGTCACGCCAGTCCAGCCGGGACCCGCGATCGTGACAGGGTCGGTGAGGACCCTGTTCCATTGGCGGCCATCGCCGGAGACTGCGTAGCCTATTCCGGTCGTGAGACCGTCGGTACCAGTGTACCACATCCTGTGGAGGCCGCCGCTCAGCAGCACGGTGGGCTGCATGACACCGGCCTGGTCCCAGGCACCAATGGGGCCTGGGCCAAGGGCGATTTGGCGGCTCTCGTAGACGGGCGCGGCGGCTGCCTGGGGGAAACATAAGAATAACGTCATGGCCAGAACGAGAATCAGCAGGATGTTGGAGCTGTGACGACCTCCTCCGGCCGTCCTTCCTCGCCATAATCTCTTCGCGAAGCTATCACGCCTCAGATTCCTACTCCCCGACGACGGAATGTGACTAAGAGGTATATTATAAACTTGGAGAGACTTTTTGACAAGTGACGAATTTCGCAATTGATAATACGAAATTCGAATAGAGTCCGGGACGCGGATACTGCCCCGGTCCCTCTCTCGGTGTCAGCTCTAGCCGGCGATCATGATGACGACAAGAAACCCGATCTTGCCGCCATCGTCGTCCCTCACCGTTAGCTTCAGGTCGAATCTTCCCGCCGAGGAGTACCGGTGGACCTGCGAGTCCGTTACGGAGAATATGAAGAGCGATGGACGATGATGACTCTAGGTCGCCCGGGCTGTCCTACGCGGCGTCTGCCAGCAACCTTGATAACTCTGGAACGCATAGCACAGGATGATGAGGGAAATCCCGAGACGGAGGGTAGCGGCACCGGAGTATCCGAGCCCATTTATCACGCTCCTGCGGGCTTGGCATCCTCACCGATCTCAAAGTCATGGATTCAATCTTAGGGATGGGGAGTGATGAGTTCCACGCAACCACTTTATGAAGAGCCGCAGCGCACCTATTCAAGAGGCCGCAAAAAGCTGATCGTCGTCGCGATCGTGGAGACAATCGGCGCTGTAATCTTACTGGTCATGTATCTTTTCCCCCCGCATTCCTCGGTGAGCAACCTTTTCCCGTTTGTGCTTTGGGTCCCATTGTCGGCGTATTGTTGGCTTGCGATTCGGAAGCGCCAGCGCTTCAGGGTCTTTGCCGATTCGCTTGAGCCCGCCATCAGGCCGCTCTCGTATGCCCTTAATCACCTAACATTCAAAATACGCGCGGACGAGGTCGAGCAGGTGTGGATCGAACCGCCTTATTATAACGGCACTTGGCCGAAGTCGATTACCCTTCGCTTGCGTTCCGGAAAGGAGATGGCGCTGGGATGGCCAGGAAAGGACGCATATGCCCCAGTGCGAGGATTCGTAGACCGCCTCGTCGCGACGGGCATGGCCAGGCTGGCAGCGCCACGCAAGATTTGAGAATGGCTTTGCATCTCCGTTGAGAACGTCGCGATGAAGTGATTGTCAGTAGATGTGACCGACGCCTGATGACGGCAGCGTCGCAACCATAAGCTGCGGATGCCAATTCCCCATCATAGGCGGTGCCTATCGTCAACTCGATTCATTCCAACATCTTCGCTTCCGGATTGTTCCCGCCATTGGACAATGAACGCGATGATGAGCCTCTCACTTGTGCCGCCATCGTAGTCCGTCACCGTGAGCTTCACTTCGAATCTTCCCGCCGAGGAGAACTGGTGGACCTGCGAGTCCGCTTAGACGCAGCTGCTATTTCTCCGATGGCAATGTCATCCCAGTGGCGGACACCTTACCGTTCCAGTCAACAGCGCTGTTCTCGTCCATTCAGGAATCTTTGAAATTGGCCGAAGCTCGAGAGCTATCCCACGTCCTGTCGCCGCACGGCTTCTCGGCGCCTATCTTCGACGTAGGCTCTCCTGAGAATCAGAAGAAAAACGAGCCCAGTCGGTCCGATAGGAATGGCTATTCTCCCAATGAAGATTATGGCCAGTACGGAGACCAGGCACAGCGCGATCAGCACGATGATGAAGAATAGGTTGCCAGCATGCTCAATCCTGATACCCGAAGTGACATCCAGAGCCTCTTCGTTTGGAAGGGCGGGATGACGCGTTGCGACGACCAACAAGACGGAGCCGGTGTAGGCAACTAGAGTCCCCCAGATCCCGAGAGACGCGGCTCGCTCCAAGCTCTCCTGGGCCGATTCCGACGACGCTTGGGATTGATTGTCTGTAACAGCAATAGTCACGAGGGCTGAGATGATCAATGCGAATCCAATCAGAAGCAATAATGCGGAGAGCAAGACGCCTATGGAACGGTGACGTGCGTATCTCCGTGTGATTCTCCACCGTGCCGTCGTTCTTTTCTCCACGTTCAGATTAAGATGGCCCCCGATATTAAAGATTCACATCGAACCGACTAGGTGTGTCGACTCCGGCGACACTGGGAAGTTCTTGGAGATAGTCGGTGATTCTCCTGTCCACGACGTCAATCGAAGAAGCGACCGGTGGAAACAGATAGCGTACTTTCCAGCACTCAGCCTAACCCGCATGGGAGCAACGAAAGGCATTCAACCCTGAACCATGCTGAGTCCGCGGCCCTTCAAGAGGTGGAGGAAGTCCGAGAATTCTCGAGCGTTGTTCAGAGTGCATTCGCACACGTCATCGCGATCCCCGAAGGGCGGAATCATGCATTCCTTCTGAAACCGATCGAAGTATGCATCTTCCAGGGTCCTAACTAGCTCGGTTGCGCTGTATGAGCCACTCTTTCGAGTCACGACCAACGTTCGACCTCTGAATTCTATCACCGCTAGGAAAACAGACCGTTTTGATCCTTGCGAGACGGCTATATCGATCTTATGCCTCTTGGGCCTTAGGTGCTCAAGTTCTACAGGAGCGAGGCTCGTGGGCTTGTACTTGTCAGGCTGGACGACTATCTTGCCAATCTGCACTTCGGTGATTTGCCACTGGGCCCCCATCGAGCGAACATTAGTGAGCGAGGACATATGCCTTACGCCCTCTGCGACCGTCAATGATGACCGCATGTTTTGTCGGCCCGATCGCTCAAGGTTGGTCAGAACCCGCTCGCCGATGACGCTCGGTAGTCCGACTTGTTCCAGATCGGACCCTCCAAATTTTTCCCGCCATTAGATAATGAACGCAACGAGGACCGCTTCGTTTTCACCGCCATCGTCGTCCCTCGCCGTGAGCCGCAGGTCGAATCTTCCCGCCTCGAACCTCGACGTTCTTGTCAGGCAAGGTCTGTCTCGCCGTCCCCGGCGCGCCCTTACTCTTCGCCCCCGTCTTCCCCGCCACGCCAAAATACATCGGCTGCTACATGTCAAGGGAGCGCTCGGAGTATGGCCCGCCTCCTTCCAATAATTGCCGGTCCTGACATCCTCTGAGGTTTGCGAAGACGATGGATGGTGGTCATCCGACCCTTATTACATGCCCCCGGGCGAAATAGTCTACTTGCGAGAACTCGAATCGATCTACTTCTGCCTCCAGTGGCGAGATCACTCTCGCAATGGTTACGGCCACGCAATCATGTTTCTCCGAGCCGAAGAGATTGCTGAGTGAGTCTCCCGCGAAATGGGGGGCCACGACCAATTCGTGTAAAGTCCATCGACTCGCAGCCCTCCACACCTGACATACCACCGGAGTGTCCAGCCGCATCAGCCAATAGTCGCCGTGATCCGGTCCGGCCAGTCGGCGCAGAATCGTTCCGGGGGGAAGTTCCGGAGGCTCTTGGGCATCGAATTCGTCGATAAAGATCCGCACACGCTTTCCGACGAGACCCGATGGAAAAGCCATAGTCACGGCCCTAGCCCTGCGGAGGGAAAGGAGGTGTTTGTGGCGGGAAAGGTGGAGCCTGCGGCGGCATCGGTGGGGCCATCCGCGACTTCTTGCGGGACATGATCAACAGTGCGGCCACCACCGCCATGACGGCCACAGCGACGATGACCAGTATCAAGACGACCCACACGAGGCCGGAACCGTGCTGGTAGTTGAAGGACTTGAGTTCCATGGATGACATGCCGGAAGATGCGAGGCCCGGAATCGGAGAATCAGTCTTGACAAGATAGCCAACCGCGTCAGAGTAGAACGCGCTCGAAGGGTTTCCATAACCCGTCATGGTGACATTGAACGAATCGAACGTGCCTGCGGGAACCGTGACCTTCTGAGGGCCCGACACATGGTAGTCGGTCGTGATCGTCGAATTGCTTGGCGGCATGCCCATTCCTGTTGCTGTCATCGTGCTCGTCGATGACCAACTCTTGCCGCCGCTGAGCGAGAAATTAAACGTTTGCTGCGGAGGATCGAATGTCACCTCCAACTGAATGGACAAGTAGTCCATCTCAAACTTGACATTCGCCAGATCGGAAGCTCGAACCCAATAATCATATGTGATGGATTCGGAGACGCTTCCCGCCGTCAAATTGAACCTCATCGTCATATGGAATGTTTCGCAGGGGGTACTCCCGACGGAAATGGTCGTCCTCTCTTTCACGTCAAACCTGGTGAGCAGATTGTACTCCGAACCCATGATGTCGCCAGTCCCCGTGTATTCCCAGTAGTCTCCGATCGACCATACCGGCGCGGCACCCTGCGCACTCACCCTTGGCGCAGCGAATACGAACGTGCCTAGAACTAGCAGGAACACCGCCAACAACGATGCTGATTTTGTCATCTCCTCTGCCCCTCTCGAGCCCCTCTGCCTCCTTTCGCGCGGTCAATGGCGGGGGCTCATCTGAACGATATGTCGCATTATCTATAAAAGTCAAGCTGACGAAATGGAATCGATCGTTCATCCGCAGCTGAAGTTGGTGCCGTCCATGGAATCCTCAATTCAGATGGCGGGAGCGGCGGTGGCGGGAGGATTGGATTCCCATTCCCAGGTGAGGGTCGGATTGTTGATGATCGGGTCTGCGGCCTTAGCCCTGCGGAGGGAGAGGAGGAGCCTGCGGTGACACCGGCGGGGCCGTCTGCTGCTTCCTGCGAGATTTGACAAACAGAACGGTCACCGCCGCCACGATAACCACAACGACGATGACCACTGTCAAGACGATCCACACGAGGCCGGAAGCGTGCTGATAGTTGTAGGACTTGAGTTCCATGAGAAATGGTGGAATGGTCCCAAGAAAGGAACCCCAGGCTCTGATCTCGTTGCCAACGTCGTCCGAGTAAAAGGATGGCCACCCAACATGTCCTGCCTCCATGGTCCGCGCCGTCTCATTGAAAGCCTCGAATGTGCCAGCGGGCACCACTATCGTCTCAGGTCCCGATACCGTCACCGCCTGGGTCCAGTTGAAGCTGGTCGAGTTCCCGTCATACGCTATCGTGGTGAAGCTCGTTGTCGACCAGTTCTGACCGTTGTGAAGGGGGAACCGGTAGAGTTCAAACGGCGGTTGGTAGGTGATGTTCGTCAACCTGCCATCCATGGTCGTCTCAGATCGTACGGGCGAGAGAGTCGACAGCTGGACGTACTTCTCTCCGGAGGCCGTGAGATTCGATTGCAATCCCGTGAGCAGGAGCGTCATCCTGCATCGGTATGTATCGTACGTCATGCCGCCCATTGTCAGCGGGCTTGTTCCCTCAACTTCCTGCCTGACAAGGGCGTCAAACGACGCGTTGAAGATCTCAACTTGACCCGTGTACTCCCAGTAGTCCCCGGCTGTCCATTGGGGCGCGTTGCCCTGCGCTCTTGCGGGGGGCGACACAAACACGAACATCCCCAGGATTACCGAGGACGCGACGAGCCCCGCTACAAGTCTTCCCATCGTGCCTGCCTCTCGAACTCCACTCGCCTGACTATCAGTCCTCAACGATTTATAGATTGCCCGCCAACCCTTTTCATGTTTGCTCCGCATTCTCCTCCTGATCGGCGGGGCATTCGAGTCCTAGTACTGCCAGGCTTCATCCGGCGGTGGCGGTGGTGCGATGGGCAATCGAGAATATCGTCTGGCGGGTAGGGAGGAGGCAAGACACGAAGAGCAGGATGCAGCGAGTAACTGAGCCTTATTGCAGGTTAGTGGCCTCACTTGATTCGCTATCCTGATAGGTATTAATACTATACCATTGTATAGTGAATTGTGATGGACAAGGCCGCCTCACAGCTCCTAAGGGCAATGCGCGAGAGGGGTCCCGCGAGATTCTCGACGCTCCAGGAGACAGTGGGGAATCCGAGGACCCTCAGCAAGAAGCTGGCGGAGCTCGTCGTCCTGGGGCTCGTCGCCAAGACCGACCGACTGTACTCGCTGACGGAAAAAGGGACCGAGGTGGCGGAGCTGGTGACCCGCCTCGAGGAGAAGCTCGCCCCGTCGCCCGAGATCGACGTCGAGAGAATCCCTCACGCGGCCTATCGCAAGGTCCTCCGCCGGTTCTGCGAACTGCTGCTGAGACGGTATGGAGAGCGCCTGAGGGGCGTGCTCCTCTTCGGCTCTGTCGCGCGAGGAGACTGGGACGAGTCCAGCGACATGGACCTGCTCGTCGTCCTTGACAGTCTTGACGGGGGGAGGAGGGGAGTGGTGCGCGAGGTCCTCAAGCTTGAATCCGAGCTGAGGGGGACGCGCGAGCACGCGGAGGCGGTGGCCAAGGGATTCTTCCCTTCGATCGAGGTCTACCCCCTCGCCGCGGACGACGCGACGCGCTTCAGGAGGCTCTACCTCGACGCGCTAACAGAAGGCATCGTCCTGTTCGACAGGGACGGCTTCCTTCACGGACTCATCGAGTCGTTCAAGAAGAGGCTCAAGGAACTCGGCAGCAGGAGGATCGAGCAGCCAGGGGTGGGGCACTACTGGGTGATCGCCGACGTGAAGCCTGGGGAGGCGATCGAGCTATGAAGACATCGGAGATCGCCGACCTGGCCGTGCAGAGGGCCCGACGGTGGCTCCGGGGCGCGCAGGTCGCGCTCGAGGATGGGCGGTGGGACGACGCCGTCTATGCCGCGCAGATGTGCTCGGAGCACGCGGCGAAGGCGGTGCTGATCTCTTTCGGCATTGACTTCCCGAAGAAGCACGACGTCTCCAGCGTGTTCGCGACGCTCTCCGCGCGGCCCGGCCTGCCCGCATGGTTCACGTCGAAGGTGGATACCATCGTCGGTGTCCTGGGGGAACTGGCCTCGGAGAGGGCCATGGCGGGCTACGGGTTCGAGGAGGGGATTGACGCGGAGTACTTCAAGGACTACGCGCCCGAGGCCGTCAAGAAGGCTGAGAACGCGCTCGGTCTGTGCGCCAGGCTCGTGAAGGCCTTGTTCGGTGGGGGCACGAAGAAATCCTGAGACGATGTATGAACGAGGAGCTTCGCGGCTGCGCACATTGCACTCAGTACTGCCCCGGTTCCTCTTCCGGCGGTGGCGGCGGCGCCTCCTCGTACGATTCAGTCACGACCGGCTCAGACGCGACGTAGTATGTGGCCGTGGCCGCGCGCGCAACCCTGCGCCTCTTCTCATTCCGATAGCCTACCGTCTGTATGACGAAGCCCGCCAGGAACACGAGCCCGCCGACCGCGACGGCGGCGGTGGTGCCCAGTCCCAGGAGGATGATCCCCACGCCGACCAGTATCCCGCCGAGGAGCGCGGTGACGAACGCTATTATCTCCTGTATGAACCAGTAGGCGACCGCGTAGATCACGAGCAGGAGGACCGCCGCCAGGACTATGCGGAGGTCCTGGGACATGCCAGAGCCCATCCATATGTACGCCAGCCCCGCCACGAGCAGGGCCGTGACGAGCGCGAGCGCGATCTTGACGATGTAGCCGAAGAGGAGGGAGCCGATGAACGCCCCGACCATGGACAGGATCAGCGCGGTGATCCAGTCGTTGATGAGCATGCCGAAGAGGTAGCCGAGAGTGCCCCCTATCACGGCGCCTATGATGCTCATCAGACCCGCCCAGAGCTTCCTGCCGCGGAAGGCGAGGGCGATGCCTATGATAACTAGCAATACAGCGATTATCAGGAGGATCTCCGGCGCACCTATCGCGAATGCGGCCGCGATGCTCACGTCGCCCATCTGGGAATCAAACAGCCCCGGGCGTATTAATCATTTTGCACGAGGTCGGTGGCAATCCCCCAGCAAACAGTGCGTCACTTGGTCCGCGATCCCCGGACGCCGTGCCTGCGGCGCGCGCGAGCTCGACCGGCCCGAGTGAGTTTGATTTTCTTCTTCGCCATGCAGTGAGGGACGACTGCCTGCTATTTGAACCACAGCCTCCACGAAGCGACGACACCACTGCGCGATCCATCGCTCTTGGTCGGATGCGCCCGACCTAGCCGTCGAACCGTGTGACCACATCATCTCCGTGCGGGGCGAAACCTAATCTGGGTCGCGGGGATACGCTATGAGACATGGAGCCGATCATCGCGGGCAGGGACCTCATGAAGTCGTGGGGCCCGACGCTCGTCCTCAATCACGCAGACTTCCTTCTGCAGGCGGGTGACAAGGCAGCCCTGGTCGGCCCGAACGGCTCGGGGAAGAGCACGCTGTTCAGGCTAATTGCGGGAGAGACCAAGCTGGACCTCGGAGATTTAATCCTGAAGAAGGGGCTCCGCTACGGCTACCTCCCGCAGGTCCCTAACGTGCCGCAGGACACGCCCGTGCGGGACATCCTGTCCGCCCCCAGTCCGGAGGCGCTTCGCATCGAGGCCGAGCTCGCGGAGATGGAGACGTGGATGGCGGGGAAAGACGCATGGTCAGCGTCCGATGCTCCCGCGCGCATGGCCCGCTACGAGGCGCTGCACCAGGAACTGGGCGTCGCCCGCAGCCGGAGCGACATCGTGAACGACCCGATCCTGAACGACCTCGGCGTCGGCGAGGAGCTGCTCGACCAGAGCTTCGGCTCTCTCTCAGGCGGGGAGAAGTCCAAGGTCCTGACCGCGCGAGCCCTCGCGAACGCGAAGGAGAAGGACATCCTCTTCCTCGACGAGCCGACGAACCACATGGACATCGACACGATCGAGTGGATTGAGGAGTACCTCCTTGGGATAGATGCCGCCGTCCTCCTCGCGAGCCACGACAAGTTCCTACTCGACGCGGTCGCGGAGAAGGTCCTCGAGGTGGACCACTTCAGGATATTCGAGTACAGCGGCAACTACTCGGAATACCGCATACAGCGCGACGCGCTGCAGCGGGCCAGGGAAGCGCAGCGCAAGCGACACTTCGAAGACATGCAGCGCCAGCTCGCGATCATCGAGGAGTTCAAGTCACGGAAGGTGTACAACCAGGTGCTCTCGAGGAAGCTTGCGATCCAACGTCTGCAACGCGAGACGCCAGAACTCGCGCCGAGCGCGGCACGCGCGTTCCGCCTCACGTTCCGAAAGGGAGGGTCGGCGCCGGGAGTCGTGAGGGCGATCGGCGTCGCGAAGTCGCACAGTGACCGCCTCCTGTTCGCGGACGTCGATCTCGAGATCACGAAGGGCGACAAGGTCGGTCTAGTCGGCCCGAACGGCTGCGGGAAGACCACGCTGCTGGAGGTCCTGATCGGACATCAGGAGCAAGACGCCGGGACGGTGACTCGTGGCCGCAACCTGACGATCGGCTACTTCGCGCAGGAGGCGGAGGAGCTCGACTTCTCCAGCACCCTCCTAGAGGAGATACGGACCGTCCGGCACCCGCCACCGCCGGAGGAGTGGGCGCGGGGCATGCTCGGCCGCTTCTGGTTCAAGGGGGACACCGTTCACAATACCGTGGGTAGCCTCAGCGGCGGCGAGCGCGCGCGCCTAGCCCTCGCGAAGTTCATCGCGCAGGAGTACGACCTCCTCGTCCTCGACGAGCCGACGAACCACCTCGACATCGAGAGCCAGGAGATCGTGGCGGGGGCCCTGCAGGCGTACCCGGGCATGCTCCTCATCGTGAGCCACAACAGGAGCTTCCTGAACGAGGTGTGCAACAAGATCGCGGTAATCGCGCACCAGCGGCTGGCGGTTTTCCAAGGGACGTTCCGCGACTCATGGGCCGCGGCGAAGATGGCGGACTTCATCGCGGTGAAGCAGAAGCCGCGCTACCGCGTCCTGCGGGTGGTCAAGGACTGGGAGACGGGCGACGCTTACCACGGCGGGGACGTGATAACGCTGACAGGGGCGGAGACGCAGGCTTTCCTGCGCCTGTTGCGGTGGGCGGAAGGATCGGGGCGCATCGAGCGCATCGAGACGTGAAAATTTTCGGGCGGCGCATGCTCAAGGAGATGCGCACCCTTGCGTCACTCCACCCCTTCACGCACGCGAAGCCGGCGTTCCAGCCACAGTCCTAAGTCCCTCGCGCCTTTCATGTAGCGCGCGTAGACCCTGTCATCGAGCATGTAAACGCCTTTGAGGGAATCCTTGAACTCCTTGGTGTCTATATCTGACATTAGCTTCCTGACATGCTTGAGGATGAGCTTCTTGGGCGCCCCCGCAACCATCGAAGCCACGGCTTCCCGGTCCAGAGGTTCTCCCGATAAGACGACGATGTCTCTGAAGTCGATTCGCCGAGCGACATGCAGCTTCAAGGCGATGAGCGCTTCCCTGCTCGGGACTAACGGCTCCGCTACCGAGGAAGAAAAGAGCCCTCTGACCGCCCTGCGCGTCGCCGTCTTTCTCAATGTCTCGAATGTGAACGTCAGCCCGGAGACGCGGTCGGAGACGCCCCCGATCAGCAAATCCACCGAGGAGGGGAAGGTCGCCTCGCCGATGGTCCACCGTTCGGCCTTGCCCGCAAAGAGATTCCCGCCATCCCAATCGCTCTCCTTCGAGAACTTGGCTTCCAGCAGCGCTTCCCTGACTTTCGGGACGACCTTCTCCTCGAGCACCAAGTCGAGGTCGACCGAGAAACGCGGCGGGCCATATGCGCTGACGGCGTAGCCTCCAACGAGCATGATATCCATTCTCTGCACTGCCCGCAGGATGTCGAAGCAAACGCGCTCCCGCGGGATGTCTTCGGGTCTCATCCCCCTCTCCTACCGCCGGCCGGCCCGAGCGATCGGACGACGGGCTCGTAGGCGTAGGGCCGCGATGCGGCGAACTCGCGGGCCTCCTCCCTGGGCACGACGCTGACGCCGCCATGCTCCACCGCACGCACTCGGGCGACGGGGTGCAGGACATGGACGACTCCAAAGAGGGTCTCCCTGGTCCCATCCACGGTGGCCCTCACCCCGGCGGATTTGAAGAACGAAAGCCAGGATTTGATGTCACGCTTGAGGATATCCATATGGAGCGGGCGGAAACCTCGCGTGAAGCCGGTCCAGTATCCACCATCGGTCCATATCGAGACAGCGGTGTCCCGTGAATATGCATAGGGGAGCCCCGCCATCGCCGGAACCCCGAAGGAACGCTCAGCGCGCTCGACCGTCCGCTGCACCCTCATGTCCGGGCTGATGACCTTGTATCTCCCGTGGCTTCCCGCCTCGATGTAACCGAGATGGCGGAGATCGAAGAGCACCTTCGCGGGGGCGGGGGAGGGGAACGTCGCACGGAATTCAGATACAGTGAACGGCTCGCGGCGGAAGGCCACGCAGAGCCACATGTAGAGGTCGTCGTATGCGTTCGCCATGACGATTACCATAATGGTAATGAATGCCTATAAAGCTATCCGCCTATCATGACCACCGCAGATGAGATCGAAGGCCATGGGCCTGAGTATCTTCCATTCCTCTGGATCATGCGGGTCGTCCTTGCCAATGGCGGGGGATGTGGAGTGGCAGGGAATCATGCTATCGCTGCCTTCCTCACGGAATGCAGTCCTAGCACTCATTCCGCCCGGACTCGAGTTTCCCTTGTTCATCATGTTTGGTACTAATGTTCACAAATACCGATACATTTATCACCCAGCGCCGCCATGCCCCTCGGCCCAAGGGGTGGCCCGTTGAGCAAGGACATTGATGCCGCAAAGACCGGGAGCGTCCTCATGGAATCGCCCAAGGCGGTTGCAGAACTTCTGAAATCGGCGGCGCATCCGGCGAGGATCCATGTTCTCGCGCTCCTTCGACAGGAAGACCGCGGCCTCTCCGACCTGACAAAGGCAACGGGACTCTCCAAGAACGCGCTCGTCAACCACATCAGCCTGCTGATGAGCATGAGGCTCGTCGAGCGCGTCTCGAGGGGGGAGTACCGCCTGACAGAGGATGGGAAGACGCTGGTCGATGCGGCCTCGACCGTCTACGGTGACTCGATGAGACGAGAACAGGAGAGGAGAGAGCAGATGCGCAGGGTCTACGCCAAGGGCATCATGGAAGGTGAGAAGATGAACAAGAAGGTGATCAGCAAGAGTGTGGAGTACATGCCGTGCTGGCTGTCGTACACCGGCGCGGTGGCGGGATCGTTGAGGGGCATGGGGATCGACTGCGATGTGAGCGATGTTGGCGGGAGGTCGGGATACTCCTTCATCATCAACGTGGCAAAGGGCGTGACATGCGAGTCTGGCCCGACCGCGTTGCACAACGAAACCTGGGACATGATCCATCACGGGACCGAGAGCCTCGGCGTCAAGATGGAGCACTGGTTCGACGACAACTCATATCCCGCCAAGTCTGGCAGCCCGACCCCGGAGGAGCTGGAGAAGGTCAGGAAGCTGTTCGAGCGGATCAAGCGGGAGATAGACACGAAGGACCGGCCTGTCGTGCTCTGGGGTCTCGTCGTGCCCGAGTACGGGATCGTGAAGGGCTACGACGGCGACTCGTACATCGTCAGCACGTACCGGAGCCTGACCGGCAAGACCGAGACGCCCGTGCCGTACCAGGGGCTGCAGGCGCCCGGCTGCCTCGATGCGTACTACTTCGGGGAGAAGACGAAGCAGAGCCCCGCCACGGACAGGCAGGCGGTGGAGAGGGCGGTCAAGTTCGCCTCCGGCAACGTGCCGGTGCACCCGAGATACATCGCGGGCCCGGAGGCACTGGAGGAATGGGCGAGGGTCCTCGAGACGGCGCCCGAGGCGGAGCAGCACTACTTCGGCAACAGCTACGTCGGCGCGTGCTACCAGGAGAGCCGGGGGATGTCCGCCGCGTTCCTGAAGAGGCTCGGGAAGAAGGGCAAGGGGAAGCGGTCGAAGCACCTGCTGGAAGCCGCCAAGTGCTACGAGAAGGGCACGGAGCTAATGACGCAGTTCACCAAGATCTTCCCGTTCAAGATGGAGGGGGAGATGAGGCTCGAGGACAGGAGGAAGGGCGCGGAGCTCCTCAGGAAGGTCAAGCCGCTCGAGGAAGAGGCGGTGAAGCACATGAAGGCGGCACTGAAGGAGTGGGAAGCGAGCTGAGGAAGCGAAGAAGACCCGTACCATCCGCCAACGTAATGAATGCCCTGTGCATTAGGTCAAACATGGCAAAGAAAGTCAGAGTCATCAAGAACGACGAGGTCAACCGCCTGATCTTCAGCAAGCCCAAGCACGGCGAGGTGAACGTCTTCGTCGAGCTGGACGATGAGGTGATAGTGTTCAACCACCTCATCCTGTCGAACCTGTCACGCGCCTTCCACTGGGTCAACGGCCACCCGAGGCTCTACGCGCTCGAGATGGCGCTGAAGAGGCTCACCAAGCGCGAAATCAAGGAGGGCCGTCCCGAGAAGCAGTTCATCGAGACGGAGCGCGCCGAGGAAGAGATCCAGAAAGAGGCCGACAACTGGCTGGCCGAGAGCCGGCGGATGTAAGTTCTCCGCCGTCCTTTCCTCACGCTTGCGGGAAACCTCTCGCGCGCAGTCACTGGACTGGCGGTGGCGGTTGGAAGTACTGCTGTGGCGGCGGCGGNNCGTCTGCATCGGCACCTGCGGCGATGTCGCGTACGTGGTCGGATAGACCGGCTCGGCCTGGAGGTCCTTCGGCTTGATGCGCACCTTGATTGTCTCGGGTCGAGGCCTGATGAGGTTCCAGCCAGCCTTCAGGATCGAACCTCCCGCGATACAGATGATCAAGAGCATGAAGAAGGTGCCAGCGACAGCCGCCACACCACGAGCGAGTTCCACCAGAGGCCGCGTGATGTCGTTCATGTTGAGCGCGCTGCCTAGGTCCGTGCTGAAGTCGGGCACCGAATTGCCGGACGAGTGCTCGCCCATGCCGACGTGCACGCTCCCCAGCGCGCTGCTCTCCTTGTCGTTGCCGTCTTTGACGGTGAGCCTCACCGAGCCGCTGAAGTTGCCGCTGTAGGTGTGAGAGGGCGGTGTCTGCTCGTTAACGCTGTTCCCGTCCCCGAAGTCCCACTGCCACTGGTTGATCGACGAATCCCCCTGCTGTGACGCATCCTGAAAGGAAACCGTGAAATCGTTGATCGTGAATCTGAACTCGGCACGCGGCCCCGCAGTAGTCTGGTCATTCGAGCTCGGCGTCTGCGAGTCCAGGTATGCCCGCGGGTTCGACACTATCGTGAACGCGAAGTAGAACCCGATGAAGAGCACTATCAGTCCCACGACCAGCAAAATGCTGCCGATGGCCATGCTGATCGACTCGTGCCTGTTCTCTCCCTTGAATAGCGCCATGTTCTCCGAGTCGTGAAGTCGCCTATTAAACGGTGAGGCGACGGTTATCAAGGACGAGAACACCGCGGCACCCGCGAGTCCGATTGGAAGAAAAATGCAATTCATCTAGACAATCCCAGACACAGAATCGCTGCACCACAAGTTATTTACAGAGGCTGCACGGATAAGGAGGAGAGACAATCGCTTTCCTCGATGACGGATGGGGACATGGCGGGAGGATGAGAGTGCGTTCGACAGGGCAAGGGCGCAGTCGGTCGGCATCATAGCAATTCTGCTGCTATCCTCGATCCTCGTGCTGCTTCCGGACAGGGCCAGGGCGGCATCCTGGTTGGAGACTTCCGACGCAGACTTCAACGATGGCGACTTCCTCGGGGGAACTGGCTTCGAGACCGAGCTCCACGGCACTGGTGCGAGCGCATATGTCCAGAACAAGCAGGACATCGGAAACTGGGTAGAGAGGTTCCCTTCATCGGACCCTGGGCCGAGGAAGTCTTTCGGCTTCACCAACAACTCCTTCGGGAGCACGTTCGTCCTCTTTGGAGGCATTGATGACAGCTCGACGGTGCGCAACGACACATGGGAATATGACTATGGCTCGAACGCGTGGACCAGGATATGCGCGGATGACACGCGAGCATGCGCTCCGCAGCGCAGGTTCGTTCCCTCGATGGCATACGACAACAACAGCAGGGTCGTGGTGATGTACGGAGGGTTTGCGGCCGACTACACCACGCAGCTGACGGACACGTGGGAGTTCTATGTGACCAACAACACCTGGGTCAATCGCACCGCCGTGACCAAGCCCCAGCGTCTCGGATATCATGCCATGGTCTACGACCCCGTGGTGAAGCAGGTCATCCTCGTGGGGCGCGGTGTCACCGGGATGGAGGTCTGGGCATACAGCGCAGCCACCCACACGTGGTACCAGAAGCCATCCATCGGCCCTGCGCCGAGATCGGGGTTCGCGCTTGCGTACAACTACCAGCCCGGACACAGGCGCGTCGTCCTCTTTGGCGGGGCCGAGATGATGCAGCTGTTCGATGACACCTGGGAGTACGACACGCAGGGCAACACCTGGCAGCTGATATCCACCGCAGGGAAGCCGAGCCCGCGGGCCGGGGCGAAGACGACCTACGTCTTTAGCAGTTCGATCCAGGGAGTCGTGATCTGGGGCGGCGCATTCGACTCGAACGAGACGTGGAGGTACAGATGGGATTCGCAACCGAAGGCAAACTGGCTGCTGATGCTTACACCGAAAGTGCCGAACCCGCTCAGGAAGGACCACGGGCTGGCCTACGACCCCGGCCATGATGCGATCATCATGTTCGGCGGCACCGACATTTCGGGCTCGGAGCTCAGCGACATCTGGACCATGGATTTCGGCTATCGCCTGGAGGGGAAATACGTCTCGAACATGCTCAACACCTACCAGACCCTCACGCACTGGGGCAAGATATTCTGGAACCAGACACCCGCCAACGTCCCGCCGAACACACTTATTAGGTTCCAAGTGAACGTCAGCAACGAGTGCAACAACTCTGCCGCCCCGATGTGGAGTCCCTATTTCACTTCTCCCGGGCAATCGATCAACGTCGACGGTTTCAAGTGCATCAAATATCTCGCGGACATGATCACCTACGATTCCTCCGTCGCGCCGAGAATCGAGGACGTGACGATCACTTACTCAGTAATCGACCTCCCGCCAATGGTCTCGAGCTATTCCCCGAAGATGTTCAACGTCCCGCTCAACGTGCCGATCTACATCAATTTCAGCAAGCCGATGAACACCGCAAATGTCTGGGTGAGCATGGTCCCGAACGTCACCTTCGTCACGCCGTGGAACTGGTACGAGGGGGACACGAAGGTGAAGATATCGCACAGCACGATGTTCCTTCGGGGACAGAAGTATGACGTGTGCGTATGGGGGACGGACAAGGGCGGGATGACATTGAATCACACAGGCGGGAAGTTCTGCTGGTCGTTCTCGACCATCCCGCCGACACCGTACATTGTCGGCACGCTCCCGAAACAGAACGATGTCGGCGTCAACGTCGCTCATTTAATAATCATCCTCTTCAGTGAGGTGATGGACACAAGCTCGTGCTGGCCCTACATCACAGCCTCGCCATACATCCCGATGGAATGGGGCTGGGACGCTTCGGCCACGGAGCTGACCGGCTACCACAACGACACGCCGTTCCAAGAACTCACCATCTACACGTACGATGTGCCTATCGGCGACCTGGCGAAACCTTGCAAGAGTAAGACAGGGCTGCATTTGACTACCGGCCCCGTGTTCGACCGATGGTACTTCACCACCGAGGCCATCAGCCCGTACATAATCATCACGGACCCGCCACATCAGTTCCCATTCGTCGACGTCTCGAAGACGATCAATGTGACATTCAGCAGGGACATGATGGCGGACAGCCTCGCATATGAGGTGAAGAACTACGCGACAGGGGTCAACTGGTCAGGCACCCTGACGCCTGCGTGGACCTCGAGCACCTCCCTCAGCCTCAGCCACATCCAGCCCTTCGACACCTGCACGCCCTTTCAGATACACATTTGGGCGCTGGATGTGACGGGGCATTCGCTCATCAATGGCATGAACGCGCCAAATCCATGGCAGTTCATGACCTCCGGACCTGGCAATTGCCCTCCGTTCATGATTAAAACGCGACCCTCCGATGGCGACAGGGATGTGCCCGTCGACATGAACATCACCCTCATCTGGTGGCCCGGCGGCATGGACACGAGTTCCCTCAATGTCTCCGTGAAGGACCAGTATGGCGGCGAGTTCAGTCGTTTCCTGATCCCGGAGTGGAATTACTTTCTTGACACGGTCACCCTCACGCACATCGCCAGGCCCTTCAACACGTGCATGAACTACACAGTCACCGTGCTCGCGGCGAAGGACTACATGGGCAGGGACTTCATACCCGGCACCGCCAAGAATCCATTCACGTTCAGCACCGTGTCCACGGAATGCTACCCCATGCTCATCTGGACGCAGCCCGCGAGCCGCGCGAGGGATGTCCCGCTCGACCAGGACGTCATCCTGAAATTCAGCATGCCGATGGACACCAGCACCCTCGAGTCTATCTTGCTGCCAGATGCGGGGCCATTCGGCTTTTCATGGAGCGAGAACGACACGAAGGTGACCATTTCCCACTCGCCTTTCGTCGCGTGTCAGTTTTACACGGAGATTGTGAGCGCGTGGGGCAAGGACGGAAAACCGCTCGCTCTGGGCCCGGTCGATAACCGCTTCAATTTCACCGCCGTATGCGTGAAGGGACCGGAGATCATCTCCACGATCCCCGCCGCCTTCCAATTAGACGTCACATGGACGTGGAGGATCTTCGTGAACTTCAGCGAGCCCATAGACACCGCCTCGCTCGACTTCACCATCACGCCGTCGCTCGGCACCCTGACGTACCAGTGGGTCGACTTCGACCAGACCCTTGTCGTCCATCACGCGTTGCCGTTCCAGGACTGCGAATTCCATGAGGCGAGGGTCCGCGCGACGAACATGACCGGCGCCCCTCTGGTGGCAGGACATGTGCCTAACCCCTGGAGGTTCAGGGCAAAATGCGCCCCGCCGTACATAGTGAGCACGACCCCGGCTGACAATGCGCCTACCGTCTCAATCGGGGAGCCGATAACGATAGTCTTCAGCGAGCCGGTCAACCGGGTGAGCTTCGACTTCAACCTCACGCCGTGGGTTCAATTCTCGGCATTCTGGCAGAACGACCGGACGGTCAGGCTGAGTCACACGCAGCCTTTCATCGTATGCAGGAGGTACATCGCACTAGTGCTGAACGTGAAGGACCTCCAGTCCATGGACCTGGTCCGGGGACCGGTCCCGAATCCTTGGAACTTCACAACCGATTGCAGGTTCCCATTGAGGGGGCTACAGGTTCACAGGGCACCTCCGAACGGCGTGGTACTGACCTGGATCGCCAGCCCCGGAGCCACGCATTACAAAGTGTTCCATGCGACTGACCGGTTTGCGCCTTGGCCCTGGGCGGAGATTGCCGACGTCACCGCCACGTCAGTGGCGATCGGCGGCCACCTGAGCGACATGCAGAACCACTTCTACATCGTGAAGGGGTACAACCTCACTCAGGAGGGCCTGAACAGCACGATGGGTGCGCTGTGGCATCTCTCCGTGTCACCGAATGTCGGCAGACCGAGCGGGCTGTGGTTCAGCCTGCCGTACAACTCGATCTACAAGAAAGCGAGCGACATAGTGCGTGAACTCGGCGAGCACAAGATAAACGTGGTCGCGAAGTGGGATGCGGCGACTCAGAAGCTCGTGGTTTACTATTACATGGAGGGTTGGTGGCGGGGGCAGGACTTCTCCATAAATGTGGGAGAGGGGCTGATGCTGGGAGTCGTCAGCACGTTCGATTGGGCGGTGAACGGGACTGACAGCGCGGACCCGCTGTCGTTCATCTACCGTCCGCAGCTGAGGTGGAACTTCTATTACATCAGTCTCCCGTTCACAGGCGCGTTGAGGGACGCCTGCCAGCTGGTCACGTCCATCGAGGGCGGCTGCGGCTCTGGGAACAACGTTAATATTGTCAGAGTAGGGAAGTGGATCTACTCCAGTCAAAGCAGCGAGGTCTTCGCTCATGGCCCGTTGGGCTGGACCGGGACGAACTTTTCTATCAATCCAGGCGACGGGATCTGGGTGGAGGTCCTCTCGACTTTCACATGGACTCCGGAGCTGATCGCGCCGGAGATGCCGTGAAGCCGCTCTCCGATTGAGAAGTCATGGAGAGGGATCTCTCCCGCTTCCTGCATCCCCGCGAGTCGATCGTAACTTTCGCATACCTTCCCCGCTAACTCATATATAAGGTGCCAGAGATGCCGAGTCGATGCAGCCGATAGTTTGCGTGGGGGATGTCCACGAAGGCATCGGCTTCGGAATCCGCGTCGACCCCGATACCGGGATTTCCGAGAGAGCCCTCGACCTCCACAAGAACTTCACCGCCGCGGCGAAGTGGGCAGTCGACAACCATGCGGCACTGTTCTGCATCTTGGGGGACCTCTTCGACCGCGCTCATATCGCTCCAACGTTCCGGGAGATGGTCCGCAGGGACGTAATCGAGCCGCTAGGGAAGGCGGGAATCGAGATCTGGCTCCTGGCGGGGAACCACGACCAGCCACGCAGCTTCAACAGGGCGACTTCGCTGGACGATTATCGGGGATACGCGCACGTCAAGGTCATCCGCAGACCGACGGTCATCGAGAAGGAGATTGGCGGGAAGAGAATCGCGTTCATCCTCATGCCATACCTGCACCCTGACCAGGTGATCGAGCTAGCGAGGCAGAAGGTCAAGGAGGAAATCCCGCCGGACAGGGCCTTCGATACCGCCAAGGCGATCTGGCGGGAGTGGATACGGAAGCGAGCTGAGGAGTCAACGGCAGACTGGACGCTGCTCTTCGGTCACTTCGAAATCGAAGGCGCACAATATTCATCGATCACCACGCGCGAAGTCCTGCCCGGAGACACTTCCTTTGGGCGGGAGATGCTGCCGCCAAAGGTCGATCTGGCGGTGTTCGGCCACATTCACAAGCACCAGGTCCTCTGGGACCGCCTGATCTATACGGGTGCTCCGGAGAGGATCGACTGGGGAGAGAGGCTCGACGAGAAGGGGTTCGTCGTTCTGCATCCTGAGGAGAAAAGCTGGGAGTTCGTCAAGCTGCCCGTCCGCGAGATGCTCAAGATTCCCGTGAACATCACACCGTCGGATGAAGCGACCGCCAAGATCCTCGCCGCGCTCCCCCGCGATGTCACCGCCAAGATGTTCCGCGTCGAAGTCTCGATACCGGAGACGATGCGGGGTCAGGTGGACGAGAGGGTCCTCTCCGACCGCCTCAAGGATTCCTTCAGCTACGAGTTCGTCTGGACTTCGCCGGAGAGGGAGAAGGTAAGGGCGGAGGAGTTCACGCTAGACCCCGTGCGGCTGCTCAGGGAGTTCGTCTCGCAGCAGTACAAGGACCACCCCCGCCGCGCGGAGATACTGGAGGAGGGAGAGCGCCTCCTGAGGGAGGTGCTTCACCAGTGACGATGGAGGACGCCGGCGGCTTCGTCATAGAGGAAGTCGAGATGGACGGATTCATGAGGTACGTTGGCGGGAAGCAGTCGGTCCAGTTCTCGCCGGGGTTCACTGTCATCACGGGGAAGACGGGGGCGGGCAAGAGCACGATCCTCGACGCGATCACGTACGC
>JAFNFQ010000063.1 GCA_017885655.1 Methanobacteriota archaeon | reverse complement strand
CGCAGCAGATTCTGGCGCACGAGACGGGCGTGGTCAACACGGTGGACCCGCTCGGCGGCTCCTACTTCGTGGAGTCCCTGACGGATTTCATGGAGGAAGAGGCCTACAAGTACTTCGATAGGATCAACAGGTTCGGCGGCTGCCTCCCCGCCATCAAGAAGGGATTCTTCCAGCAGGAGATTGCGAACAGCGCGTACAGGTACCAGACCGAGATCGAGAACAAGGAGAGGACGATCGTGGGCGTCAACGACTACGTCACGGAGGATGTCAACGTCCCCGAGCCTCTGAGGATCGGCAAGGCCTCTTTCGAGAAGCAGCTTAAGAGGCTTCAGAGCCTGAGGAAATCGAGGGACAAGCAGAAGCACAAGAAGTCGCTGGAGAAGCTCCACGATATCGCGGCGGGCAAGGGGAACACGATGCCCGCAATCCTCGACGCGGTCCGCGCGCACGCGACCCTCGGCGAGATATGCAGCGTTCTTAGGGAGGTGTTCGGCACCTGGAAGGAGCCGCTCCTGTACTGAGGTGATGACATGGCCAAGAAGATACGAGTCCTGATCGCGAAGCCGGGATTGGATGGACACGACAGGGGGGCGAAGGTCATCGCCCGCGCTCTGAGGGACGCGGGCATGGAAGTCATCTACACCGGGCTGAGACAGACCCCGAGGGACATCGTCGAGGCGGCGATCCAGGAGGATGTCGACGCGATAGGCCTCAGCTGCCTCAGCGGCGCGCACATGACCCTGTTCCCCGAGGTCGTGAAGCTGCTCAGGCAGAAGGGGGCAGATGAAATCGTCGTGGCGGGAGGCGGCATCATCCCCGAGGATGATATCCCCAAGCTGAAGAAGGCGGGGATAAAGGCGGTGTTCGGCCCAGGGACGCGCCTTGAAGATGTCGTGAAGTTCTTCGAGCATGCGGCCGGGAAGTAGTATGATGCAGCTCGTCGACAGGCTCCTCAAGGGTGACAAGAGGGCCGCCGCGAAGATCATCTCGATGATCGAGGACAGGGACGCGCAGGCGCAGAAGATCGTGAGCCTCCTGCACCATCATACGGGCAATGCGCACATCATCGGGCTCACCGGTCCGCCCGGGGCAGGGAAGAGCACGCTGATCAGCGCGCTGGTCAGGGAGTTCAGGTCGCGGGGCAAGAGAGTCGGGGTGATCGCGGTCGACCCGACATCGCCCTTCACCGGCGGTGCACTGCTCGGCGACCGCGTGAGGATGACCGATGTGGGGGTGGACGACGGGGTCTACATCAGGAGCATGGCCACGCGGGGGCACGTCGGCGGCCTCGCGCTCGCCACATACGACGCGGTCAAGGTTCTCGAGGCCATGGGAATGGACAAGGTCTTCGTGGAGACAGTCGGGGCTGGGCAGTCGGAGGTCGAGGTCGCGAACCTCGCGCACACCACGGTCATCGTCGAGATGCCCGGTTCAGGCGATTCGATCCAGATTCTGAAGGCAGGGATCCTCGAGATCGGAGATGTATACACCGTCAACAAGGCAGACGAGGGCGGCGCGGAATCTATGGTCACGAACCTGAAGTCAGTCCTGCCGGAGGACAGGGAGGGATGGGCGCCGCCAGTGCTGACCACTGTGGCGTCGGAGGGCAAAGGCGTCCCCGAGCTCGCGGACCGCCTCGAGGAGCACTTCTCGTACCTGAAGAAATCCGGCAAGCTCGGCGAGAAGGAGAGGATCAGGAGCGAGGTTGAGCTGCGCGATGCCCTGACCGAGACGATGCTCGAGAAGCTGACGACATCGAAGGGCGGGAAGAAGCTGTACGAGGACGTGCTGGACAAGGTCGTCTCCAGGAAGCTCGATCCGCACACTGCGGCGAGACGTCTGCTGTCCGGCAAGACAGGCTAAGCTTTCTTGCCATACAGGCCGGCGAGCTGGTCGATTATCGTGACGTATCTCTCGTGCGCGCCGTGCCCCATTGTTTCTTCTTCGATGAGCTCGAACTGCTCGGAGATCTCGCCTCTCTGATCCGGCTCGATGCTCTTTTCTACTTCGGGAATCAACTTCTTCTCCTCCACCTTGATGTGTTCCGTCAGCAGGCGGGTGTAGGTGCCGAGCTGCTTCGCCAGCACTGCCCGTGATTCCTTCTTGACCGTCGCGTTGGGGACGAGCTCGAGCATCGTCCCGACGAGTTTCCTGAACGCGGCGTGGTCGCTTGTGAGCCGCCTCGCCATCTCCGCCCCTACATCGGGTGAGGCCTTCGAGATATGAGGGAAGAGCGCCTTCTCCTCCTTGCCGTGGTGGCACTTGTCCGCGAACTCGACCGCGACGGCGAAGGCCTTCTCCAGGTCCTCGTCGGGCAGGGAGTCCTTCTGCAGGATGAACGCCGCCATCCCGTCAAATGCCGAGAGAAGCTTCTTGATCTCCCTGTGATCTGCCTTCAGTATATCCCCCGGCTCTTCCATTCTCGCGCCTGCAGGGGCGCAAGAAACGGTACCGTATAGGGCTTTGCTTCTCGGCTGTTCCAGCCTGCTCTAGCTCATGACTCCGAACTTGTCCAGTGACTCGACAAGGCGCTTGACGAAAGGCTTGATCTCGACCGTCAGGTCGTACCTCCGGAGGTAGGATTGCAGTGCCTCCAATCCGTGGGTGAGTGCGTCACCCGCCTTGGTCAGCCGCATCCAAGGAGCCATTCCCGTGCGGTCCACTCGGACCGCCTCGGAGAAGCCGATGAACCACGGCTTGCCCTGGAGGACCCGGATGTTGTAGGCGCTTAGATCCCCGTGGACCACGCCCGTTTTGGCCATAACTTCGATTCCTGCCAAGGTGAGCTCGAGGAATTCACTCGGGTTGTCGAGTCCAACATCCTTGAGTCGAGGGGCCGGCCCATCGACGTCGCCTATGTACCGCATCGAGAACATGTTCTCCACGCGGCGGGCCGGAGTAGGCACGGGCGCGCCGCCTTTCCACGCCTTGTAGGTCATCTCGTACTCGTGCGCCGCGAGGTAGCCCATCGAGTCGACTTTGATCGGCCCCCCGCCGCGATGCGATGTTCGGTAGAGCCTGTAGGTTTTGATCGCGAGTTCCGCGCCCTTGTAGCGGCAAAGGTAGACGTCCGCCTCCTTGCCTGCGCTAATCAGCCCGACAACTTCCGTGGCGAGGCCGGCTGAGAGGATGGCCTCGACGGTCGAGCGGTAGCCCGCCTCGTGGAAGTCGAGCGTTCCCGCCTTGATTCGCCACTGGACACTGGAGTCCAGATATGCGTCGTTCGGCATTTCTTTGCTCTTTTCATCTTCGTAGATGGCGTTCGTATGTCACGCACACAACAAGCGCCAGAGAGCCGAACGGGATCACAGGGCTCCCGGCGCTGCTCCGAAAACCATTCTTGACATCATGCCGGGAACCTCCTGGTCACAGGACCGATTATGTCAATCATGCTGCTGGCAAATGAATGTTCCGTCGTGGAGATGGCAAAGGTGAGGGGCCCAAATGATTCGGTCAGACCGGGGGCAAGGTGACAATCACAGCGGCCTTGGCTCTCCTCGCAATCTCGCGCTCGTCCTGAGCGAGGAAACCGTGCCGCATCTCGGCCCAATCCCCCTGCATGAGAATCGCATCGATCTGCCGCTCTGCCGCGAAATCGACCAGGTCTCGTGCGGTGTCTCGCACCACCAGGAGCTTCGGTCTCATCGACCGGAAGAGAGGCAGACCAACAACCTTCCTCAGGGACGAGAGCTCCCTTTCAGAGTCTAAGAGGGACTCGGGGCGGTACGTCGAATAGATGGGCACGATCGGCGGGAGCTTGATCACCCTTGCCGCCACGACATCGATGTTCGGAACGACGAGAGATGCGCTGATAGAAGCCGCCAGCTCGAATGGTTGGAGGTGGAAATCATGGAGGACGGGGATCAGGATGCGCTGCGGCCTGCGACGAGCGACCTCCTCACCTTCCCTCGAGCCTCGAACGAGAACAAGCTTCCGACTCGAAAGCTCTTGGATCCACGATGCGGCTCTCGTCGCCCGCCCACCCGCGAACACATCACGCCCGACCGGAATGACGATGGTATCCGAGCCAGAGCGGTCAGCGATATCCTTCACCGCAATGGCCATTGCTCGTACGCCGGAGGCCCCACCGCGTGGGTTCACATCTACGAACTCGTATGGTATGTTCGCCGCGTAAGCGAGTTCCATCAGACGCCGCTCGAGCGCATCCTGCACGGCGTCGCTGGATGCGGGGTCGAAGACCCGCACGACTATCAACCGCGACCCGGAATATTCTGCAAGGCTCGCCGCAATCGCCACGGCGCTCTCCTCGCCAGGTCGCATGAATAGGGGCACGAGTATCGGCGGACCGCGCTCGGCGAAGGGAACATGCGTCCCGACTTCTGCCGCCGTGGCAGTCGCGAACTCCGCGGATGGCGGGAACGGGACGGCGAGGGGCGCCGCCCTCCGTATTAGGACCACCCGACGAAGGATGAACTTGCGAACCTCTTCAACCATAATGATTACAGGCACGAAGCTGTAGAGGAACACCCAGCTGATCGGATCCAGAGGTGCCGCGCGGACGATCCACTGGAATGGCGGGACATAGACGATCATCAACAGGATTCCGATTTCCGCGAGGGCCCCCACCAAGAGCCATTTGTTCCTGAGCGGACTGACAGTGAAGATGGAATCGACGTTCGTTCTGACGGCGAATAGCGCGCCGAGCTGTCCCGCTATGATTGCCGCCAGCACAATCGTCGTGCCCTTGAGGTAGGCCGTCTGGTCCCCAACGGATGACATGCCGATGCTCCACCCTGCCTGGCCCCAAGTGAAGAAGCACCAGAACACTGCCATCACCCCGATCATCGTGCCGAGGTAGAAGGAGCGACCGAGGGTCGCCAGGTCGAACAAGCGGCTTTTCCTGGGGCGGGGAGGACGATCCATGATCCCCGGCTCTGGCGGCTCGAGGGTCAGCGCGAGGGACGGCGGAATCTCCATGACGAGGTCGATTGCGAGCACCATGATTACGGTGAGCGGAAGCGGCGTCTGGAGCAAGACGAAGGCGACGAAGGTGACGAGTTCCGCCCAGTTGTGGCTGAACACGTAGGCGATGAACTTCTTGAGGTTGTCAAAGACGGATCGCCCCAGCTCCGTGCCGTTCACTATCGAGGCGAAGTTGTCGTCGAGGAGGACCATGTCCGATGACTCCCTCGCGACATCCGTCCCGGTGATCCCCATCGAGATCCCGATGTCCGCTTCGAGCAGTGCGGGTGCGTCATTGACGCCATCCCCCGTCACGGCGACGGTCTCCCCCATCGCGCGGAGCGCGCGCACAATTCGCAGCTTCTGGTCGGGGTTGATGCGTGCGAAGACAACCTCGGGCGTCTCGAGCACCTTGGTGAGTTCGAAGTCGGACATCGCGGCGAGGCGGTAGCCGGTCACCACAGCGTGCTCGGGAGACGAGATGATTCCCACCTTCCGCGCAATCGCCTCGGCAGTTAGCTCGTGGTCTCCAGTCATCATGATGACGCGCATGCCCGCGTTTCTGGCGCGCTTGACCGCTCTGGCCACATCCGGACGGGGCGGGTCCAGGATCGCGACGAGGCCGACGAAGGTGAGTTCGCGCTCGATGTGCTCCGATTCGTACTTCTCCGGCTCGGCCGGGATGTCTCGCACCGCCAGCGCGAGGACCCGATAGGCCTCACGTGCGAAGGCGTCAATCTGTGCGCGGATCCCCGCCGCGAGTTGCTCCGTTAAGGGGACGGTCTCCTCGTTCCAGATCGCGGTCTTGCACCTGGAGGTAATTTCGAGTCCCGCACCTTTCACATAGGCGGTAATGGCACCATTGTTGCCGCGGTGCACGCTCGTCATCATCTTGCGGGTTGATTCGAAGGGAATCATTCCTATCCTTGGCCGCTCGACCATCGTCTGCTTAGGCTGAATGCCTCCCTTGGTCGCAAGAACGAGGAGTGCCGCGTCAGTGGAATCGCCGACTGCGGTCCAGCGGGACTTCCGGCGGTCCAGGGGCGGCACAAGCGTTGCCCTGCCATCCAGAGCGGCGACTTCGCACAGCAGTCGCAGATTAGTTCGGTCAGAGGTCGTGACCTTCTTGCCATCAAGGAAGATGGCTCCCTGGGGCTCATACCCGTCCCCGGAGACATCGAGACA
>JAFNFQ010000062.1 GCA_017885655.1 Methanobacteriota archaeon | reverse complement strand
CCCAGTCAGCGCATCTACTGCACCAGGAGCGAGAAGCTGAAGGCTCAGAACTCGCCACTTCGTCGCTGACCGGCAGGATGCTGCCCGTTGCGGCCAAGGACGCCTGCCCGATGGCTCTGACGAGCTGGTCTTCGCATCGACGCAACGCATCCCCCTCCTTTCCGCGATGATCCTTCTTGCAGACAGCGGTGAGGTCGAATCAGCACCGCCATCTAGGCGCGCAAGCACAATCGTGCGAACTCGCAGATACATCGAGGGAGCCTGAACCTGTCATGCGAAATGCCCTTCGGAAACGTATAAATACACACGGGTTTATCGGCGGGTTACTTCACTATCTCGGAGGAGGTAGACTTGAGACTAAGAACTGGAGTTTTCGTTAGCTTGATGACAGCGGCCATGCTATTGTCTTTGCTGGCGCCCCTTGCTCGGGCATTCATACCCGAGCCATACGAGCTTTACGGGGCCGCAAAGCACGACACCGGCGTGGTTCTTGATGACGGCTCGCCAATAAGGTCCTTTGTCGACGGAGTCGACTACTCGAACAAGACGTCAGTGTTCAGCCGACCGGGCAACACCGACGGGTACTTCGACATCGACACCTACGGCAACTACAGAACGAACGCGACCGACCCGGGCACCCCCTGGATAAAAGAGGGCGCCGATGACAACGAACCGATCATGTACAGTTGGGGTGACTTCAGCAACAACACCCAGATCGGCGGTCCGGCACAGCCCTGGCTGCAGGCCAAGGTGTTCAAAGAGACGCACAACTGGCAGACCGGTCTGCCGCCGCAGGCGGGGGATCTGAACCTGGCGCCCGACGCTCAGCAGCCACAGCCGCTGAAAATCTGGGGCGTGACAACGAACAGCACCATAACGCCCTTTACAGACTACGTCTGGCTCTGCAACCCGACCAACCAGAACGTCGACGCGTCGCAGTTCTACCTGCAGAAGGACGTCCTCGGGAACGTCAACGGACCGCAGGTGCAGGTGCCCACTGGTACGATCGGACCTTACAAGAAGTATTTCGTCGACATGGGCAGTCTGAACTACTTCGACGAGGCAGGAGACAACCTGAGACTCGTCTGGAAGAACACGCCCGGTCCGACCGCGGCCTTTGGCGGCAACGACATCGTCCTTGACAGGGTCGAGTTCAACAAGACTCCAACTGGCGGCGCCCTCAACTGGGAGCCCGGCAACACGATAATGAACAACGAGCCGGCACCGGACAGGGGCTTCCAGATAAACAGGAGCACCAGCTGCCGCGACACGAACTCTGTGCAGCGGGATTTCTTCGTTGACCCTGAGCAGAGGCAGAACGACCCGCCGACAGCGCCTGACCCGATATGCATCGAGGGCCTGTGCAACTGGAATATCGACAGCAGGCTGTTCCACATCACCAAGCTGACCAACTTCCTCATCAACTGGACGCATCACGACCCGAACGGCGATGTTCAAACACAGGCCAACATCGTCATATCAACCCAAATCAACCGCGGTAATCCGATTTGGAACGGTAATGTAGTCGGAGCGACGGCTTTCATTGTTTATGGCGGCCTTCCGTTGTTGAAAGGCAATTGCTATTACTTCTCTGTTCAGACCAAGGACGCCGGTCCCCAATTTGGCCCATGGGCGGAGCAGCGCTTCTGTACCAACGGTCTGCCGGCGCCGGTGAACAAGCTATGGCCATCCAACGGATGGCTGACATCTCCCAAATCCGACCAGCAGGTGTTTTGGACACTGGGTGCTGATCCGGACCCGGGCGATCTTCTAAACTATACCTGGAAAGTCAACACGACGGCGAACATGGGAGTTCCGCTGTACAGCGGCACTACCGCCACCAACTCCTCGACCCCGTTCCTGACAAACCCATCATCGACCTACTTCTGGTGCGTAAACGCCAGTGACGGGTGGGAATGGGTCAACGGTTGCGGGACGCCTTGGCAGTTCACTACAACGACGCCATCTGCACATCCGACTGCGACGGACCTGGAGGTCGACGGCCATGCATTTGGCGACGCATACCTGCAGCGCGTCACGAACCGCGTCCCCGTGTTCACATGGACGTTCAACCCGGCCCTCAGGTCGCAAACGGCCTTCCACATCCAAGTCTACCGGCAAACAGGTCCCCTCCTGATGTGGGACTTCAACAACACCGGAGCTGGCGGTGACCTGTCAACGGCCACCTACAACTCGGATAGCACCGGCACAGCGCTTAGCAACGGCACCTGGTACTACTTCCAGGTGAAGGTCCGGGACAACCTCGGCACGCCCCTCTGGAGCGTCGACTGGGGCACCCCGTTGGACTTCTATATCAACACGCCGCCACCGACACCAGCGCCTCTCGCCCCGGCGGACGACAGCGCCCGCCTCGTGGGCTCCACGATAATCTACTGGAGCTCGGTGATGGACACGGACACCGGTACCCCTGACACCATAACCTACGACTTCTGCATCGACTCCACCAACGACCCGCCGTACACGACCTGCAACATAGTAGCTGTTTCCGGCATAAAGAACGCCAACAACTCGAACGCCTTCACCACCGTCGCGAACAACTACATCTGGGCAGTGAGAGCGTACGACCAGCACGAGTACTCCGCTTGGAGCGTGGTCTGGAACTTCACGGCATACGCAGCGCCGACCAACACCGCACCGACGATCAGCATCACCGCGCCCGCTGGTGGAGAACGCCTCAAGCAAAAAGACACATTCACGATAACATGGACGATGGACGATGCCCAGGACGACAATTCCGTCCTCGTCGTTGTCCTGACGTACAGCGTTGGCGGTGGGGCAGCAGTCACGATAGCCACGAACCTGGTCGGGGTAACATCCGGCTCATGGACGGTGCCGTCCGATGTGGACTCGGCCAATGTGAGGATAACCGCCACGGTCACCGACAGGGGTGGCCTGACGGGCACGAGCCAGTCTCCGCAGTTCACGATCTACAAAGAGCCCGAAGCGGAATTCCCATGGATGTGGGTGCTCCTCATAATCATCATCGTGGTGGTTTTGGCGCTCGTCCTCCTCTTCATGATGAAGCGCAGGAAGCCGAAGGAGGAGGAAGAGGCGGCCGCGCCGCCAGCGGCAGAGGAGGCACCGCCAGCCGAGGAAGAGGAGATGGTCGAGGAGGAGGCACCAGCGCCCCCGCCAAAGGCCGCCCCGAAGCCGGCAGCGGTTCCAGCCGCCACAAAGGCACCGGCTAAGACCAAGGAGTGCGCGAGCTGCGGCACGATAGTGAGCATGACGGACAAAGAATGCTTCATGTGCGGGGCCAAGCTGTAGGCCCTGCACCCTTTCCATTTTTCTTTCTTTTCATTCCTCCAGCGAGAGCCATCTGGAAAGTCTATTAACCACCGCCCCTCTTCGCCCACCGAGATGAAGAAAAGCGAGGACTTCGGCGAATGGTACATCGAGGTCATCGACAAGGCGAACCTCAGTGACAAGAGGTACCCGATCAAGGGGATGAACGTCTGGACACCCTACGGCTGGGCTGTGATGAGGCGCATAGACGAGTTCATCCGCCAGGAGATGGCCGCAACGGGCCACGACGAGGTCTGCTTCCCCCTGCTGATCCCCGAGACGGAGTTCAAGAAGGAGTCGAAGCACATCAAGGGGTTCGAGGAGGGCGTCTTCTGGGTCACACACGCGGGGCTGAATCCCCTCGACGTCAAGCTGCTCCTGAGGCCGACGAGCGAGACGGCGATGTATCCCATGTTCGCGCTCTGGATCCGGTCGCACGCGGACCTGCCGCTGAAGATCTACCAGATAGTGAACGTGTTCAGGTACGAGACGAAAGTGACCAGGGCTTTCATGCGCGTCAGGGAGATACACTTCTTCGAGTCGCACACATGCCACGCGACCTTCGAGGAGGCAGAGGCGCAGATCCGCGAGGACCTGGAGATAATGGACCGGGTGGCGCGGCGACTCGCCTTGCCGTACCTGCTGATGAGGAGGCCCGAGTGGGACAAGTTCCCCGGGGCGTTCTACACGACGGCGGTGGACGTCTACGTGGCGGGGGCCGGCAAGACCCTGCAGGTCGGCGGCATACACCAGTACAAAGACAACTTCGCGCGCGCCTACGACGTGAAGTTCGAGAAGGATATCTCCCAAGCGGACTTCGCGGCCTACATCGCCAAACTCCTCGAGAGTATGGGCTACGACGACATCAGGTTCAGGGCGGTCTCACCCGACGCGGTCCTGGCCAGGCCTGACGTCGAGGCCAAGAAAGGCGGGAAGCGCGTGGCGGTTGAGGTGAAGCGCAGAATCAAGGATGATGCGGACGGGAAGGCCCTGGAAGCGATCTTCGACCAGATGAAGGATCCTTCGATCCATCACATCCTGATAACCCACGACGTGCCGAAGGAGATGGCGGAGCGACTGACGACCAAAGGCGTCGAAATCTGGAACGAGACGAAGGTGGCCGAGATGGCCAAGGCGGCGGGGCAGGAGCCGCTCGTATTCCACCAGTACGTGCACCAGACCACCTACGGGATGAGCGAGAGGCTCATCGGGACGATAGTGGCGGTGCACGGCGATGATAAAGGGCTGGTCTTCCCGCCGGACGTCGCCCCGACGCAGATCGTGGTCGTCCCGATTCCCGAGAAGGGCAGGCAGGAGATCATCGCAGAGGAGGCGCGGAGGCTCAGGGACGAGCTTGCCGGCATCTTCCGCGTGCACCTCGACGACAGGGACATCCGCCCAGGCAGCAAGTACTACGAATGGGAGGCGAAGGGCGTTCCCCTGAGGATCGAGCTAGGACCGAAGGACCTGCAGAAGGACGTCGTCACTGTCGTTCGGAGGGACACGTCGGTGAGGTCGACGCTACCGAGGAAAGACCTCGTCTCCAGCGTGGCCAAGCTCCTAGACGCAATACAGGGGAGCATGTGGAAGCGCGAGGAAAAGAGGCTGATAGACTCGATCGTGAACGTGAAGGAGATGTCCGGGTTCAAGGAGGCGCTCAACCGTGCGTCCTGGTGCGGCTCAGAGGAATGCGGGCACGAAATCGAGAACAAGACCGGGATGAGCGTCCTCGGCACTCCCGCCAAAGAAGAGAAGCCGGAGGGGCCGTGCGTAGTCTGCGGCAAGCCGGCGAAGCTGGTCATCTACGTGGCCAAGACCTTTTAGGGCTTCCTGTAGAGAAGCAGCCCCGTAAGGCCGAACCCCACGAGAACCACCGTCACCGCGTAGACCCCGATGTTCTCCTTCGTGAGCGGGTTCCAGGTCCCGTAGAAGATGCCCCACGAGAAGTAGAACAGTATGCCCAGGAAAAGGAGCAGGGTGTAGAAGGCGAATGCGAGCTTGCGTGTGAAGACCGACTCCTCTTCCTTAGGCATGTGGCTGGAGCAAATAGGGGGCGCATAAAAAGCTTTGCTGGAGAGTGTCGCGCGCCGGTAATCATCAGGTCTTCCGGCCCTTCCTCGGCCTGAACACCCTCACCAGCCGCCCCTTGAACCCTGCAAAAGCCCTGGCGGTCCTCGGGAACTTCGACGGGTTCTCCTCCGCATAGTAGAAAAATGCGAGAAGGAGGAAGAAGATCGCGCCGGTCCCGAACAGATAGAACGGCCACTGAGGGATTAAGTCCTTGACGCCGAAGGCCGTGTCGGGCAGGATGCCGTCGATGCCGCCCAGGCGGGTGAGGTTCACCTGGCCCACGCATCCAGGCGATACGCACCCCGCGCCCTCCTGGGTCGCCCACATGAACTGCTCCTTCGACCAGTATCCCGGAGAAGCCATCTTCGCCGGAACGCCGTCTAACACGAACGTCAACCAGAACCTCACGAGGTAGGAACCTTGAGAGAAGATTCCCCCGTGGGGCATGTCCGAGGAAGTGAGGACGGTGAGACTGACCCTCGTGGACAGATTGCTGCCAAGCGTCGACAGAATGAACCTAGCCTCTCTTCCGGGGTCTGAGGCGCCTTCGAACTTGGGATATTCGTGCGTCCAGGTGGAATCGAGCATCATGGAAGTCTCCTGCTCGACGTACTGGTAGATGCTGGCATTCAGGACGATGTTGGTCATCGGGTCGTTGTACGGGTTCGTCAGGTTGAAGGCGATCACTCCCTGCTGACCCGCGTCTAGGTCGGGCGTCTCGAACGTGCCGTACATCAGTATCTTGTTCACCAGGCCGGGGTCGCGCACGTCCGCGACCGCGCTGGAAGAGATTGCGAGAATCGCGAGGAGAGCGATGCACAGGGCTGTAGCCCTCATTGCCGTTCGCTAAGGGCAACGGCCTCATATATTTTGTGAGGGATGCTGGCGGCTGAGATGAGAGACCCGAACTTGGTTGCTGTTGTGCCGAAAAGGGAAGCGGAGAGGTTGCGTAGGCATCTCCGTCAGGTGGGCCTCCTGGATTCGGGAAGGAAAATCGCTGCGCGGGGAGCCACGGTGCTCATCCCGATCTCCCGCCATCCGGGGAATCTGTCTGAATTCGCTGCCGAGATTGCAGAGGATGAGGGACTCGAGGAAAGGGTGGCGCGGCCCACGCCGTTCGAGCTCATCGCGAACGCGGTTGCCGTGGAACCTGGGCTGAAGCGGTTCCTGCCGGATAAATGGGAGATGATCGGGGACGTACTGGTGCTCAAGCTGCCGCGCGAGCTGGACGGCTGCAAGGTGGCGGTCGCGGAGGGATATGCGCGAGTGCTCGGCGCGAAAACGGTCCTTCAGGACGTTGCGGGAATCGCAGGGGATTGGCGGGTCCCGCAAGTCGAGAAGATATGGGGTGGGAGCACGGAGACAGTCCATCTGGCGGACGGTGTCAGGTTCAAGCTCGATGCCGCCAAGGTGATGTTCTCATCCGGCAACCTGCCTGAAAGGATGCGCATGGCCCGCATTTCGCGACCTGGGGAGACCGTGGTCGACATGTTTTCGGGAATAGGCTATTTCGCCATACCGATGGCCGTCCACTCCCGCCCGGAGAGGATCTATGCTTGTGAGGTCAACCCCGTCGCTTTCCACTACCTCGAAGAGAATGCGAGAATCAACCGTGTCGAGGACTTGACGCCGTTGTTGGGCGACTGCAGGGAAACAGCCCCGGAAGGCGTCGCCGATAGAATCATCATGGGCTACCTCAGAGCGCAAGGTTTCTTGGACAAGGCGATGATGGTCGCCGGGCCAGAGGCAGTCCTGCACTATCACGAAGCCTGCCCCAACGAGCTCATCGGCACGCGCCCGTGGTCCACGGTGAGAGAGGCAGCGGAGAAAGCCGGAAGGAGCATCGAGCAGCTTCAACTCCGACGTCTCAAGTCTTACGCTCCCGGCGTGTCCCACATCGTCCTCGATGCAAGAGTCTCTCGATGAGCCGATTCCCGCCAAGGACTTATAGTCCTCATGCTGCTTGACCCGCCACGATGGAAGACATCCGCAGGTTCCTGCAGGAGGACATGGGCTTCGGAGATGTCACATCGGACGCCTTGTTCACGGACGAGGCAGCCAAGGGCTGGATATACCCGAGGAAGAAGTACATGCTCGCCGGGCTGGAGGAGGCGGACATGGTGTTCAAGGTCCTCGGCCTCCGGACGCGCCGCATGGCGGTCGATGGGAAATGGGCGAGGGCGAACAAGCCGGTCCTCATGGTCCATGGCAAGGCCGCCGACATGTTGAAGGGCGAGAGGCTCGCGCTGAACTTCCTGATGAGGATGAGCGGCATCGCGACCGAGACCGCCAGGATCGTGGAGAGGTGCGCGAGGAGGAGAAGGAAGGCGCTGATCGCAGGCACGCGGAAGACGGTGCCCGGGTTCAGGAAGTACGACAAGAAAGCGATCAGGCTCGGCGGCGGGTGGCCGCATCGCATGACCCTTTACGATGCCGTTCTCATCAAGGACAATCACTTGAGGCTGGTCTCGATCCGCGAGGCGGTGAGGCGGGCGAAGGGGACCGGCAAGGACATCGAGGTCGAGGTCACGGACTTCAGAGAAGCCAAGGAGGCTGCCGAGGCAGGCGCGGACATCGTGATGCTGGACAACATGGACATCGAACACGCCAGGAGCGTGACGAACAAGCTCCGCCTGAGCTTTCCAAGGATCAGAATAGAGGTTTCCGGAGGCATCACCCCGAAGAACGCTTGCAGGTACGCGAGGTTTGCCGACATAGTCTCGCTGGGGAGCCTGACTCACTCGGTCAAGGCGGCGGATTTCACCATGGACATCGAGCCGTTGCCGCCACACCAGAAGAGGAAATCAAGCAAGCGCTAGCATCCGGTCGATTGCGAGCTTGGCCCTCGATGCGACATCCTCGGGCACCCTGATCTCGTGCACGTCCTCCTTCAGCGACCTGAGGACCTTCTCCAGGGTTGTCATCTTCATGTACTTGCAGACCGCGTCTTCGTCGGCGGGGATGAAGGTCTTGTCGGGGTGCTCCTTCCTCATCCTGTGAAGGATGCCCACCTCTGTGGCGATGACGAATTCCTTCGACTTGGACGAGGCTACGTGCCGCATCATCCCGTCGGTCGAGAGGAACCTGATGCCCTCGCCCAGCATCCCCTGTGACGACAGGTAGAGGCAGTTGGTCATGCAGCCGCACTCGGGATGGACCAGAATCTCCGCCCTCGGATGCTCCTCGCGGAGGCGGTTGATCCTCTCCATGGAGATCGGCGCGTGGACGTGGCACTCGCCCGGCCAGAGCTTCGCCTTCCTCCCGCTCATCGCCGTCGCATAGGCTCCGAGGAACATGTCAGGCAAGAACAGGATCTCCTTCCCTGGCGGTATCGCGTTGAGGACCTTCACTGCGTTAGCTGACGTGCAGCAGTAATCGCTTTCTGCCTTGACTTCGGCGGTTGTGTTGACGTACGCGACGACAACAGCCCCGGGATTCTCAGCCTTCCAGCGTCTCAGATCGTCGGCCGTGATGCTCGAAGAGAGCGAGCAGCCCGCCTCGAGCTCGGGTAGCAGCACTTTTACTTTGGGGCAGGCGATCGCGGCGGTCTCGGCCATGAACCGCACCCCGCAGAACACGATCCTCTTGATGCCGTTCAGATGGGAAGCCGCGAGCGAAAGACCCAGCGAGTCGCCGACGATGTCGGCGATATCCTGCACCTCGGGGAGCTGGTAGTTGTGAGCGAGTATGGTTGCCTTCTTCTCCGCCTTGAGGGCCTCGATTTCTTCGACGAGCTTGCTTGTGGACTTCAATCCGCGCCCGCCATTCCGGCCTGCCATCACGTGAGTTTGACAAAACAGACCGATATTAACTCATCGAAAGCGGGGGCGATAGGACCCCGTCCTTCTTTCCTATGCATAGAAAAATATGGCCGTCCATAAGTATTAAGGACGGCCTTGTTGTGGAGGGATGCTTGGTTCCAGATACTGCACACAGCCTCATATACCTTTTGTCTTTGAAGTTCTGCTGCAGCATTGGACGGAATTGGCCTTTTTTGTTCCAATTCACAGCGTAGTCCTTCTCGGCCACTGTTTTCTACATTTGTCATCGACCAGCCGGGGACCGGGCCCAGACGAGCAGCCGGCCGAAGGACGAGGCAGCACGTCCTATGTCTCTCGTTCATGCTACATCTCACGACGCGACCGGCTCTTGGCGTGTCCCCGCCGGAATCAGCGCCTCACCACCGAAAACTCAATAGCCACGCCGCCATAGTCACTGCCCGATGAAGTGCGTCAAGTGCGGCAAGGAGTACGAGGCGGGCGCGCATTACTGCTCTCACTGCGGCGCCATGACCGCCGAAGGGGAGCTGTCCCTCGCTCTGACGGATTTCGCGAAGGCGGCGAAGCAGCTGGTGAAGCAGACCGTGAAGATCGGGGACAAGCACCTCAAGGAGATCAAGCCAGACATCAACAAGGCGATCAAGCAGGTGGTGGAGGCAGGGAATGAGATGAAGAACGCCTCGAAGCCCGCCGCCAAGACCGGCCTCGAAGCGGCGAGGACCGCCCTCCAGCTCGCGGCTCAGGCAGCGGAGAACATGGCAGCGCAGTTGCGGAAGGCGTCGGAGAAGAGATAAGCATTTTATTGACCCGCACCATGTGGCACGCCGATGACGACAGAGCAGAAGCTGGGCCTCATAACAAGGAACGCTCAAGAGGTCGTGACCGCTGAGGAACTCAAGGCGCTCCTGGAGAAAGGCGGGACGCAGAGGGCCTACGTCGGAGTCGAGCCGAGCGGGCTGATGCACGTCGGGCAGGGAGTCATCCTGTCCGACAAGATGAAGGACTTCTCGGCCGCCGGCTTCGACACGATCATCCTCCTGGCGGACTGGCACGCGTACATCAACGACAAGCTTGGCGGGAACATGGAGAATATCCAGGTCTGCGGCGACTACTTCGTCGACTGTTTCAAGGCGCTCGGGGTCCCGGACTCCCTGCGATTCGTGAAGGCGGCTGACCTGGTCAGGTTCCCCGAGTACTGGCAGGACGTCATCAATGTCTCGAAGTCGTCATCCGTCGCCCGCATCAAGAGGGCGATGAGCATCATGGGCAGGAAGGAGGACGAGGCCGAGCTGGACGCCTCGAAGCTCATCTACCCCGCCATGCAGGTCACCGACATCAAGAGGCTGGAGCTGACGGTCGCCTATGGCGGGATGGACCAGAGGCACGCGCACATGCTGTACCGCGACCTGGCTCCAAAGCTGGGATGGAAGATGGTCCCCGCGATCCACACACCTCTGCTCACGGGCCTCCAGGGCGGCGGGAGGATGGACGCGATCGACGCCAAGATGAGCAAGTCGAAGCCGGAGTCCTGCATATTCCTCCACGACCTGCCGGAGGTCGTCGCGAAGAAAATCTCACAGGCCTTCTGCCCGCCGAAGACGATCGAGGGCAATCCGGTGGTGGAGCTGTCCCGCTTCGTGCTGTTCCCGCGCGGAGAGAAGCTGAAGGTCGAGAGGCCCGCCAAGTACGGCGGTGATGTCACGTTCTCGACGTTCGACGGACTGCTCAACGCGTACTCGTCCGGCTCACTGCACCCCGAGGACCTGAAGAAAGCGACCGCCGCGACCCTCGCCGAGATGCTCAAGCCCGTGAGGTCGTACCTCGAGCGGTATGGAGATAATCTGAGGCGGGTCGAGCGGATGATGAGGAAGTGACCTCATGGCGCCGGAACGGAGTCTCACCGACAACCAGATAGCCGCCATCATCGGCGTCGTCGGCGGCGTGATGATGCTCCTGGTCGGGGCGTCCGGAGCGGTCGCATGGCAGCAGGTGGTGGACTTCCTACAGAGCAGGCTCGGGACGGATGCGGTAATCCAGACCCTCGCCTACATCCTGATACTAATCGCGTCAATGGGAGGTCTGGCGGTCATGCTGGGATCCACCCTGTTCCTCACGAAGCACGTCAGGGCCGGGCGGTTGCTGATAACCCTGGGGGCGGGATTCGGCTTGATAGGTCTCATCGTCTTCATATTCGTCCGCTTGGAACACGAGGAGTTTTCCATTGCGGGCATCGGGCTCGGCATGGTCGGACTGGTGCTCTCAATCATCGCCAGGCTGAAGTCTAAAATCCCTGACAAGCGCGGGTGAGCGCTGCCGTCAGGCGTCCTCTACCAGCTCTTTCCGGACGTAGATGACGTCCTCCGTGATTTCGTAGCCTGCTTTCGCGAATAGGGCGAAGGAGGCTTCGTTTCCCTTCTCGATGAGCCCCGAGAATAAATGGATGCCCCTTGAGACGAGCTCCTCCTCTGCCTCCTGGATGAGCTTAAGCGCGATGCCCTTTTGGCGGTGAGACGGCTCGACAGCCAGTCTGTTGATCCAACCCTTCCGGCCATCGGAGGTGGCGAGGACAAGGCCGACCAGCTCCTCCCCATCGAAGGCGCCGATGAAGTTTTGCGGGCCAGCCTTCATCTCGGCACGCAGCGCCTTCGGCGAATCCCTGGTCTTCTCGCGGATCGACAGTCCGCTCTTCTTCCACAGGCTTATCATCGTGGGGATGTCGCTCGTCTTCAGGCGTCTGTAGACTGTCATCGCGGCGGCAATGGGCATTGCGGGACATAAGCATGCGTCTCGCCGAGGTCAGGCAGACACCCGCGTCTCAGGCGGATTTTGCGACCTTCACGCCGAGTTTGCGCGCGAGGCGGTCGTGCTCCTTCTTCGAAATCCACTCCACTTCGAGATAGTCGTATATCTTGTCGTCGCTCAGGCCGAGCCTGCGTCCCTCGTCGACGGCGAACTGGTACGCCTCTATCTCCGTCTGCCGGTCGATGTATTCGATCTTCGTCGGGAACAGCTCCTTGCCTTCCTTGTACTGCCGCACGTGGACCAGTTCGTGCAGGATGTCCATGTACAGGTAGACAGCCTCGCCGTCCCTCAGGTAGTCCAGCCCGACATTGACGTGCCCGTCAGCGTCGTCGGTCCACATGTAGGTGTCCTCGTTGGTCACCTCGATGTGCGTGCTCGCGAGGAACTCCCTCCTCTTCCTGTCATCAGGCAAGAACCGCCTCAGGCCGGGCGACTCGTCGACGCCCTCGAAGACCTCCGTCACCTCGTACCTGCCGGGACCGAGGGTGCGGTTGATCGTGATCGGAATCATCGGACGGCGAGAGCAATGCAGCGTTGCTCAAGAACCTGACTTTCGGGCGAGGTCACTTCTTGCCCTTCTTCCCGCCAGCGAGGGTGTCGATTCTGCTCTCGAGCTTCGCCATTCTAGCCTTCAGCTCGCGGTTCTCGTCCTTCAGCGAATCGATGTCCTTCTGTGCATCGACCTTCTTGGCCTTCTCCGCGTGGCTCTCCTGGATTTTCTTGATCGCCTTTCTGGCCTCGCGCCTGACCATGCCGAGCGGGTCGTACCTGTCGACCGCTGCAAGCTTCGGGACAGCCGCAACGTCGCCGAGGGCGACCAGCCCGTTGACTGCCCCGAGCTTCGTCCTGAAGTTCGTGTCGTTCAACAATCGCACGAGGTGCTCTCTGATGTCGTCCTTCTTGTCCTCGAGGTAGTAGCCGAGCTTGCCCAGGGAGTTGGCGGCTGCCATGCGGACCATTTCCGGATTGCCGTACTTCGTGTGGTCCATGCACACCTGCACCGCCTTCGGCTCGCGCAACTCCGAGAGGCCGTCGAGGGATGCGCGGACGATGACATCAGCGTGCGAGGGCCTATCCATGTTCTTGGTGATGACATCAAACGCCTTCGGATCCCTAAGCTTCCCGAGGGCTATGGCGGCCCCTGAGACGACGTAATAGGCCTTGTCGCTCCTGTAGATGGCGCAGAGCCTCTCGAAGACCTCCTCGTCCCCGCGGAAGTTGCCGAGAGAGTCGACAACCGCCCGCCTCACCCTCGATTCTTGCTGCTTGATCCCCTCGGAGAGCAGGATCTCCTTCGCCTCCGCGGTCGCCATCTCGCCGAGCGCCCTCGCTGCAGCGGCGCGGACGCCCCAGAATTTGTCCGAGGTGAGGGACTTCTTCAGGGCCTCGACGACCGCCTTGTCATACGGGATCTTCGCCAGCCCTTCGCAAGCCTGGATCCTCGGTATGACGTTCTCCGCGTGCGCGATCTGGTGGAGGAGCTCGTCCTTCTGCTTCTCGAATGTCAGCTTCTTCAGGATCCAGTTGTCAGGGTCGAACAAAACCATCTGGGGCCTGTCGGGTGACGGGATGAAGTAGGTGTGCTCCGCCTTCTCCACATCGAGGTTCTCCCGCCAAAGCCTCTTCTTCGTCGCGATCTCGATGGTGATCGGCATCTTGAATAAGGGAGTGCCGTCCTTCGTGTCCTGCTTCTGCTTCACCGTGAGAACGATTAGCTTGCTCTTGTCGTCGTAGGACCAGCTGATGTCGAACTCCGGGTGCCCGCCCTTGTAGAGCCACTCGTTGAAGAACCAGTCGAGGGCCCTTCCTGTCGACTCCTCGATCGCCTCCTTGAAGTCAGTCGTCTCGACGATCCCCTGGCCATTCTTGTGGACATAGTGCTTTATCGCCTTCCACCAGAGGTCGTCCCCGAGCACGTGCCTCATCATGTGCAGGACGCACGCGCCCTTCTGGTATGTGTGGCCGTCGAACATGTCGTCGGCCTCCTTGTACTTGTGAGTGACTATCGGGCGGCGGTAGTGCTCCGCGTCCTCCTTGAAATAATCCTTGGCGGTGTCGAGCATCCTCTGGTGGAACTCGTCCCGCCCGAACTTGTGCTCCCACCATAGCGGGTCGAAGTAGGATGCGAAGCCCTCGTTGAGCCAGGCGTGCCCCCAGCTCTTCATCGTGATGTAGTCGCCGAACCACTGGTGCGCGACCTCGTGAGCCACTAGGCTGTCCGCCATGTAGTTCGGCCTCGCCTTCTCATCGTGCAGGCAGTATTCGGTGAGCGTCGTGCAGGTGGTGTTCTCCATGCCGCCAAAGGTGAAGTCCTGCACCACGACCTGCGCATACTTCGCCCACGGGTATTTCAGGCCGGTCACGCCAGCGAAGAACTCGATCATATCAGGCGTGTTCTGGAAAGCCAGCGGTATGAACTTGGCCTTTCCCTTCGGCACGTAGTACTGGACCGGGATGCCGTCGACCTTCTCCTCCTGGAAGTCGAACTCCCCGACCACCAGAGTCACGAGGTAGTTGACGTGCGGAATGTCCTGGACCCATCGGTATGTCTTCATGCCCCTCTTCGCATCCGTCTTGACCTCGGCAAGCCGCCCGTTCGAGACCGTGCTGTACTTGCTCTTGACCGTGACTATCAGCTCAGTCGTCATGCGGTCGTTCGGCGCCTCGTAGCACGGGAACCAGCGCTTGTTGTCCTCCGACTCGCCCTGCGTCCAGATCTGAAAGGGCTTGTTCGGGTACGACTTGTCGGGCGAGATGAAGAAGAGCCCCGCCTTGGGCTGGGCCTCGTATTCCACAGCGAGCTGGAACTCCTGACCGGCCTTGTACGCCCTCAGCAGCCTCACGAGGATCTTGCCGTCCGCGACCTCGAAGTCGAGGTGCCTGCCGTCGCCATCGGTGACCCTGGAGATCGCCATGTCGACCGCGTCCAGCTCCAAGGACTTCAGGCCGTCGTTTATAGGGATCAGGACCAGCGTGGACGTCCCCTTGACCGTCCTCGCCTCATCATCGAAAGAGACCTCGAGCTTCAGGTGCTTCACATGGAACGTCCTGTCCCTCGGACCCTTCTCTGTCGTCGATTCGTCCGTGAACGCCCTCTCACCGGCCCCGATGGCAAAGCTTCGGCAGTTTTCAATGGTCATCGCAGACCTCTCCCGAAAGCGGTCGAACCGCTGCGATAATTGACGGCGCACTGTAACCCCTTGCGCTATTTATGACTATGGCAGGTCTCTTCTGGAGACTCACATCGTTGGGAGACCTAAACTTTCTTAACTGCCGCGGGGATTAAGTGGCGACAGGGGCAGGCCAGTGGAAATCAAGAGCATCGCCGTCGAGAATCCCGACAAGCTCAACTTCATCCTCGGCCAGACGCACTTCATCAAGACGGCGGAGGACCTGCACGAGGCGCTGGTCAACGCGGTCCCGGGCATCAAGTTCGGCCTCGCCTTCTGCGAGGCGTCCGGCCCCTGCCTCGTCAGGGTCGAGGGGAACGACGAGGCGCTCAAGCAGCTCGCGGCGAGGAACGCGATGGCCATCGGCGCCGGTCACACGTTCATCATATTCATGAAGGACGCCTACCCCGTCAATCTGCTCAGGGCGATCCGCGATGTGCCCGAGGTAGTGAACATCTTCTGCGCCAGCGCGAACCCGGTCGAGGTCGTGATCGCGGAGGGCAAGGAAGGCAGGGGCATACTCGGCGTCATCGATGGCATCAGATTGAAGGGTGTCGAGACCGAGAAGGACAGGCGGGAACGAATCGAGTTCCTCCGCAAGATTGGATACAAGATTGGTTGACATGTGCAGAATGCTGGGCGTTGTCTCAAAGAGGCCGATCGATCCGAAGCTGCTGGCCGAGTTCAGGCTGCTGGCGGACACGGGCAAGATCCCGAAGGATTTCGGATGCGAGCAGATCAGCACGAGGGCGGGTCACCCGGATGGGTGGGGGATAGCCTGCCTGGCGGGAAACGGGGAGGTCTACAGGCGCGGCCAAATCAAGGCGACGGCCGACCCGCTCTACGAGGCGGCGGTGAAGGAGCTTGACCGTCTCGTGACCCCGCCGTTCGTCCTGGTGGCACACCTCAGGCGGGCGACCAGGCTGGACACGGTCCAGGTCGATTTCAACCAGCCCTACATGCGCGAGCTTGCGGGGAGGATCGTCTTCTTCGCGCACAATGGCAGCATCGAGGGTTACGGCGTGAGAGACGGGAAGATCGACTCCCGGGCGTACTTCGAGAGACTGCTCATGCGGCTGGAGGACGGGCCGCTGGCGATGGATGAGTTCAAGAAGCGCCTGGACGAGGTCAAGGGCGCCCTCTCCTCTGAATTCCCGAAGAAGGTCTCCAGCCTCACCTTCGTGATGTCGGACGGGGACGAGCTCGTGGGGCACAGGGACGCCAGAGAGTGCACGCCATACTACTCCCTGCACAAGGTCAGGACTGACGACTCATTCATCTTCTGTTCGGAGGTCCTGCACTCGGTCGAGGGGAAGTGGCGGCTCCTCAGGAACAACGAGACGATTTCATTCTCTGCCAGTGAACTGTGACATCACGGCGCACGGTGCCAAGCTAGAGTTTATCTAGGAGGTCTGCCAGACTTTCCAGACCCCCCTTCCCAGTGCTGGCACGAATCTCTCCCTAGTTGACTCTCATGGTGACACAGAGGATTTAAATAGGACCGGGAACGTGAGTAAACGTCCAATTGGTCTATTTACAGTTGATGGGCCGGGAGGAGGATAGAATGCGCGAAATTGAGATAACAACGCAATGTCCGGAGTGCTCGAGCGAGCATCTTGTGAGGGATTACATGAGGGCCGAGATAGTCTGCCAAGACTGCGGACTCGTGCTGGACGACTGCATCATAGACGAGGGTCCGGAGTGGCGCGCCTTCGACTCCGAGCAGAGGGAGAGCAGGGAGAGGGCGGGCCCGCCGAGCAGCATCCTGGCCCACGACAAGGGCCTTTCCACCTCAATCGGCTGGAGGAACAAGGACGCCTACGGGAGGCAGATACCTCACCGCAGCCGCGCGCAGATCTACCGCCTGAGGAAGTGGCAGCACCGCATACGCACGAGCAAGAGTGGTGAGAGATCACTCGCGCAGGGCCTCACGGAGATCAACACGATGGCCTCGAAGATGTCCCTTCCACGCCATGTCCGTGAGTCGGCCGCTGTCCTCTACCGCAAGGCATCGGTGAAGAACCTGGTGCGCGGGAGGAGCATCGACGAAGTTGTCGCCGCCACATTGTACGCGGCGTGCCGCCAGTGCGATGTCCCGAGAACTCTCGACGAGGTCGCCGCGAAGAGCAACGTCGACAGGAAGAGCATCGGCAGGACCTACCGCACTCTGGCTCGGGAACTCGGTATCAGGCTTTTGCCTCAATCACCGCGCGACTACATCGCGAGGTTCTGCAACCGCCTCAACCTGGACATGGACGTCCAGAGACGCGCGAAGGAAATACTCGACAAGGTCGAGAAGGCGGAGCTCGCGACTGGCGTCGCACCTTCGGGCGTTGCGGCTGCGACTATCTACATCGCCGCGATGCTGGCTCAGAAGCCCGTTACGCAGAAGCAGGTCGCCGAGGTCGCGGGAGTCACCGAGGTCACGATCAGGAACAGGTACAAGAGAATCACCCAGGCGCTCGGCATTGACAGCTGAGCTGCTCACTGACTCAGGAATCTGAAATTGCCCGCTAATCAGTCTTCGAGCAAAGGTTAAAGGAGAACGAGGTTTTCCACGGACAGGCCCGGTGAATGCGTTGACCTCTGAGAACATCGAGAAAGGCGACATCGTCTATCTTGAGATCGACTCCTGGATTCTGAACCCTGACGGGACGAAGAAGCTGCACGACACGACGCACCAGGAACTCGCGAAGCAGGAGAAGGTCTTCGACGAGAAGAAGCTCTACGCCGAGATGCCTATGGTCGTTGGGTATGACAGGATAGCGAAAGGCCTAGATGAGGAATTCCTCGGGAAGACCGTGGGGAGCGAGGGCGAGGTCACAGTGCCTCCCGGGAAGGGCGCAGGGCCAAGAGACGCGAAGCTCGTCACGACGAAATCGATCAGGGAGTTCGTGAAGATGGAGATCGAACCCGAGATCGGCATGCCCGTCGTGATTGGCGGGAGGAGAGGTTACATCTCCGCGGTGACGGCGGGGCGGGTGCGCGTGGACTTCAACAGCCCGCTGGCGGGGAAGACGATCCAGTACAAGTACAAGATTTCCAAGAAGGCCGAGGGGACCGAGGACAAGGTCCGCGGCCTGATCGAGATGGATTACGGACTGGGAGAGCAGTTCAAGGTGAAGGCGAGCGGGGACGAGGCTGAGGTCGTGATCCCTGACATCTGCAAGACCGACGAGAGGTGGCTGGTCGCCAAGTTCCGCATCGTCGCGGACATGAGGGAGCTCAACCTCCTGAAGAAGATCAGGTTCGTCGAGGAATACGAGAAGAAAGAGGAGAAGAAGGAAGAGGCGAAGAAGGAAGAGGCGAAGCCCGAGGAAGCCCACGACCACGAGCACGAGGAGAAGCCGGAGGAAAAGCCCGTGAAGAAAGCCGCCCCCGCCAAGAGGAAGGAGAAGTCCACCGAGGAAGAGCGTCCAAAAGAGGAGAAGTCACCTGAGGAGCTCTAGCCTCAGTACTCTTAAGTAAGTGTTCCAGCATGGATTCGCATCCAGCAATGGACGGGTGGCCTAGACAGGATATGGCACCAGTTTCCTAAACTGGCGGTCCCGGGTTCGAATCCCGGCCCGTCCGCTTTTTCCTGAAACGATATCAGATGTGGGTTTCTCAGTGCGTCTAGTCCTCCAACCGAACCTGACAGATTCTTTCCGCTAAGTTTAACATCCCCCTCTTCGGTGGCTGATTTCTGGATTCGGTTCAGCAAGCGGGATTAAATAGGAAAAATCTCCATGAAAGAAGTGATCTTCGATGGCAGCGTCTTCAGGCGAATCGGTCAGAATCGAGTCTTGGGCACGTCGCCCGCTCGAAGAGCTCTACGCCGAGCTGAAGACCGGCCGCAACGGTCTCTCGAATGATGAGGTCGATCGACGCCTCGGCGAGTATGGCCCGAACATTCTGCCCGAACCGAAGCACGTGGCGCTCTCGCGGAAAGCCATAGCCCAGTTCAAGAATCTCTTCAACGTACTGCTGTTCCTCGCTGCCCTCCTCTCCTTCATAATCGGATGGACATCGAACGATGCAAGCTCCATCCAGATGGGGTTCGCGATCCTGGGCGTCGTCGTTCTCAGCGTCCTGTTCAGCCTGTTCCAGGAGCGTCGCGCCGAGAGGGCCGTGGAAGCCCTGCGCGAACTCGTCCCCGCGAACGCACGGGTCATCCGAAATGGCCAGCTCGTCCAGGTCCCCGTCTCCAAGCTCGTTCCCGGCGATGTCCTCTCGTTAGAAGAAGGGGATAAGATTCCCGCGGACGCGCGCCTCGTAAGCAGCTACGACATTACCGTCGACCTCTCAACATTGACCGGGGAATCCGCCCCGCTCGCACGCTCCGCCGATATCAGCCTAGCCACGCAGAGAAGCCAGATCACCGAATATCCGAACCTGATCTTTGCGGGCACCACCGTCGCTTCTGGGGCGGGTTCCGCGATAGTCCTTGAGACGGGCAGCCGCACACAGTTCGGGCGCGTCGTGGAGATGACACGGAACGTCGAAGAACCTCTGAGCCCTCTTCAGAGGCAACTCAACCAGACCGCCAAGCTGAACTTCGTCGTCGCGTTCGGCATCGGCTTCCTGTTCCTGGGAATCGCGCTCTTGGTGCTTCGCCTGTCGCCCGCCGACAGCGTCCTCTTCATGATAGGGGTGATAATCTCCCTTGTCCCGGAGGGACTGCAGGTCACCGTCACGCTGTCCCTCGCCCTCAGCAGCCTCGCGATGTCGAAGAGGAACGTCGTCGTGAAGCGCTTGTCCTCGGTGGAGACTCTCGGCTCCACGTCGGTCATCTGCACGGACAAGAC
>JAFNFQ010000061.1 GCA_017885655.1 Methanobacteriota archaeon | reverse complement strand
CCTCCTTCTACGCGGAGGCGTCCCAGAAGAACGCGAACCGTCACGCGGACGAGCGCAAGGCGATCCTCCTCTCCCTCGCCCTCCTCATCCCGGGGATTGCGGTCCTCTGGGTCTTCTCCAGGGATATGCTCACGTGGTTCGGAGATCCCGCCTATGCGGCGGGGGCAGTGGGCGCCCTCCGCATCCTCATCTTTGGGTCCATACCCGCCTTCTTGAACAGCATCCTGCTGACGCGCGTCCGGATCAGGAAGAAGAGCGCACCCCTGATCGTGGCCAGCACCATCACGACCGCGGTCATCCTGGGTCTCGGGGTCATTCTCCTCCAGACGAACGGCATTGAAGGGCTCGCGCTCGCCTCCGTGCTGGGAGGCGCAGCGGCGACGCCCTACTACTATGCGGTCGCCCGCAAGTCCTTCAGAGAGGAGCCTGCCCCGCCCGTCGAGCCGGCCATCCAGTCGTAGGCGGAGCTGAAAGCGGTCACGATCTCCCTCCCGTCTCCCAAGGGCAACATTCACTTCGCGTCGAGCCTATCTCTCGACACATCTCACGAACACGACCACCGCCACCGCCCGCGACCCGAATATCCCGAACATCCCGAAGTATGACGCGAACAAGATGGGCAGAGGCACCCTCAGTCCAAGCAGCAATTGCGAGTACAACACGAAATGCGCTCTCCTTCTCGCGATGAAAACGGCGTTTATCGTCGGAGAAACTGCCACGCCCGCCCCGACAACGAGACAGGTCACGATGAACCCGGGCTCGTACTTGATGAACGAGATGGCGGGAGCCCAGATGTCCGCCCCCAGCAAGAACACCCCCGCGATCAGGAGCCCGCCGAGAGCGCTTATTGTAAGGTGTCTGTTGTCATCACATTATCATCACATTAATTACCCCCCGCCAGATTCTTTGTCTCTGGTCTGGAGGTTCCTGAGAGGGCTACGGCAGAAATTCAAGAATCCCCTGTATAGGAATGGAGTCTTCCCGATAGAAAGGAGGTTTTTGTACGTCTCGCTATAGATACCTGATTATTGGCGGTAGTGGCCTCCTTGGAAGTCGAATGCACGAAATGTTGGCGGGAGAGAATGTCTTCGTTACCTATCATTCGAATCCCATCGTGGCAAAGGACTCTTTCCAACTCGACATAACGGATAGAAGTCAAGTCGAGAAAGTGTTTCGCGATGTCTCCCCTGGAGTAATAATTCACACCGCTGCCTTCACAAACGTCGATGGTTGTGAAAGTCAAAAAGAGAAAGCTCGAATGGTCAATGCGGAGGGTGCAAGGAATGTTGCCATCGAGGCGAAGAAGTATGGTGCAAAGCTCGTCTATATTTCCACAGACTACGTGTTTGACGGCCATAAGGGGATGTATAAGGAGGGCGACGTGACAAATCCGATCAATCACTACGGTCTGACGAAGTTGCAGGGGGAACAGGCTGTGGTGGACGTGTGCGACGACTTCATTATTGCAAGAACCTCGGTATTGTACGGTCGCGGAAGGAAGAACTTCACCACCTGGATAATTGACGAGTTGAAGAACAGGAAGGAGTTGACAATAGTGACAGACCAGTTCGTGTCTCCTACGTTGAACACCGACCTCTCGCATCAGATTATCGCCCTAATCGAGGCAGATGCAGCCGGAATCTACCATACCGCTGGAGCAGAGAGAATCAGCCGCTTCGACTTCGCACAGAAGGTCGCAGAAGGATTCGAGTTGGATCCTGACTTAATCGTGCCCTACGCTTCCGAACGCATGAATTGGCTCGCAAAGAGACCGATGGACTCCTCGTTGGATGTCTCCAAGGTGTCCAAAGTAAGGAAACCCTTAAGAGTCCACGAGGCAATCAAGACGCTGAGGGGGGAGATGTCATGAAAGGCATCATCCTGTCGGGAGGTTACGGTGAGCGCCTTCGGCCGCTTACCTTCTCACAGCAAAAACAGTTGATACCCGTCGCAAACAAGCCAGTCTTGTTCTATGCGATTGAAGACGTCATCAAGGCGGGAATCAAGGACATAGGTGTTGTCGTTGGCCCCAACAGGGAGCAGGTTGAGGAGACTATAGGGAGAAGGAAGTGGAACGCATCAATCGAATTCATACAGCAGGGCGAGCCGAAAGGTCTTGCTCATGCCGTCATGGTTTCCCAGGACTTTGTCGGGGACAATCCATTCGTCATGTATCTCGGGGACAACATCTTGAAGGAGGGCATATCACAGCACGTTGCAGAGTTCCAGCAATCGGGTTGTGATGCTAGCATCCTCCTCTGTCATGTCACGAATCCCACGATGTTCGGAGTAGCTGAGCTTGGCGAGAATGGTGAGATAGTCAGGCTCGTGGAGAAGCCAAAAGTACCGCCATCGGACCTTGCTCTTGTTGGGATTTACATGTTCAGGCCTTCAATCTTCAAGGCTGTCCACAGCATCAAGCCGTCATGGAGGAACGAGTTGGAGATCACGGATTCAATCCAATGGCTCGTCGAGAACGGCTACAAGGTGAAGTCGGCGATTGTCAGCGGCTGGTGGAAGGACACGGGGAAGCCCGAGGACATCTTGGAGGCAAATCGCCTGGTCCTAGATGAGATTGAAAGCAGGAACGAGGGGAAGGTCGATGAAAAAGCATCAATCAGAGGCCGGGTCAGCATAGGAAAGGGCTCAGAAGTTGAGGGGAAATGCATGGTAAAGGGTCCTGCTATCATCGGCGAGCGGTGCTTAATCAAGGACAGCTATATCGGTCCATACACGAGCATAGGCGATGGTTGCAGAATCATCGGCACGGAGATTGAGGACTCGGTGGTAATGGAAGGCGCTTCGCTTCAAAACGTCGGAAGAATCGTTGACAGCCTGATAGGTCGAGGTGTGAATGCAAAGGCGACTTCGGTCTTGCCGAACGGCCACAGACTGATTCTTGGAGACTACTCTCAGGTGGAACTATGATAGAAGGTGTTGTCGTAAAGCAACTGAGAATGATATCCGATGAAAGAGGATGGTTGATGGAGATCTTGAGGAGTGATTGGGACACGTTCGAAAGGTTTGGTCAGGTCTATGCCACGACAGCCTATCCTAATATCGTCAAGGCTTGGCACATGCATAAGAAACAGACAGACCACCTCGCGTGCATCAAGGGAATGGTCAAGATTGCTCTGTGTGATGGTAGGAAGAACTCAAAGACGAAGGGCGAGATCAACGATTTCATCGCAGGAGAGAGGAATCCAATACTTGTGAAGATTCCTCCTGAGGTGTGGCACGGGTTCAAGACGATTGGCGAGGAGACGGCGTTCGTGGTGAACGTTCCAACCGAGCTGTACGACTACAAGAGTCCAGACGAACACAGGTTGCCGCCAGACACACCCGAAATCAAGTATGACTGGGGTTTACTACCGGGCCTGAAGCATGGGTGAGGAATTGAAGATACTCGTCACTGGCGGTGCTGGTTTCATAGGCTCCAATTTCGTAAGGCATCTGATCGAGAAGCATAACGATGAGATTGTGGTTCTTGACAAGCTCACTTATGCAGGAAGACTTGAGAACCTTCAAGATGTGATGGACAAGATAGAGTTCGTCAAAGGTGACATCTGTGATCACGAACTTGTCAATACTGTCTGCAAAGATGTCAACGCCATTGTGAATTTCGCCGCCGAGACTCATGTAGACAGGAGCATAGTGGACTCCTCAATCTTTGTCAGAACAGATGTCATTGGCACCCATACATTGCTTGAGATTTCAAGGAGAAGAGATATTGAAAAGTACGTCCAGATATCGACGGATGAAGTGTATGGAAGCATTGCGAAAGGGTCATTCAAGGAGAATTCCCCATTGAATCCGAGCAATCCTTACTCTGCGAGCAAGGCGGGAGCGGATATGTTGGTCATGTCATTTTTCGCTACCCATGGCCTGCCAGTAGCAATAACTAGAAGTTCGAATAATTATGGTCCTCATCAGCACCCGGAGAAGCTCATTCCTAAACTCATCATCAATGCTCTCCGAAATGTTTCGTTGCCAATCTATGGCAAAGGGATGAACGTAAGAGACTGGCTGTATGTGAAGGACAATTGCGAGGCAATAGATGTTGTCCTGAGAAAGGGAGGCAAAGGAGAGGTCTACAACATAGCTGGAGAATGTGAGAAAACGAATGTGGAGGTAGCGAAGTCCGTTCTAAGGAACCTGAAACAGAGTGAAGAGCTCATTACCTTTGTGAAAGATAGACCAGGACATGATCTTAGATATTCACTTGAATGTGGGAAATTGAAGGAACTTGGCTGGCGGGTCGGAACCGGTTTTGATGTTGGATTGCGTGACACGATGGACTGGTACTCGAAAAATGAGTGGTGGTGGAAAAACCTAGTACAATGATGCTGCAAGTCATCATATTCCCGGAAACCTATGATTCACAGGACGGCGCAGCACTCTGGAAATCAAGAAGGTCCAATGTCCCACAGCGAATCCACCTTACGCCGGGAACCTGCAATCTATTGCATGCCGACATACGCGCACACGATGCCTTGAGAAGTGAGCTGCGCGATCCCTACCGCCAGAATCCGGCGGGCAGCAACCGATATGAGATGCCGAAGTGAATGCCGGACAGAACCGCAGATGGCACGAAGATAAGGGCTATCCGCTTCTCCACGCGCAACTGCGTCATGTGCACGCTGTTCACCGCCACGAAACCGCCAGCTAGAGCAAGGTATTGCAGAAGCCAAAATCCCGCACCGGAATGCTCCGCCCCGAAGAGCTGAAGGACGGACCCGCCAATGGAGTGGAATAACAGAAGGATTCCAGCGACATTCGTCTCGACGCGTGAAACCGGATTCGAAGATACCGCCACATGCTCATCGAACAAGCCGCCAGCGTCCAGAGACGCCACGCTCAATCCGATCGACACGGAACTTAATCATCTAGACGCGTCTACAAGGGCAGTGGACACATCCACAATGGTCATAGACGCGCCTATGTGACCTGAACACACCTCTACGGCGACAATAGACTCGTCTACGCTAACCATATCCCCTCTGCCGAGTCTAGCAGATATGTCTACCATGTCCGAGAATGCGTCCACAATGCCCGCAGACACGTCTACCCATTCAATAGACACGGCTACTGAATCCGGAGACATTCCCCCCGGGCATCTGGACACGTCTACGAAGTCGAGGGTCGCGTCCGTGAAAGCCGTCCCCCCGCCAGAAACGAGAGAAAGGCGGCAATTTCCACAGCAATTCAATGAAAAGAAAAAAGCTGGAGCCCGCCACGCAAAAGACCGCCCCCGCCTTGACGAGAGACGGTGAAGATCGCGGCGGGCTCCTCAAGCATCACTGCGTTGCTGTCTCTTCCTCCTTGGCCTTCGGCCTGTGCAGCTTGCTCCGGAACCTCGACAGCTGCATCGCCTCCGGGCCGCCCTTCCCGTAGGCGCCCATGGCCGCGTCGATCGCCCCGGACACGAGCTTGTACAGCTGGCGGTCCCAGCGCCGCAGGTCCTGTGTCGCGGTTTTCAGCTGCGCCTTGAGGGTCTCCTGCACGTCGTTCGCATGCACTGTGCCCTCGACTCCGTTCTCCATGTTCTGGATCCAGTAGTCCGGCTGGATGCCCTTCCTGGACAGATCCGCGCGGTGCTCCTGGTACCACTCCAGAGACATTCGTCCTAGCCCAATTCTATCCGCAAATGTCGTTGTTGTCATATCTCTCACTTGCCTCCACAGGAGGCAATGAATAGATTCACGTCCACATGGTAGTGATTTTCGCGTACATGTAGCAAGGAAAAAAAGAGATTGAGGCGGGGGATTCCTTATCATCTGTGAGAATACCACTTGCCGTGGCGGGGCCGAACCGGAACCTCCACCGCTGGATCGGCCTTAACGACCGCGCCTCCAACCCTCGGCCCAGAGACCACAAACAGCTGCGCACACCACGCCCTGAGCCATGAGCTAGCCGATGCCCACCGCCAAGATTCCCATGGCGGGAAGCCACGAGTACGAAACCCCAATCAGGATCGCGGACAAGGCGGCGGATAGGGTGATGATGGAAACGATGCGCTTCTCCACGCGAAGCTTCGCCACATAGAGGTTGCCGACGGCCATGCAGGCGCGCATGGACGTCCGTACATGTGACCTTCTGAAAAGGGATTCGTTCAGGGTCCTCGACCCGAGACCTGGTCCGGGGCAGGGATCCCGCAGAAGACTGTTAGTCTAGGAGAACGACACGTTGGAACGGAATTCAACCGCTCTGGAGAAGGAATCTCCACTGGGAAGGTTCTATCTATCCTCGCCCCTTCACAATCGGGGACACCCCATGGTAGGGAAGCTTGGCCGGGCACGGAGCCTCGCGGGCGGAACCTGGCGCTCGGTGAAGTCGCCCCTCTACCGGAACGCGTTCCTCATCATGCTCTCCAGCGTGATCGGCCAGGGCCTCGGCTTCTTCTTCTGGTTGGTCGTGGCACGGTTCTACGCGACCGCGGATGTGGGGTATGCAGTCGCCCTGGTCCAGACGCTCTCCTTCCTCGCGGCTCTGGCGGGGCTGGGCTTGGGGACCGGCCTCATCCGCTACCTGCCCGAAACGGATGAGAAGACCTCCCTCGTGAACACCTCCGCCACGATCACGGGCGGCGTGACCCTGATTCTTGCCGTATGTTTCCTCGCGCTTGTGGGCTTCGTCGTTCCGGACCTTTCCTTCATCCAGGGCAATCCGATCTACCCCGCCGCGATCCTCGTCACGACGCTGGCCTTGTCTCTGCCGGGAATCTACGACCAGACGTCCATCGCGATGCGACGCGCGGACGTCATGGCGTGGAGGATTGTCATCTTCGCCCTAGTGAAGATTCCCCTCGCCGTCGGCTTCGCCCTCCTTGCCCTCACGAGCGGTCGCCTGGGGGTGTTCCTGGCCTTCGGCCTCGGCTACGTCGCGGCCGCGGTCATCGAGGCGTTCTACCTGCTGCCACGAATCCTGCCGGGCTACCGGCCGCGGCTCCAGCTGGCCTTCGCCAAGATCCGGCCGATGTTCCGCTTCAGCCTCGGCAACTACACTGCGAATTCCATCGGTTCAGCCGGCGCCCTTCTCCTCCCCGTCGTGATCCTCAACGTCCTCGGACCCACGAGCGTGTCGAAGGTGGCTTTCTTCTACATCGCGACGGTCGTCGCGGGGCTGCTGGGCATCATCCCGGGCGCCATCTTCACCTCCTTCTACGCGGAGGCGTCCCA
>JAFNFQ010000060.1 GCA_017885655.1 Methanobacteriota archaeon | reverse complement strand
TGGAAAGTGAATTCAGGATAGCGCACGTCTCGCGACTCTTCGATAGTTTTAATAACCGAGGCCAGATTACTTGGACAAAGGGATGGGTATGGCGTTCATCAAGAAACCCTTCAAGAAGCTGACAGAAGGAAGTGCTGAGACAGGGGGCTACATCGACCTAGGAGAACTTGTTTTTGAGGAGGGCGGTGGACCGCTCGGCGAACCAGTGAAGTCAATGGTGAGAGTCGCCGAGGTGTACCGCTACGAGGACATCACCGACCTCACGACTCACGTTTACAACGGGAACATTCTCCTCATAGACTACAGCGCGATTGCTTCGGACGACCTCGCCTTGAAGCGCATAACCGCGGAGCTGAAGAACGTCGCGAGGGACACCGGCGGAGACGTCGCCGGGGTCGGCAAGAATCTCATAATCGCGACCCCCGCGGGGATCAAGGTCGACAGGAACAAGATCAGGGCGGGCCCGCTGGGCTGAGCAGCGCAACTCGTCATCGTGCAGGGTTACTGTCAGCCTTGGCGCTCCATGGGTCTGCCGCGAATCGACCATTTCCGAATGTGAGACGGAAGGGCTCGCGCGAATGCTCAGTGTGCCTCATCTTGACGCAGCGCAACCGAGGCGAGAGCTCGCCGACCTCGTTCTTGGGGAAGTCAAGAGTCAGCACACCGTCAGCGAGATAGTCCTCGTGATTCGGGAAGAACCTGTCCTCGGCCTCAGCCTCCATGATGAGAATGCTCGTGACACCAATTCCCCGCAGGAACGCGAAGAAGTGAAACAGGTCTTTCCGCGGATCCTTGATCCCCGCAAGCGCGTAGAGAGAGTTCAACGGGTCGATGACTACGAGGTCGAGCTTCCCCTTCTCTAGCCGCCGCGATAGATAATCCTTCAAGATCTGGAGCCAGTCGCGGGGTTCCTCCGCTGACTCATGCTCCATGCGAAGCTTCCCGATGTCGACGATGAAATCCTCATCGGTGCCTATGCCGAGCCGCGTCATCGTCTTGAGCAGGCTCTCGCGGCTCTCCTCCAGCGTAACGTAGATTCCCCTCACATCCTCCGCGCGGTTCCTCTGCATGATGTAAAGTGCCAGCGACGTTTTCATCGTCCCGCTCGGCCCGCCAAGCATCACCACATGTCCTCTAGGGATGCCGCCGCCGAGGCCCTCGTCGAGGCCGTCCACGAACGTCTTGATCACCGCCTCGGCCGGCGCTCCTTTGCCGGCGAGAGCGTCAACCCTGAGCTCCAGACGCGCGAGCTGCTCGCGGATCGCCCGCAACTCGGCCAACAGCATTGCTTGACCATCGAGGTTCTTATCGGTCTCCACCGACCGCCCCTTCCTGCCCCGGGTTTATACCAGCAATGCCAGTAATTGCCAGCTGACATTTAGCTCTTTCCGAACTGGCAACTCATCTTCGCAAGATTATCACTCACGCTTCCCACGGACGCTAAGTATAAATAACTCGGACGGCCAATAGTTGGGTAGGTTTCATGGCAATCAAGACCAAGACGGGTAGGGGGGTGGCAGGGACGCTTACTGTCGATGACCTCACCCGTGCAATCAAGAACTCCATAGACCGTGCCGGGATGAAGGACGATGAGGCGAGGGCCATGGCCCAGCACGTTCTCAACTTCTTCGGGTACTCTGAAAGAATCATCGACAACGTACTTGAGCCCGAGGACAGAGACGCCTTCTACATGCTCGAGGACTCCGGAATCCTCACGACGGAGAGAGAGGAGACGACCCTCTACGACGGCCGCGAGTGGCGCATCCACTACTGGATGTTCCGCAAGGAGCGCATCGCGGAGCTCGTCAGGGCGCAGAAGGAGAAGGAAGCGCTGGAGAGGGACGCCACCGTGTACGATCAGTTCCCCGAGGATCTCTGGGGCGGCCGCAAGGAAAAACCGAAGAACCTCCCGTAAGCGCGACTGGAGAAACAATCCTTGGATCGCAGTGGGATATTTCATCAGGAGAGCGTAAGCCAGCGAGTTCGGCAGCCACATCTTCCCGTCGCGGTATGGATAGGCCTCGCCGAATTCCTCCAGGCGCCTCAGGACTTCCGCGGCGGTCTCGTCGGATGCATAACTGCTGTCCTTGGCAATCGTCGAGAAGTGCAGCGTGATCGGGAGCTGGAGGTCCTCTCCCTCGCGCAGCACCGCCGCCAGACGCTTGAGAATGTCCAAATCGAAGATGTAGGGTTCCCCGTCTCTCGTGGTGCATAGGGGCTTTGCCTCATTGGGCAGGGCACTCAGCCTCTTCTTCCGAATAACAACGCCGCGATTGACCTGGGCTAGCTCCGAACTCGTTCCACTTGTCGATGCCCTGGCCGCCACGCATTCCGCCCATGGGACCACGCGCCAATGCTATCAAGCTTCCCGGTCAGGCGCGCCCTCACTTTCGCAGACCCCACCGATGCGGACTACTACTCTCAATGAATGGCGGCTGCGATGGAGTTCCCGTACTCTTTTCGGAGATCGCAAAAGGATGTCGTGGATGCGATGACCGAGGCGGTGCATGGGCGACACATCGTCCTGGAGGCGGGGACTGGAATCGGGAAAACCGTCTGCGCGCTATACGCAGCCGGCGCGGAGGCTCTGGCGGGCGACAAGTCGGTCCTCTACCTCGTGCGAACGAATTCACAGCAGCGTCAAGTCATCCTTGAGGCGAGGAAGCTCGGTCTCAAGACCGCCGCGCTTCAGGGCCGCCACAACCTCTGCCCGCTCCTGCATACCGACGGAGAATTTCGAAATGCGACATCTGAGGAACTCTCCAAGGCCTGCCAAGACCGGAAGGCGAGGACACTGAGGGGCGAGGAGGGATGCAGGTATTATCACAAGCTGACTTTCGGTGAAAGCGAAGGACTCAGGCAATGGGCCCTGCAGGAGACACCGACCGCCGAGGAGGTCCGGACGCGTTGCGGGACCGCTGGCGTCTGCCCCTATGAGTTCACCAAGTCTCTGCTCCCGCGAGTGAAGGTGGTCACCGCCCCCTACATCTACTTCTTCGATCCGAGACTGCGTCATGCGCTGCTGCGGTGGATGGCGGTTCCGCTCGAGGACATAGTGCTCATCGTGGACGAGGCACACAACCTCCCCGATTACGCGAGGATGCTCGGCTCCGCGAGAATGAGCCTGTTCGCCCTGAGGAACGCAATGATCGAGACCGAGGAGTTCGGGGATCCAGAGGTTTCCGATGGTGTCTCCATCACCGATGTCATCGATCTCGCGAAGAATGTGCTCGTCGACTTGGCCGAGGAATACGTGAGGGACGAGGACGGCCTGTTGCCTCCGTCCGCGCTTGAAGAAGCCCTGATGAGCGCATTCGGCACGACCAGCACGCGCGTCAAGCGCATGGCTCAGAACATGATCGTCCAAGGAGAGATAGTGAGGGAGCAGAAGGTGATGGCGGGCAGGATCCCCAGGTCGTACATCGGAGCCCTCGGCTCCTTCCTGCTCTTCTGGTTCAACGAGGAGGGGTGGGAGTACGTCAGGCTGGTCACCGGCGGCGACAACCCGGCGCTGGAATGCTCCTGCCTGGATCCGTCCGAGGTGACCAAGGCCGTCAACGATTGTTGGGCCTCGATCCATATGTCGGGGACGCTGACGCCGCTCGAGGAGTACAGGGATTCGATCGGCCTCCCGCCAGAGACTTTGCTGAGGAGGTTCCCGAGCCCATTCCCTCCGGAGAACAGGCTGGTGCTCGTGGCGGAGGGACTCACGACGAAATACGAGGTCTTGACTGCGGATCCTTCGGCGATTGCCCGGCTGAAGGACGAACTGCTCAGGATTCTGCTCGCTGTCGAGAGGAACACCGCAGTGTTCTTCCCCTCCCACGACCTGATGAGGCAGTTCCTGGACATCAGGGGCGAACTGCAGAGGCCGCTCTATGTCGAGGAGCAGAACATGGAGCAATCGGACCTGATGGAGCTCGTCGAACGATTCAGGGCGGACAACGCGGTGCTCTTCTCGGTCTTTGGCGGGAGGATCAGCGAGGGCATGGATTTCCCCGCCGAGGACCTCGAACTGGCTGTGCTCGTCGGCGTGCCGTACCCCAAGCCGACGGCCAAACTCAAGTCGATCGTCAACTTCTACGACGCGAAGTTCCAGAGGGGCTGGGAGTACGCCGTCGAGGCCCCGACACGAAGGAAGCTCATGCAGGCGATTGGGCGGTTGATCCGAAGCGAGACTGACAGGGGCGTCGCGGTCGTGCTCGACGCCCGCGCAAGAAGGTTTCGGGATTCCCTCCCGGATATGAAGACGAAGATCGAGTTCATCAACGACATTGCATCCTTCTTTGCCGAGACTAAAGACGAACTCACACGTTCAGGACAACCCGCTGCTCGGACTCGCGCGACTTCGGGATCGACTTGACGACCGAGAAATTGCCGCCGTCGTGGAGCAGCGTGAAGGAGGAGTGCTCAGTATCGACCATCCTCATCTTGACGCACCTCAGCCTGAGCTCGACGTCCGATTCGTTGATCTCTACATGCTTCAGATACAGGATGCCGTCGGCCAGGAAATCCTCGCCGAACTGGGCGATCTGGCTTGAGCCGAAGGGGACCTCCCCTATCAGGAAGACCGTGAGGCCGAATTCCTTCAGCGCGCCGAACAAATGGAAGAGCTCCCGCCGCGGGTTGTGAAGCCCCATCAGGGAATAGAGGGCGTCGAGGGAATCCAGGGCCAGCAGATCGTAGTGGTTGGTGTTGACAGCCTCTTTCACAATCTCGACGAGGATGTCGATCCAGTCCCTGGTGACTTCCTTCTTGCTCAGCTCCAGCCTCAGCCTCCCGATGTCGACTATGTAGATCTGTGATTCGTTGAAATCGCCTAGGCCGAATCGCTTCATGGCGATCTTGAGGTTTTCCGCGCTCTGCTCGAGCGTGATGTACAGGGCCCTGGAACCGTGAAAGCAGTTGTGGTAGAGCATGTTGAAGACAAGGGAGGTCTTCATAGTGCCTGGCGTGCCCGCCACCACGACCGTGCTGCCCTTGGGGATTCCACCACCAAGCGCCTTGTCGAGACCTTCAACATAGGTCGACAGAAGAGAAAAGCCGTCCGTCATGTGCTGAATGCTCTCACCGTTGTGAAGATATTAAGGAGCGATGAGTCGGTTCTCATTACCGATTCTGATACCGCCTATTCGGAGATGACATTAGTGACTGCGAACTTGTCGTTCTCGTATATCAGAGCGAAATATCCGTGCTTGTGCTTCCGCCTTCTCAGTTTGATGCAGCGGATCCTGAGCTGGACGTCGGTCTCACCCATCTCGTACTGCTTGAGGAATATGATGCCGTCGGCGAGGAAGTCCTCGTCATATGTCGCCAACTTGCTCTGACCGGAAGGTATCTCCGAGATGAGCAGCACCGTCGCACCGAGCCCCTTCAGGAACCCGAAGAAGTGGAACAGCTCGCGCCTCGGATTGGAGAACTTCGTCAGGGCGTACAGCGCCGCCAGGGAGTCGATCACGACTATGTCGAACTTGTTCACGCCGACCCTGTGCTCGATGTACTTCATCAGGACCTCGAGCCAGTTCTTTGACATCTCCTCTTCCTTGTGCTCGAGGCGAATCTTCCCGACATCGAGGATGTGCAGGTCCATCTTGTCCAGTCCCGCCAGCCCCATGTTCTCCATGTCGGTCTTGAGATCATCCGTGCTCTCCTCGAGCGAGATGTAGAGCCCCTTCGAGCCATTGTTCTTGATGTTGTTGTAAGCGATCGAGAAGGCGAGGCTGGTCTTCATCGTGCCGGGGCTGCCGCACACTAGGACTATGCTGCCCTTCGGTATTCCCCCGCCAAGGACTTCATCGAAGCCTCCGACGAAGGTTTGCACCAGTTCCATCGCACTCTTTTCCATGTGCTGACGCCATTTAATGCCAGCGGGATGATTATCATCTTCAGGAATGAAAGCCATCGGAGACATTCTCTGCATTGGTGGCGGGCATTCCCAAGCAATTTATACCTTGCTCCCGCTTTCAGCGCGCAGTGGTCGCGCTCGAACTGTTCCAGGCCTTCTGGTTCTTCCTTCCCGCGTACGTCGCAAACCCGACGGCTGTCCTCTTCGGCGGCGGCACGCCGATGGATTTCGGGAAGGTTCTCAAGGACGGGAAGAGGCTTTTCGGCGATGGCAAAACCTGGCGAGGCTTCGGCGGCGGGGTGATGTGCGGCATCATCCTCGGCCTGATCCTCTGGGGGCTGGCGGCTCTGGTGTACGAGCCGCTCGAATACGGTGCCTTCCCCGGCGCCCTGGCACCTCTCGTGCTCTTGCCGGTCGGTGCGCTCCTGGGAGACCTGACCGGCAGCTTCATCAAGAGACGCATGGGGAAGCCGAAGGGCGCTCCCGTGCTCGGACTGGACCAGTACGATTTCATGGTCGGTGCGATGGTCCTGCTCGCGATATTCCAGAACGGCTGGTTCATCCAGCATTACTGGGAGGGAGAGGCCGTGTTCGGCCTCATATTCGTGATTGTGCTGACGCCATTATTACATAGGGCTGTCAACATAGTCGGTTACAGACTCGGGAAGAAGGAGGTGCCGTGGTAGATGGATAGAATTGACAAGAAGTGGTTTGTGAACGCGTTGCGGAAATGCGGTGCGCTGAAATATGGCGATTTCATCCTCACGTCGGGAAAAAGGAGCGGTTACTACGTCGACATCAAGGCCGCGATCACCCGCCCTAATTTGTTGAGGATCATCGCGAGGGGCATGGCCCCGCATGCTTCCGGCTACGCGAGGATAGCGGGGGTGGAACTAGGTGCCGTCCCGATCGCCGCCGCTGTGTCACTCGAGACCGACCTTCCATACATCATGGTGAGGAAGGAGAAGAAGGAACACGGCACCCAGAAGCCTTTCGAGGGCGAGATGGTGAGAGGCGAGAAGATCCTGTTCGTCGAGGACGTGGTCACGACCGGCGGGACTCTTGTGAAGGCCATACTCAACCTGCGTGAGAAGGGCGCATCGATTGACAGGGTCGTTTGCGTGGTCGACCGCCAAGAAGGCGGGCAGGAGAGCCTCAACGGCATCGGAGTCTCGCTATACTCCCTGCTGACGGGCAAGGACCTGCTTGCGGCGGCTTGATTACAGAAAATGGAGGAAAACGCTGCATCGGCAGCCGCCGGCAGTAGCGTCCGTCACGATAGCTCTAAATACGATTGGAAGTTTTTTAATCGTTGATGAAGTCGGTCGTCGCCCTCGTCCTCGGCTTCCTGCTACTCGGCCTTGTGGCAGGAATCAGGCCCGCAAGCGCGCAGGTCCCGAAGTGGACTTTCATGGTTTACCTCGACGCCGACAACAATCTCGAGGTCGTGGGGATAGACAACTTCCTCCATATGGCCCAGGTCGGCTCCACGAACGACGTCGACATCGTTGTGCAGTTCGACAGGAGTTCGAGCGATGACACATCGTATGGAGATTGGTCGACGACAAAACGTTTTCGCGTGGAAAAGGACATGACGCCCGATGCGGGCAATGCATTGCAGGACCTCGGCGAGCTGAACATGGCTGATCCGACGACTTTGTCGGATTTCGTCAAATGGGCTGTTACCGCATATCCTGCCGACCGTTACTTCCTCGATATCTGGGACCATGGGCTGGGATGGCAGGGGGTCGCCACCGATGATGCGCCCAACCCGAACGACCACATGACCGCCATCGAGCTTGGCTACGCATTGGCGGACATACGGACATACCTCGGCCGGCCTTTGGATATTCTGGCCAACGATGCCTGCAGGATGACCTTGGAAATCATGTATCAGGCCAGCCCATACGTGAGCTACATGGTCGGATCGGAGAAGGACGAGCCTGCTGAGGGCTGGCCCTACGACACAATCCTGGGGGCTCTGACCGCCAACCCCGCCATGAATCCTGTCCAGTTCGGCAGCGTTCTCGTCGACCGATACATAGACAGTTACAGCTACCCGAACGCCTCCAGCTATTCCGTTACCATGGCGCTGGTCAACTCGAGCATGCTGACAGGGGTAGTCTCCAGCCTGAACGGCTTCGTTACGGCGGTGAACTCCTCCCTGCCGTACTTCGTGGACTCAGTGGTTCGAGCGAGGAACGAGAGCGAGCACTATGAAAGTAACCAGTGCAGCTCCCCCATGGCGGGGGAGGACTACGATCTCTCGGATGTTGCCACGAAGACGAGGACTCTCGTTCAAAGCGGGCGCGTGCTGTCGGCGGCCGTGGAACTGGAGGCGGCCGTCCAGAGCGCTGTCGTGCACGAGAGGCACATGAACCTGACCGGCGCTATCAATTGCGTCAAGGCAAGGAACGCGACCGGCCTATCCCTCTGGTATCCTTGGACAATGGGATCGAAGATGAAGGACTATGGCCAGCTCGCCCTCAGTCAGGACAGCCTATGGGATGAACATCTGAGGACTTACCACAATTCGACCCGCCCGCGCGTGGCATTCACCGCGACGCTCACACCAGAGGATCTCGACTCCGACTTGAGGCTGGACAACGCCAGAATCCTGTTCCACGCGTCAGGGCCTGGCGATGTCATAGTCGATGAGTACGTAGGGGATTCGCTCCTCGCGAGCCTCACGTACGCCGTCTCAGCGGGCGTGTACTACACCGAGAATGTCTCGCTCCCGTATCCTGGAATCTACGATTTCTACCTCTATTTCCGTCAAGCCCAGGGGACGATCAACTCCACCTCCTTCAGGGACATCCAGGCCACGGCCGTGCTGAGAATCCACGGCATCGTGCGCGACTCATCGGGGAATCCCGTAGACGGCGCAACAGTGAGGGTCACCAATCTGAGGACCGGCCAGAATGTGACGACGTCAACCTCCAGTGGATCCTACGCAATCGACGTGGTCTATCCGGTCTGGATCAAGAATGGGGACCGCTTGAAAGTGGAAGCCGATGAAGGGGGACGATCGGCAAGCCTTGAGTTCACGCTCCGCTATCAAGGGTTTGGCTCGTTCATCGTGGACCTCTATCTCGGGGAAGACGCCGACGGGGGGCGCGACGGCACGTCGTTGTTCGGGCCCTATTGGCCCATGGCCTTGCTATTGATGGTCTCCCTAGTCTTCGAGTGGATTCTCGTGGGCTTCCTGTTGTTCAGGAAGAAAGGCGCGCGCGGGAGAAACCCGCCGGGCTCACGATTTGACGACCGGCGGCCCTGATTTTGGAAGCCGCACCGTTAAATTCATAAAAGCGCTGCTTTATTTCCAGCCAGACCAAGGAAGGATTCTGATGTCTTTCGAGATCGTTGTCGTCAGCAATACCCCTCTGACCCCCCTGAAGGATCTGGATGAAGTCGCAGCCCTTTTCCTGAGTCAGATCGGCTACATCCCCAAAGGCTACGACCCCAAGACGAAGGCGAGAAACCTGAACGAGAGCGTCCCGCACAGCCTCTTTGTCAATTGCTTCCTCAGGCGGATGGACAAGGGGTGGACAGTTGAGCAGCTCGCCGCCAAGCTGCACACGACGAAACCGACGATTTACCGCCACATCAACAAGCTGAAGAGCCTCGACCTGCTGGACGAGGTCGATGTGCCGCAGAAGGGCGGAGAGCCGAAGAAAGGGTACAGGATACGCTACGGGAACATCGCGAAGGCCTGGAACTTCGTCGAATCCAACGTAGAGATAGCGATGGAGAATTACCGCAAGACCGTGGAACACCTGCAGAACCTGTCGGAGAACGAGGAGGCGGGGAAATGAGCCCTGGTGAGGAAAGCGTGTCGCTGACTAAGGGGTCAAGATACCGGATAGAGAGCATGGAGACCCGCGAGAAGCCGCTTCTCACTCATGGCGTCTTCAAGGGGTACGCGACGATCGGTCCCGACGACGCCATAGTCATGGAGTTGGACGAGAGCCACAAGGACATGGCGGGCCGTATCAGACTCATACCCTGCCACATGATAATCGCGATAGATGTCATCCAGGCCGTGGAAGAAGAGAAGAAGCCCGAGAAGCCGCAGACGATGTACGGCTGAGCGACGAGCTGACACGGCGGCCAACATCCAGCGATTTCGCGAAAAGGCTTAAGTCCGACGCCGGCGGTGCTGTCCTATCATGCCGGTCGAAGTGCTAAACGGGTCGATCGAGGAGAGGATCCTCAGGTACCTGCTCGAGGTATACCCGGTCACGGTCGAGGATCTGGTGAGGGAGCTGAAGATCAAGCGCGACCGGCTCGACAGGGTCATCAAGTCCTTCGTACAACGAGGGATAGTCGAGCTGGAACCCCTGCCGGACAGGACCTTTATCAGACTGCTCCGCTCGGACTTCCACTTCACCGGCATCAAGCCCTCGCAGCGGAGGCGCTACAAGCAGTCGGGCGGGAGGAAGCAGGCGGTCAAGGACTACGAGGGGCCCATGTACGCATGACGACCAATCCTTTCTTCAGCGAACTCCTCACGAAGATTGCAGCCGAGGGCATCAGGACCAAGGAGGAACTTCACAGGGCGAAGATCAAACTCTGCGGCCAGCATGGCCTGGAGCATGTCCCTAGCGATTCCGAAATCCTCAGCCACGCATCTCCTGAACTCCGCGAGAGGATGAAAGACCTCCTGAAAATCAAAAGGACCAGGTCGGCCTCCGGCGTCGCGGTTGTCGCGGTGATGACCGCGCCGTTCCCGTGTCCGCATGGAAGGTGCCTCTACTGTCCCGGCGGGCCCGCTGTCGGTACCCCTCAATCATACACCGGCAGGGAACCCGCCGCCATGAGGGCAGCGCAACACGACTACGATCCTTTCGGTCAGACCTCGGCGAGACTACGCCAGCTTGAAGCCATGGGTCACCCTACCGACAAGATAGAGCTGATAATCCTCGGAGGGACATTCACCAACCTGAGGCCCGATTACAGGGAAGGATTCGTGCAGAGATGCCTCGATGCGATGAACGAAGGCCCCTCCGCGAATCTGCGAGAAGCGCAAACGCTGAATGAGCTTGCCGGGTCGCGTTGCGTCGGGCTGACCGTGGAGACGAGGCCCGATTGCTTCTCTGATGAGCAGATCCGGCATTCCATGCGCCTCGGGGTCACGCGGGTCGAGTTCGGCGTGCAGAGCGTCAGCGACGAGCTGCTGGCGCGCGCGAACCGAGGGCACACGACTGCGCATGTGCGCGCTGCTACGGCCAAGGCGAAGGATGCGGGCCTGAAAGTCGGCTATCACATGATGCCCGGTCTGCCTGGCGCCGATTTCGATGGCGACATGGAGTCCTTCCATACCATATTCAGCGATGAGTCCTTTAGACCCGACATGCTCAAGATCTATCCGACAGTGGTGCTCAAGGGCACCGGCCTGTACGACATGTGGAAGAGGGGCGAGTACGCTCCCCTGACCACCGAAGATGCAGTCCGCCTCATCGCTCGAGTGAAGAGCATGGTCCCGCCCTGGGTGCGCATCCAGCGCATCCAGCGGGAGATCGAAGTCAGCTCGATAGAGGCGGGCCTGGACAAGGGTCACCTGCGGGACCTCGCGAGGCGGGAACTTGCCCGTGCGGGAGAGAAGTGCAGGTGCATCAGATGCAGGGAGGTCGGGCTGACCAACAGATCGATGCATGCCGATGACATCGTGCTCCGCCGGACTGACTATGGGGCTTCTGGCGGGAGCGAGACCTTCCTTTCCCTCGAGCATGTTGATGGCGAGACCCTCGTCGGTTACCTGAGGATGCGATCATGTGCCTCCGGGACATTCCTCCGCGAGCTGAAGGTGTTTGGCGAGGTGGTCCCCTTTGAGGAACCGCCGGAGGACAAATGGCAGCACCAAGGACACGGCCGCAGGCTCGTGGCAGAATGCGAGAGGATCGCCTCCGAGGAGCTTGATGCGGATCTGCTGAAGGTCACGAGCGGTGTCGGCGCAAGGGACTACTACAGGCGGTTGGGGTACGTTCTCGAGGAGCCCTACATGGTCAAGGCTTTCCGAGCCCATTGACCCAGCCGAGACGCCTCGTCTTCGCCTTCTCGACCTCCGATGCGGGCTTAAAACTGCTCTCCACATCAGCAAGCAGATCTATGGCCCTCACGAGACTGTCCGCTGTAGGATTCTTCACATCGAGACCCGCCCGAGTGAACTGTTCCCTCAGGACGGGCGTTCCGGCCTCTATGCCGCCGAAGTCGTTGCAGAAGTCGACCATGATCATGTCCGCCACTCCGACAGTGTCGGAGTTGACGATTTCGCCGGAAAGCTCTGAGAGGTAAGATATCTCCATCTGCCTGGCCTTTATGAGCTCCGTCGCCAGGGTCCCGATCCCCCGTTCCACGTTCTCCCCCGTCTTCGCGCTCGTGAGGTAGAAATCGCAGCCAAGTTCGGCCGCGAGCCAGCTGACCTTCTCCTCCGCCATGCTGCGTTCGCCCACCAGGTCAACCTTGTTTGCGAACAGAATTCGAGGGATCTCGCCGGCGACCTCCTTCAGCCGCGGCAACCAGTAGGTCTTGAGGCTCTCCGCGGTCTCGGGCCGGGTCATGTCGTAGACGAGGATGACCCCTCTTGCCCCCTGGAATGAGCTGTTCTGCACGGCGTGAAATCCTCTCTGCCCGAGAACATCCCACAGGATGAGACTGATGTCGAACACGTCCATCCCAGTCTGGACGCGCATGTCCTTCTTCGTCACCTTCGCCCCTATGGTCGTGATGTAGTCGTCGCTGAACTTGTCCACCACGAATCTACGGACCAAGGATGTCTTGCCGACGGCGCCGTCCCCGAGAAGGAGGACCTTGCGCTTGAGGAATTCCTGTGCCATCTGCCGTCCTCGAACCCTGATGAAGATATTGGCCTGGCCGCCCTATAAACATTCCCTCGCGGGCTAAGGCGATTTCGCCTTCCCCTTGTACTTTCCCGCCAACAGATCCTGCATGTACTTATCCGCAGTCTCTACCTGGCCCATGTCCCCGCTCCACTTTTCGAGAACCTTACCGAGGTTTCTTTCGAGGTCCTCAATCGCCGCCTTGATCTCCTTCACGGTGTTCACAGTCTTGCCCCCGAGCACAACAGCCGCCATGACAACGTGTTTCCCCCTCGCGATGAGTATGCTGTACTTGCCGAACTTGAGTTCGTCCAGCCCGCCTTCCGTCGCGAGTCCCTTGTCGGAGGCGAAAGATTCGTTGACGAAGTTCTGCACGGCGATCAGCATGCCGCCGAGGATGTCTGAATCCACCTCCGGGTTCAGCTTGCGCGTGAAGTGCCTGATCAGCAGACCGTCCCTGTGCAGGAGGAAAACGTCGTCTATCACGGCGTCACCTCCGCGGCGGACGACGAAGAACCACAGGCCGATTATGGCGATCAGAGTGACAACGATGGCCGCGACCAGATAAAGCACGGTGTTGTCCCCACGCGGGCCCTCTCCATCGTCCGGAGGCGGCGGCACACTTCTCCTGACGGTGACAATCACGCTCATGAAGTTGCTTCCCACCACCTGACCGAACGAATCGGTGTACGTGATCGAGGCGGTGTTCGTGAGCGTGGTGCCGTCTGCCACCCCCTCGTCCACCCTGATGGTGATGGATATCATATATGACCCGGGCGGGATGTTTTGCAGGTTCCAGAAGTAATGGTTCGCGGAGAAGCTGGAGTATGCAGGGTCCGCGGCGATTATCTGGACGCCCGCCGGAAGCGTGTCCTCTATGGTGACGGTCTTCGCCATGGCGTTCCCGGTGTTGTTGTAGTAGATCGTGTACAGCACCTGCCCGCCGGGTGCCACCTCAACGACATTCGCGGTCTTCACGAGCCGTATCGACGGAATGTCGAAGGTCACCGTCGTGGAGGCGCTCTGGGTCGACCTCGGTCTTTTCCGGCCTATCTGGTCGAAGTAATCCATCGTAACCTGGTTGGTGAGCACGACGCCGTTGCCCAAGCTCGTGGATAATGAGACCTCGATATTCACTGCATGGGGACCGGTGCTCACGTTCGAGAAGTACCAATTGACGTGCCCTGAGGAGTTCAGGACAGGAGTTGGATTCACGCTCACGACGCTCACGCCGGTAGGAAGGGTATCGTTTATCCAGACATTTCTCGCGAGCAACGGGCCCGAGCTGTTATAGTAGATGAAGTAGTGAAGGTTGCTGCCTGGTATTGCCCTCCTCTGATCCACGATTTTGGCGAGCCCGATCACTGCCGTCCGGCTCGTGAAGGACGCGCTTGCGGACAGCTGAGGCAACAGGGAGCCATCCTGATCCGTCGCGTTGAGGAACGCCCAATTGACCACAGGAACATCAGGCGGAACAAGTGCCGTCACCTTCGCCATTATCCTCCACACTTCACTCCCAGCCGCGAAGTTGCCGCGGAAGCAGGCAACTGTTCCGGGCGGATTCTCCGCGCATGTCACGCCGGGCGGAGCCTGAAACGATACATATTGAACGCCCGCGGGTAGGGTGTCGTTCACCCATACGCTCAGAGCTGTGGCTGAACCCGCATTCCCAACGGTCAGAGTGAAATTCAGTCTGGACGGGTCACGGGAATCGTACTCGACAGACTTGCCGAGTTGCGGGACAGGCATCGAGACGGTCACGGATGCCGTCGCGTTCACTTGCGGCTGGAGCCTGCCCCCACTGCTGGTGTAGTTCATCGATGCTCTGTTCGTGAGCACCTGTCCATCGAACACCGAGTTTTCTATCGTGACGTATGTCACGAAGCTGTGGTTCCCCGCAGGCACTTGATTGAATTTGACGTGGAGAACGTTGCCCAGCAAAATGCTGTATTCAAAGTAGCCAACACCGGCGCTGTAATGGAGATAGGCCGTGTCGTTGACATAGATGACCTCGGAGGGTAGTGTATCGTTTATCCATACCGCATTGGATGTTTGCGGTCCGAGATTATGGAAGAAGATCTGGTATGTGAGGGAGTCGCCGGGCGTGACGACGCTGGCACTCGCGGTCTTGTAGAGCTTAAGGTCAGGCTGCGCACCCGCGGCCCTGGGAGGGCTGAGCGTGACCCCAAGCGAGATGAAGACTATACAGAGGGTCAGAGCAAGCGCTGAGGTCCTTGACATGCGATTTCCCCGCCAACTCGCCGGCTTAAGATAGTTCCCCGAGACCGGGCTGGCTAGTTCTCTTGCTATCCGGGAAACATAAAGATAGGCCGAATATAACCTTTGCCTACCTCTGCAGAATGATTGCTGGTTGAGGTTTCTTCGGTTGGCCTGCATCCATGTATCCTCCGGATATCAGTCTGCGCATGATCACATCGACTTCCGGCGCTGCATCCAGAGTGCCGTCCCAGTTCATCAAGAGGTCGCCATACTTGTCCTCCACCTCGCGCATCGCGGCTGCAATCTGAGGCTGGATGTCCGTCACCCTCTCCCCCCTTACGAGGCATGCAACGATCGTCCATTGACCTTCGAGCACCACTATCCTGACATCGCCGAACCATATCTCATTTAAGGCACCTTTTTCGCCTCTGAACGAGTCCTTGATGAACTCCTGCACGGCAACCAGCATGCCGCTCAGAACGTCACTGTCAACATTGGGCCTCATGCGTTTCGTGTAGTGCTTTAGGAGCAGTCCGCTGCGGTGCAGCAGGAAGATGTCTTCTATCGACGTGTTCTTCTCTGCCTCGACATGCTCGAGAATCTGTTGCGCTGCTAATGCTTCCTGCGCGCGCATGTGATTGCGAACCTGGCGAGTGAGGTGTAGCAACCAGAGACCCTGGATGACGGAGTATCCTACGAGGAATACCACTAGCATATCGACTAGATCCGGCGGAATCATTGAATCTCCAGATGCCTGCATTCATCCGACTGGCCCGCATAAAAAGACTCGCGCCTGATTCTCAAAACTGGTTGCAGATTTGGCCGGACCGCCCGGAACGGCTACGCCTTGGCGTCGAAAACGCCCGATAGGATGTCGTCGACCTCCGGCAGATCCTCCGTGATGCCGCTCCAATCCTCCAGAGACGAGCCGAAACGCGACTCTATCCCGTCCAGCGCGGCCCTCATGCCCGGCTCCAAGCGCTGCGGGAATGGTCCGGCGACGACGGCAGCCAAGATGACATGCTCGCCGTGGATGAGCATTATCTTCTGGTCTCCGAACTTGAGCTCCTCGAGGTCGCCCGCACGGAAGTTAAAGGACTCCTTGACGAAATTCTGGACGGCAACGAGCATGGCGCTGAGCACGTCGCTGTCTACATCCACCCTTAAGCTGCGGCTGTGGTGCCTGATCAATTCCCCGCTCCTATGGAGCAAGAACAGCTCATCGATTCTCGCCTTGTCCTTGATGCCGAGTCCGTAGAACTTCCGACCTACGAATAGCCACATGCATGCGATCGTGATCAGAAGGATGACGACGAGCACCCATACCAGGTATGTCTGCGGGAAAATCGGCTGATCACCGGTACCGTCGACCACCTTGGCGGATATCTCGTCGAACAGCCTATCGACGTAATTCCCATTCCCGTCCTCGTAGATCAAATCAACGGTGTTGTCCAAGTTCGAGCCGACCGCCGCTTGAACATCCACCCTCAAGGACACGGTCATGTTGTGATTACCTGGCGCCACATCGACGAAGTGCCAGGTTATCCTGCCTCCGGAGCTGGCAATGTACTGCTCGCTCGACCGCCAGAACGATGTCTCGTCAGGGATGGTGTCGTTTATCCAGACGTTCCTGGCGATGCCGTGCCCTGTGTTGTTATAGAATATCGTGTAGACTATCTCGTCTCCTCTCGGCACTTCCGTCATGTTCTGGATTATATCCAGTGCTATGACCGGCGCCGTGACCGTTGTCGAGACGAAGGTCTGCGCAGAGCCAATTTCCCGGCCTTTGTAGTCCGTGTAGTTCATGTCGAACTCTGAGGTCACCAACTCGCTGTCAGGAAGCCCGACTCTCAACTTGTAGCTGAAGGTCAGGACTATGTTAACTCGCCCCACATTAACGAATCGCCATGTCTGCACTTTCCAATGGTAAGCCTGCAATGGGGGGAAACGGTTGTATTCGCTGCTGTTGTCGAAGTAATAGGTCAATTGCTGGGCCTCGAAAAGATTGAACCAGACCTGCTGCGCCATTCCCGACCCGATGTTGCTTATGGTCACGTCATAGGTGACGAAGTCTCCGGGATCGGCTTCCGGCGTGCCCTGCACCGTGAAGATCATATTCGGTATCATCACGGCCGCACACGAGTCCGCCGAGGACGGCATCAGCATGGAACCATCCCAGTCTGTGTATGCCAGCTCAGCGTGATTGCAGAGCGAGTCTCCGTCATTGACCGATTGTCCGACCAACACGGTGACGACGAAGTTGCGAGGCTGCAGCAAAGGATTATTGGTCTGCACATTCGTGAAGACGTAGTAGAGGTGGCTGCTGTCACGCCGCGAGAGAGTGGAGTTGAAGTTCGGCAGCAGAGCGTGCGCCGTGTCGCCGATATATGTCGCGCCTGCGGGCAAGGTGTCGTTGATCCAGACGAATGCCGATGAGGCTGTCCCCTCGTTATCAAATGACACCTGATACCTCAGAGCATCATCCCGTGCCACGGGGCTATCCAATGTTTCTTGCTTCGCACGGATGCTCGCACCTTCGACTCTCGCCGTTGCGCAAGCCATGACGGGGCCGATCACCCTCCTAGAACTGTCCGTGTAGTTCAACGAAGCACAGTTAATGATCGGCGTCCCGTTGAGGACCGTGGTGCTTATGCTCGCTTTGATGGTGAACCGATAGGTGCTCGGAATCACGTTCGTGAAATTGAAAGACAGCACGTTGCCGACGACGGACTTGTACACCAGAATCCCTGAGGTGTTTCCAGGTCCAGTGCCATTTGCCGCCGTGTCAAAGGAGTAATTCAGGGCGCTGGGGAGAGTATCGTTCACCCAGACCGTGCCGGCCGGCCTGGAACCCGAGTTAGTGAAAGTGATGGTGTAGTCCAGCGCGCCTCCTCGGATGGAGTATGTTGGTGCCACCTCCTTGTACATGGAAAGGCTCGGCACACGCGCTATCGTCAACGCGCTGCAGCTGCGATCCTCCTGCATCTCCCCTTTGCTGTCGGAATACTGGAAGGTGAAGTTCCCCCTGAGTGAAGTGCCGTCGCGCACTCCCAATCCCACCGTGACATTGATGTGGAACGAATGGAGACCCACCACCACATTCTTGAACACCCAATTCGGGGAAGAGCGCGCTCCTCCATATTGGAACGAGTCGTCGCTTTGATACGTCAATTCAGGGGATAGCGACATGTTAATCCACAGGTTCGGGGCGTACTGATTCCCCGTATTGTCGAAATGAATCGTGTAGTTCAGCGGGTCGCCCGAACCCGCGAAGGCCGCGTTGACCTCGCACCAACTGTCTATGCTCGGTCCGTTGATGCCGAAGACCTTGAAGAGATAGTCGCTGTTCGGATCCTTCTGCCATCTGCAGTTGCTGCCAGAACACGATGCGCTCTCACCGCTCGGATACCTGGGGTCGGTCGTGCGCTTCGCCCATCCGTAGCCATTAGGATTGTTGTTCGCTGGGTCCGAGAGCACGATCCAATACACCGAGCCAGGTGTGAGGCCCGCTCCCGGGACATCCGGAATCGCGAACGAAACCCAGTCCCACCCGTCCGGCCCATTCGCAGTCGAGCCGATGACCGACAAACCGGGCGTATCATCCACAGGGTTGTTCGCCGCCAAGGATAGAAGGGCCCAGTTGTCCGTCCCCAAGTCGTTGATGTAGAGCTCGATTCGCGTGACCTTGTAACCGGCACTGGCCACAAAAGACTGAGCGAGCATCTGGTTGGAGTACGCGCTGTCGTACGCGCCGGACTGCGGTCCAAGGTATTGATCGAAGACCTCTTCGGCCGCCGCCGCGGCTTTTGGCGCGATGAGAGGTTCGGGCGCGCTCGCCAGCGATAACAGCATGAGCAATACTATGACAATCATGCCTGCTAGCCGATTGGCCCGCCAGCTCTTCAGATTTATTCCCCCCTGCTTGGGGTAAGTGAACCGATCCTGAACCCCACTAGACTATACATATATTAAAAGGCTAGATTATCTTTTTCATCCTTGATACCACCGAACGTGCATCCAGGTCGGTTACGAAGGGTTTTCGGCCTCATTCTAGCCACGCTGTCGCCTCCGACATGCCGGGTGCATCCGGTGCAATAACCCGGTTCTGACGCGTTGAAGTCCGTGCGCAGGACCGTTCGGTCACAGACCCAATTCCTTGACCTTTTCAAGCACTTCGGCGCTGTGCCCCCGCGGGCTCACTTTCGGCCAGATGTGCCGGATCTTGCCTTCATGGTCTATGAGGAATGTGACCCTGCGGGCAGTGCCGAAGGCGCCCCTGACACCATACTCATCGATGATGTTTCTCCCGGGGTCGGCGACTAGGGTAAAGTTGAGACCGTGTTTCTTCTCGAATTTCTTGTGAGAGTTGACTCCGTCCGTGCTCACTCCGAGAACCTTGATCCCGGCTTCTGCGATTGGCTCCATGTCGTCCCTGAAAGAGCATGCCTCGGCCGTGCACCCGGGCGTGTTGTCCTTTGGATAGAAATAGAGGACGACAGTCTTACCTCGGAAACCGCTCAGGCGGACCTTGTTCCCGTTCTGGTCGACCGATTCGAAATCCGGTGCCTGCGAACCTACGTTCAGCTCTGTCAGAGTCTCACCACTTCTCCTTGATAAGCAAACGCTCCTTGATGAATCTGGCGAATTGGCGCGTGCCAATCCTCGGAATCCAGGGCAGGGCCATGAAGCAGGTTTATGGTCAACCGCGACTTCGATGGAATCTGTCTTCATGACCAAAGCGATTGTGCTTGTCTCCGGGGGAATCGACTCCACCATCGCGCTCTGGTGGGTCATGAGAAAGGATTGGGAACCAATCCCCCTCACCTTCGATTACTTCGCGCGCGCGAAAGCGGAGAAATCCGCGACGCGCCTGATATTGAGGAAGGCGGGAATCGAACATTTCATCGAGGTTCCATTGGAATCCGTGAAAGAAGTCCACGACTTGGCGAAGGAAGGGCGGGTGCCAAGAACACTCAAGGATGCGCCAGAAGGTTACATTCCCGCCAGAAACATGATCTTCTACTCGATCGCGGCATACTACGCGGAGGTCTTTGGCGCCGAGTTCATCGTGGGCGGTCACAACAAGGGCGATCCGGAGGAGTTTCCCGACTCAAACCCGTCCTTCTTCAGACAAATGAACGGTCTGCTGAAAATGGGACTCTGGAGCTACCGCCAGAAAGCGGTCAAGATTCTCACCCCGTTGAGGTACAAGACGAAGCCGGACGTGGTGAGGCTCGGCCTCAGGCTCGGCGCTCCCCTCGGCCTGACCTGGAGCTGCCGGTTCGATGCCAAGAAGCCTTGCGGGAAGTGCTCCTCCTGTATCGAGAGGGATCATGCACTCTCCTCGGCTGACATTGGCCCATCCCGCCGCGGGAAATGAAGGAAAGGCATTTATCGGTGCCGCCCCTCTTCGGGCGCGGATGAAGCTCGGGATAACTGATTACGTCGATTGCGCTCACCACCTGACCGACCACAAGAAGTGCGGTTTCCCGCACGGGCACACCTACCGGATTGACGTGACCCTTGACAGCCAGCAGCGAGGCGACATGATCGTCGATTTCGCCGAGTTCAAGGAGCGGGTGCGCGCGGTCCTTGCGAAGTACGACCACCGCGACTGGAACAGCACTCTGAAGGTGCCGACCGTCGAGAACATCTGCGAGCTGCTGCACGGGGAGCTGAGGAAGAGCTTCACGTACCCGATCACGGTCCGCGTCTGGGAAGGGGTCGACAAGTGGGCAGAGCTCTGAGTAGCGGCTGCCTCAGAGGGTCTTGGCGAGGCTCCTGACGTCGGAAATCAGGTCGCGGTAGGCCTTCCTGGCCTTCTCGAACTTCTTCAGGTTCAGCCGGTCCAATCCCTTCAATATGTCAGTGATCGCCTGGAAACCGAAAGGGAGCTTCTGAAGGCTCATGACATCCTCCATGAGTGATACCGGTCCCCTCGGCGGCCTCGAGTTGAGCAGGAACAATGCGCGGGCGAGGGCAGGGTCGTCCCTGAGCAGGATCATGTCCGGGGTGTCCATCGAGGTGATTCCACGCTGGAGGGCTATCGCCGGAAACGCTTTGGCTTCTTCGAACCACGTTTCGAATGTCGCCGACCTTCTCTCTCTGGAAACGGAGTTCACAGCCTTCCTCAGGCCGACCAGGATTCCTTTCTGGTCATACAGGGTCCCGCTGTAGAGGACCCTCCCGGAAATGAACCAGCAGCCAGCCTCGTCATCGATGGCGGCGCGGAGGCGCTCGGGAGTGACATAGAAAAGCGCGATTGCTGAGCCACTCACGATGACCTTCTTCATACCCAGCATATCCAAGTCGAAAGGCATCCTGGAGACTACGACAAGCATCTCAAGAGCCGGTGCATCCTCACCCGGACTGGGCTCGACTTGCGGGTATAGCGCGACGGCCACGACGTTGGCGTCGACCTTCAATTTCTCGGTCAACTCAGAGGCGATGTGTTTCCGCTCCTCCATGCTTGTCACCACCGCCACTCGCAGTGTGCTCCGGCCATTTATAAAATGGGTCTGCGCTCCCGCCAAGAATGGGACCGTGTCCGCTCATCTGTTGCGGATGATGCTTGCGATCTCTCCCGCCACCTCGACCTTGATCCTCTTGCTCTCGTCACCGGCCATGTCCTTCTTGGCGGTCAAGCTGCTTTTCGCGAGCTCGTGGTATATCTTCCAAGACACCTCGATCCTGTCCCTCAGACGTCCATCGACCTGTCGCACGACCTTTGCAGGGATGCCAACTATGACGCTTTCCTTCGGGAACTTCGACGACTCTGTCACGACCGCCCCGGGCGCGACGACCGACCAGTCGCCGATGACCGCGTCATTGCCTATGGCGGCACCCATGCCGATCACGCAGTCGCTGCCCACGCTGCAGCCGTGCACAATCGCGAGATGCCCCACTGTCACCCTGTCCCCGACTATGGCGGGGAAGTCCAAGTCCAGGTGGATGACAGCGTTGTCTTGGATGTTCGTGTAGCCGCCAATCGCTATCTTGTCCAGGTCGCCCCTCAAGACGGCCCCGTGCCAAACGCTAGAGCCTCCCCCGATGCGGACATCACCGATTATCTTGGCTGATTCGGCGAGGTAGATGGTCATCGCGTCGCAGAAGGCCGCTTCCGACTTCAACCTTTGCGGCGGGATGGGGAGGGCTCGGACCGACATAACATATAAGAAACACCGAGATACCCCCGCGAGGGCCCGGCATGGTCTCAATCACCACAAACGAGAGGTCTGTCGATTTTCGCCAGGCGCAAAGGGAATGGGAACTCCTCACGCCGATGTTCAAAGACATCCTGCTCAGAACGGACCTGAGGAGGAGCACCGTAGTCGACGCCGGTACGGGGCAGGGCCGCCTCGCCTTCTTCCTGGCGCCGAACGTCGGACGCGTCGTCGCGATCGATGTCGATGAGAATGCGCTCTGGCAGGCTAGGCAGTACGCTGCCTTCAAAAACATCAGGAACATAGACTTCCTCCTCGCCAACCTGGAAGACGAGCCGTTCAGGAACATCTACGACGGCCCTGTCGATGCTGTGGTCAGCAGCTTCTACATGTCGGAGGCTTTTCTCTGGCGGATAACCGCAGCCATGCCCGTCGGATCCGTGCTGATCTTCTGCTGCCACCATTCAGACCACTGGCGGGAAACGGGAATGCAGTCAAGCCACGCCTATACCGAGGATGAGCTGGAAGACCTGCTAAGGGAGGACTTCTTCGAACCGGAATTCCTCGGCGTGGAGCAGCACGTAATCCAGTTCAACTCGATGGACGAGGTCGAGCTGTTCCTTGGCGGGAGGAAGCTGCAGGAGTGGATGGAAGACGGGCGCTGGGACGCGCTCAAAGATCGGTTCCAGCGCGGCGAGAAGCAGTTGACGCTGTCATATCTCGTCGGCAAGGCAAAGCGGGGACCCGGCAGCCACTGGTAGCCTACTCTTCCTCCTCACCGAGCGCCGCCGCACAGACATCGCAGAGCACCCGCCTCTTCCCGCCGGGCATCATTAGGGCAGGCTCGTACATGGAGACGCGGCGGTTTGGGCCAGCGGGGTTCTCGGAGTGCATGTCGACATGGTGCGAGGCGCAGATGCCCTTCTTGCACATGTCGCAGGTCGCGAGCGACCTTGTCCTGTTCCCCTCGGCCGCGCACCTGTAGCAGGTGACCTGCTTCAGCCTCAGGGGGTCGAGCGACATAGCGCAGTGCTCGCACACATAGAAGTAGCCCTCGCCCTCGTGCAGCTCGAGCGCCTGGGCGAGCGAGAGCTGGTTGCCGCAGAAATGGCACCTCAGCACGGAGCTAGGGCGATGCACTGACACCAGATGCGGGAAAGTGTTCTGGGAGATAAAGCAGACGGAGTGGTTGCGCGAGCGCAAAATGAGCCTCAGTCAGCCGCCGGACCTCGCGCCGGGACCCTGGCCACAAGCTTGTCCGTGCCGGGCAGTTCCGCCAGCTGCCGCTGGATATTCGCCAGCTCCGATTCATGTCTGCTTATGTCTTCGTCGAGGGTTCCCCTGAATCGCGCCACCGCCGCTTCGCCCTGAGATTTGTAGACGGTCTCGCTCCTCAGGCATGCCTCGTAGTCGCCCGCGTCGAGCATCCCCCTGAGATTCGCCAGCGCTTGGACCGCCCTTTCTCCCCGAGGCAATCTCCCCAGAAACGGTTCGATGACCGAGATGCGCTTCATGACCTGCTCCGCGGGATCGGGCCAGGCAATCCTCAGAGCGCCGCTCCGGGCCGCAGTGAGTTCCGAGAGCCATCCGACGTTTTCCTGCAGCTGCCTCTGGAACCATTTGAAGTCCTTCACGAAATGCTCCAGACGTTTCTCCGAATACGCTGCGGCTTCGACGAGCTTGGCCATGTTCTCCTTCCCGAATGCCCCCTTGACATGCTCTTCCTGGAGCGCCTGCACGAGCTCCTTCACGGACTCGCGGCTCTTGGGGGCTGGCACGCTCAGCTCAGGGACCGACGAGGCCTCGAGAGCGAACGATATGGCCTCGACGCACGGTGCGTGAGCGAAGAAGTCCACGAGCGCGTGCGCGGCCGCCGCGTTGTACTCCTCGACGGCGTTCTTGGCGGCCGCGACATCCTCTGGTGATTTCTCGGGCATGGGGACCCTCTTCATCCTGGTTATCTCCGACCTCAGGTCCTTTCCGCGCGCTTCGAGCTTCCTGTGATAGGACCTGTATCGCTCCAGCTTGGCGTCCCTCTCCTTCTTCAGCTCGAGGGGTTTGGCGAATTTGATAAGCAGTCTCCGCGCGACGAAGAAATCCCTCATCCTAGTCTTCTTGATCATGAGCTCAAGTATCCTGAACTGCTTCTCGGACAGTATCCCGTCCTTGTGACCGGAATCGACTGTCGCCGCCAATTCACCTAGGTCCCTTAGGAAGCGACTGCGCTTCCGGGGGTTCATCTCGGAGTATTCTCGCAGTATCCTGTCCTCGCTCCTCTCAATTTCCTCGACATTGCCCTCCTCGAGCCCGGGGACGCGCCGCACTCTCTCCGTCAGGTCGGAGATCTCGGAGACTAAGCGCCTCGCCTCCTCCGGTGATTCGATTGGCGGTTCTGCCTCCACCTTGCGCCTCGGACTTCCCAGGAACATCATGAGCAGTAGGTGCCCGCTGCGAGTGTGCGTTGCGGTGGATTTACCGAATCTAGCTGCGCGCATCCTTTTCCTCTTCCCGCCTTGTCGATCCGGGTTTCGCTCTCCGAGCAATCCAGATGATGTTTGACCGAGTGTTCAGTTCATCATTTGCTCGCTATTTAGGGCTTCGCCTCGGAACACGATTGCGCCCTCACTGCCGTCGTTCAGGCCAATCGAACGACTGCCCAATCTTTTTACACGAACCGGGCATTCTCCCGCAAGGATTCAGATGCTGATCGGAGCCCACGTCTCAATCGCGGAAGGCATCGAGTTGGCGGTGGCCCGCGCGAGGTCGCTCAAGTGCGAGACCTTCCAGATATTCGCGAGGAGCCCCCGGAGCCTGAGGGCAAAACCCCTGGAGGAAGAGGCGGCGGCGAGATTCCGAGATGCACTGAGTTCCTCCGACCTCTCGAAGCCTGTGATCCACGACAATTACCTCATCAACCTCGCATCCCCGAAAGCCAAGATGGTCAAGCTATACAGGAGCGCCTTCGCGGACGAGATGAACCGCGCCCAGAGACTCAAGGTGCCTTTCTTGGTTTTCCACCCCGGGGCGCACTTGGGCAAGGGGGAAAAATACGCCATCGAGAGAATCGCGGAGAGCTTGGACTGGTGCATCAACAGCGCGGATGCCCCTGATGTGACGCTGTGCCTGGAGAACACCGCCGGCCAGGGGTCTGTGGTCGGCCACACGTTCGAGCAGCTCAGGTCGATTATCGACCAGGCGGAGCACGGCGACCGACTGGCGGTGTGCTTCGACACGTGCCACGCTTTCGGAGCAGGTTATGACATCAGGACAGAAGGCGGCTTCGAAGAGGTCCTCGAGCGATTCGATTCCGTAGTCGGGCTCGGGCTCCTGAAAGCCTTTCATCTCAACGATTCCGTGGGGGAGCTCGGGTCTCACTTGGACAGACATCAGCACATCGGGCGGGGCAGGCTGGGGAAGGAGCCTTTCCGCCTCCTGATGAACGACTTGCGGTTCCGCGGCTGCCCTGGGAACATCGAGACTCCGGATGTTGGCGGCTGGAACAAGAGGAACCTCAACCTTCTCCGGTCTCTCAGGGTGGCCTGAGTCTTCTGCGGCTCACCCTTTCAGGGACTCCTCGTGGAGCCTCGCTCTCAGATGGCGGTGGACTATCTTCCCTGTCGTCGTCCTGGGAATCTTGGAGTCCTCCACGAAGATCACTTTCTTCGGCTTCTTGAACGCGGCGATCTTGTCCTTGCAGTAGTCAATCATCTCGTCCTCGGTCGCGGTCTTGTTCTCCTTCAGGACGATCACCGCCGTGACAGCCTCGCCCCACTTCTCGTGAGGCAGCCCGACCACCGCCACTTCCCTGACCGCCGGGTGCGCACCGATGACCTTCTCCACCTCCGTCGGGTAGACGTGCTCGCCGCCGGTGATTATCATGTTGTCCTTCCTGTCGACGAGGAAGTAGAATCCCTCCTCGTCCCGCCTGGCCAGGTCGCCTGCGCTGAAGTAGTCGCCACGCCTTGATGCCTTCGTCTTCTCCGGCAGCTTGTAGTACGAATCGAACATCATCGGGCCGCGGGAGAACAGCTCCCCGATGTCCCCGACTCCGACCTCGCGGCCCTTGTCGTCGAGGAGCTTGATCGAGTCTGTGCCGATGCACTCCTTCCCTATCGACTCTAGCCGCTTGAACTGGTCCTCTGGTCTCAGGAGGGTGACGAGGCCCGCCTCGGTCGAGCCGTACGCCTCGAAGAGAAGCGCTCCCTTGAAGTAGTCCATGATAGCGAGCTTCATGTCGCGTCGGACAGGGGCGGATGAGGTCAGGAGGGTCCGCACTGAACTCACGTCATACTTCTTCCTCTCGTCCTCGGAGAGGCCGAAGATCAGGGCGTAGTGAGTCGGTATCATCGAGCTGAAGGTGATGCGCTCCTTCTCGATAATCCGAAGGACCTCGGCGGGGTCGAACTTCCTCTCTCTGTGGATGTAGACTGCCGCTCCGATGTAGGTGAAGACGAAGGAGTAGAAGGTGGAATTGACGTGGAAAAGGGGCATCATTGCGAGCGCGTAGTCGTCGGGCTTGAAGCTGAACTCCACCTCGTTGATGAGGAAGAAGGCAGCGTATGATTCGTGCGAGCGCACGACGCCTTTCGGCGTTCCAGTCGTGCCTGATGTGTACAGGATGACCCACGTGTCCTCGCCTTTGACCTCGACCGCAGGGGGACCAGCGTCTGCCCGAGCGATGAGCTGCTCGAAGTCCAGGTAGCCCTTGGGGGCCTTCTCGCCGACGTGGATGAACATCCCCGGGTCGATCTTCACCTTGTGCCTGAACTCCTCGACGAGCGGGAAGCAATCGACGCAGGTTATCAGGGCCTTGGCGTCGGAATTGTTCACGACATATTCCGCTTCTAGGGGAGCCAGACGCCAGTTCACAGGCGCCACAACGATGCCCGCCTTCGCGCCCGCCAAGTAGACCTCGACGAACTCCAGGCAGTTCTGCAGCACGGTCGAGAGCTTGTCGCCCTTCTGCAAGCCGAGGCCGAGCAGCGCGTTCGCCAGCCTATTAGTCCTCTCGTCGAGCTGCCTGAACGTGAGAGAGCGCCTCTCGTCCTTGAACGCCAGCTTGTCGGGATATTTCCCGGCGTTGACCCTTACGGCCTCTCCTATCGTGAGCCAGCTCATGCAGCTGCCCTCTGGGGCGATGCGCCATAATGACGCCTCTGTTTATATGTTTCCGCGAGGAAATGACGCGGCGATTCCCGCCAAACAAGTATTCTCTTGTCGCCAAGGTTTAAGGCAGAATCGACCTTCCTGAGGAAAAGGGCCACCGGGGTCGCCATTTGAACCTGAAGGTGAAGCTGTTCCAGCCGTTCAGCAAGATAGCAGGACGCAGCGAGGTCAAGGTGTCCCCTGACCGTGGGAACATCGTCAGCCTGCTGAACAAGCTGTGCGGCGAGTACCCGGGGATGAAGGACGAGGTGTTCGACAAGGAAGGCAATGTCCGCGACCACCTCAACATATTCATCAACCAGGTGCCGGTGACCTCTGAGACGGAGAAGACCGCTGTCCTCCGCGACGGTGATGAGGTAATGATCATGGTCGCCATCGCGGGTGGCTGAAAGAGGAGTGAGTCGGTGCACAAGCGCAAGCTCGGGATTGTCGACTTGACGAAGGAGAAGGTCACGGTGCAGGAGGTCCCTGACTCGCTGCGGAGGAAGTACCTCGGCGGGAGGGGGCTGAACATGCACTACCTTCTCAAGATGCTGCACAAGGGCGTGGACCCTCTCGCGCCCGACAATGTGCTGATCTTCGGCACCGGTTTTCTCACGGGCACCTCCGCGCCGAGCTCGAGCAGGTTCAGCGTCAGCGCGAAGTCGCCCGAGTCGATGATCCTCGGGGACGCGAACTGCGGCGGGTTCTTCGGGCCCGAGCTCAGGTACGCGGGCTTCGACAGGCTCATCCTCTTGGGAAGGGCGAAAAAGCCATCCTACTTGCTGGTCAACGACGGCTCGATCCAAATCCGCGACGCGAAGGACCACTGGGGCCTGGACACCAACGATGCGCAGAAGTCGATAAGACAGGAAGTCGGAGACTGCGAGATGGTCGTCTGCGGCGTGGCGGGAGAGAAGATGGTCCGCTTCGCCAACGTCCGCACCGGCGTCAAGAACGCGGCGGGCCGCGGCGGCATGGGAGCGGTCATGGGCTCGAAGAATGTCAAGGCGGTCGTCGCGAGCGGGACTATCGGCATCCAGATCGCCCGCCCGGAGGAGATGCTGAACTACGTGCTCGAGCTCAAGGAATATCTGATGTCATCCAAGATCACTGCGATACTCGGCACCATGGGCACTCCTCTGCTCTACGAGGTCAGCAACGCTCTGGGGGCCATAAGGACCAAGAACAGCCAGCTAAACCAGTGGAGCGATTCCCTTGACGCGGAAGTTGTCCACAAATTCGTGGAGAAGATGGTCGCATGCGCCGACTGCTTCGTCCATTGCCGCCACAGGAACACTCTCGGCGGCGAGGGGCCGGAGTACACAGCGCTCGGCTTACTCGGCTCGAACCTGGGGATCGAGAACACCGCCAACGTCATCGAGCTGAGCAACGTCTGCAACGACCTCGGTCTGGACATTTCCTCGGCGGGGACGATACTCGCATGGGCGTTCGAGCTCTACGAGAAGGGCATGATTGACGACAAGATGACGGGGGAGGCGCTCAGGTTCGGGGACTTCGAGCTGGCGAAGAAGCTCCTGCACATGGTTTCGAGGCGGGAGGGGTTCGGGAACGACCTGGCGGAGAGCACGCAGGCCGCGAGGCTTTTCGGCGAGAAGTCGAGGGACTACCTCATCGCCGTCAAGAACCTCCCGCAGAGCGACCCGCACGACGTGAGGTACATCAAGGCGTTCGCACTGGGAATCGCAACCGCATCGAGGGGCGCGGACCATCTGAGGAGCAGGCCGACGCTCGAAATATTCCTCAAGCTCCCCCTTGAGGCCAAGGAGAAGATCTACGGCAAGGGCGTGGTGACGGACCCGTCCTCCTATGAAGGGAAGGAGAAAGCGGTCTACTTCTCCGACAACATCTTCGCGACGATTGACTGCCTCGGCCTCTGCAAGTTCATCTGTCACGGGTTCAACAGCCCTCACTTCCTGAAGTACGAGCACTTCAGCGGGCTGATCAAGGCCGCGGCGGGTTGGGACATGAGCGAGGCGGAGCTGCAGGAGGTCGGGAAGAGGGTGATCGACACGGAGCGCTTGATCAACATCAGGGAGGGCGTGACGAGGAAGGACGACACGCTCCCCAAGAGGTACTTCGACGACCCGATGCCGCTCGGACTGGCCAAGGGGCACCACATCGACCGGAAGGAGTTCGACGGGATGCTCAGCAGGTACTACGATCTCAGAGGATGGAACGAGGACGGCACCGTGCCCGAGGTCAGGAAGGCAGAGCTGGAGGCGATCTGATGAAGCACATCTACACGCATCCGGAGCTGTGCACGGGCTGCAGGCAGTGCTCAATCGCGTGCTCGCTGAAGAAGTTCGGCGAGAACAATCCAAAGAAAGCGGCCATAACGGTGATCCGTGACGAGTTCCGGAGATATGAGGTCCCGCTGGTCTGCCTGCAATGCGATGATCCACTCTGCGTCAAGATGTGCCCGCAGAACGCGGTCACGAAGGTCGAGGGACGGGTGGTCCGGGATAAGGAGAAGTGCATAGGCTGCAGGTTCTGCGCCATCATCTGCCCGTACTCCGCGATAACGGTCTTGGGCAAGGAACTGGTCCAATGCGACCTCTGCAACGGCGACCCGACGTGCGTCAAGTTCTGCGCGACGAAGGCGATCGAGTATCTTGAGGACACGGAGGAGCTGCTGAGGCGGAGGAGGGACTTCGTCGAGAAGATGCTGTACAGCAGCCACTATCTGGTTGCGACGGGGTAGGCGAACCTCTCGTCCAACACCCTGTCCCTGAGCTCGCCCAGCTTCTCGCCCTTGTTGATCAAAACCAGGAGGAAGCCGAGGTTCCTTACGTAACCGATTGACTGAACTCCGATCGCCTTGTCATCCTTGATGATGAGCTTCCTCGTGTTCCCGCCACGGTTCACGACGATGGACTCCGCCCCCTCGACATCGGAAGACATCAGTCCAAGGGCAACGACAGGCACGTCGAAGATGTTGATGACGTTCACCGACAACGGACCGGGATAGTGGGTCTCCGCGCCCGCCATGTTCCTGCCCGCCACGCGGCCCTGCTCTATTGCGTTCGGCCAGATGGCGGCAATCCGCGTCTTCCCCGAGAGCGGGTCCAAAGTTTCGACTATATCGCCCGCCGCATAGATGTCGGTGACAGTCGTCTGCATCGTGTCATCGACGACGACTCCCATGTTCGTTTTGACAGGAGTGCCCTTGACGATCTCGATGTTCGGTCGCACGCCTATTCCGACGACGACGAGGTCGCATTTGATTTCGCCCTTGCCGAGCCTGACCCCGGTTGCCTTCTTATCTCCAAGCACTTCCTCGACCTGGTCACCAAGTCTTATCTCAATTCCGTTTGACTCGAGCATCTTCTGCGCAATCGCCGCCATGTCGGTGTCCAGCATCCTCGGGAGGACTCTCTCCAGCATCTCGACGACGACGATCTCTTTGCCAAGCTTCCTCAGGGCTATGGCGGCCTCGAGACCGACGAAGCCGGCACCTATGACGACGATCCTGTCGGCGTACTTGGCAGCCTCTCGCAACTCGAAGGTGTCGGAGAGGGAACCCATGGTGTGCACCCCATCCTTTTCCAGGCCATCGATCCTCGGCATTATCGCCGAGGAGCCTGAGGCTATCAGCAGCTTGTCGTAACCGATCTTCCTACCGCCATCGAGGATGACCTTCTTGGCGTCGGTGAGAATGCCGTTCGCTTTGCCGATCACGACATTGGCGTTCATGACCTGGAAGTAGTCGTCGTCGAACCTGCTCATCTTCTCGTCCTTGATCTCTCCCGCCAGATTGAACGGCAGCGAGGACAGCGAGTATGGCGGGGCGCTCTCCTTCTTCACGACCGTGACTTCGGAGCTTGAGTCAATACCGCGGATTGCCTTCAGCGCACTCAGTCCGGCAGCGCCCGCGCCGATGATGACGAGTTTCATCTGACTTCCTTGCCTTCTCTTCTCGGCCTCGTGTATATCGTGCGGCAGCTTTCGTCCATCTCGAAACAATCCTTGCATTCCTGGTCGAGGTCGTCCTTGTCGACAGGCTCGAACCTGACCTCAAGACCCATCTCCTCGTATACGTCCTTGGCCTCGCTGAGCCTCGGCTCGGAAGCGATGAACTGCTTGGTCCATCCTTCTGCCTCGAAGATTTCCCTGCGGCTCTTCTTGGCGGGCACTCGTTCTTCTCCTCATGTCAAGCCAAGACGAATCGGTACTAAAAGGGTTCGTCGATCGATTGGAACTTCGATGGCTCTCCCTTCATGGCCCGAGAGAGCGTGACCGCCAGTACCTCGAAACGCCGAGCAGGCGAGCCTCTTGACGTCGTGTCACCGCCATTGTTGAGCGTCGAAATCTGGAAATATCCCGTTCCACATGCTCAGGCAATCCGGCGGGGGAACGATGCGGGCGAAGAAGGCGGCATCGGGTCAGGGCCTGAGCACGTTCGATGTCACGAACCTCGTCGTCGGATCCATCATCGGCGCGGATGTGTACGTTGCCACCGCAATCGGCGCCAAGCTGATCGGCCCGGCTTCCTTGATCGTCTGGGTGCTCGCCGGACTCATGGCGGGCGTCATCGCGCTCTCCTTCGCCCACTGCGTCATGCTCGTCCCGAAGGTCGGCGGCCCCTACGCCTACGTCAAGGAGGTCTCGGGGCCCTTCGGGGGCTTCCTCGTGGGCTGGGGCATGCTCCTCGCCGAATGGTTCTCGCTTGCGGTGTTTCCGGTGGCGTTCGCCCAGTACTTCGTCTTTTTCGTGCCCGGCATCGGCGTCCTAGAGAGTGCCATCCTGAAAGGCGTCTTCATCACAATCATCCTGGTGACCAACGTTGTCGGAGTGAAGGCGGCGGGAAGGATCAACGACGTCTTGACGATCGCGAAGCTGCTCCCTCTGCTGCTCATTATCCTAGGAGGCGTCGTTTTCGTTGGTCTGCAACCGGGCACAGTCACGTCTAACCTCAGCCCCTTCCTCACCGGCGGCATCGCCGCCTTCGGGCAGGCCCTCGTCCTCATCTTCTGGGCGTACGCGGGCTTCGAGCTGTCGACGCTCCCTGCCGACGAGGTTCAAAGGCCCGAACGGACGATTCCCAGGGCAATCGTGTTGGGCATACTCATCGTCACCGCGTTCTACCTTCTCACGAACTTCGTGGTCATCGGAGCGGTGAGCCAGGTCACGCTCGCGAGCTCTGGCAGTCCCCTCATCAATGCCGCGGTCTCCATCTTCAGCTCACCTCCGATTCTGACGACGATCGTGGTGATCGTCGTTGGCGTCGGGGCACTGCTATCGATCACCGGCGCCGACGAGTCAGGGACGATAGGGACCTCGAGGCTCGCCTACGCCATGTCGATCGACGGCCTCCTGCCGAAAGCGTTCAGCCGCACGCACAACAGGTTCAACACGCCGTATCTCGGGCTCGTGATCCTTTGCACCACGGCCTATGTCGCGAGCCTGTTCGGCGGGCTGGCCGCACTCATCAACTCCTCGGTGTTCCTCCTTGCGGTGGCGTACCTCGCAACATGCATCTCGGCAATCCTGTTGGGAAGACGTCATCCCGAAGTTTCCATGAAACTCAGGGGGAGGGTGGCGATCCCCGTCTTAGGGGCTGTCTTCTCGTGCGTCCTGATCGTGCTGGTGAATCCGCTGCAGGTTGCGATCTCACTCGCCCTGCTGGCGGTCGGGGTTCCCGTCTACATGTTCTTTTCTCCGAAGGAACAACTCAAGGAGCTCAAGGCCGCGTTCCTCTCCCCCGGGGAGATTCGCCGCCGGGCCCACCACCAGGCGTCCAGGTTTCTGGCTTACCCGATTCTCCGCATCAGGATGCTGTTGCGCAGGCGTTCCGGCAACTAGCATTCCGCCACCAATCTAATCCCCAGCCTCTCGCTCTCCAGGGTCTTCGGCACTCCAGTCTCCGAGAGATCCCTCACCTTGAGGACCGCCTCCTCCGCCCGCCCCCTCCTGAGAATGAAGGTGTAGGGCGAATCCGAAGGTGTCAGCGCGACAACCGCCCTGGATCCCTTAAGGCTCACGTTGAATATCTCCTGCCCGCCCGCCTTGACGGCGAGCTTGCCGATCTGGACGGGTTTGCGGTCCGACGTGACATACGCAACTTCGATCGGCGTCTCCGGCTCCTCTTCCTCCTGTACCGCCGTGACGTACCTGCTGATGAACAGGTTAAACCCGCTCATCTTCTCGGCGATCGCCTCGTAGAAATCCTGCTGGACATCGGACAATTGATGCCATGTCTTGACCGCCTTGGCGAAGGTGCCCCGCGCCTCCTGCTGGTTCTCCGTGTTCGGGTTCGGCGGCTTCACGTAGGTGCGCACGTACTCGTGCCCCTTCCACGTAGCGGCCACCATCTTCTTCCCTATGCGCCCGCTGAACGTCGTGCCGAATATGTTCGAGATTCTGGTCATTCTTGCACCTGCTCCCGCAAGGAGCCAACTCCGTCTTGACTGGTAGAGGCAAATACCTGTCGCACGGATGTATCTTCAGCACAAATAGCGACGTGACATCATAGGACGCGCCCGAAGTGATAGGCGGAGATGCGTGTGATTCGCCTCTTGGAAGCGCACGGAAGGCGTGGCGGGAGCGTTGGAGGAGCGTGGGAATCGCGTGGCGGCTACGGGGATTGAGAGTGCGATTCGCCTGAGGCGCGTCCATAATCTCGCATCGTCAGAGCAGTCCGTCCAGTTCGTCCCCGCCGCCGGGCATATCCCCATACCTCTGCATTTACTGTTGCAGGAGCTCCGTCTCCCTCTCCAATTAGATCATGTCCTCTTCGACCGCGGAATGTACCAACTACACCAAGACTTCAGCTGCTAAGGTGTGCCTTCTTCTTCCCAGCGGTGCCCCCTGCATGGACGAATTGCCTGCCTTCGATTGAAAACCGAAGCACGATTACAGAGCGGGCATGCTTGCGAGGTTGGTGAGCCCGGCCAGGTGAGGCTATATGTAATGACAATCATTAAGTAATACGGTGGTAATACCAATCACGCATGAAGACGATCAGCTTGAAAGTCTCCCCCGAACAGGACGAGATGATTGCCGCTGCGGCCGCCAAGAGGGGTTTCCCTTCGAAGTCGGAGTTCGTGAGATATGCTGTCGCCAGATCCCTCGAAGAGGAGTTGAGCGTCGAGACGCTGCAGGAGGTCTTCGAGGCGCGCAAGCAAGTGCGGCAGCGCAGGACGATTCCGTTAAGGAAGCTCATCAAGGGAAAGTGAGCGATTGCCCTTCAGGGTGGAGTTCACGGAGCTCGCCGCCGACAAATATCGGAAGCTTGACAAGACAACCCAAGATAGAATCGTCAAGAAGCTGCGTGAGGTGGCTGAGAATCCAAAGCGGCACGTCACCTCGTTGAGGAGCATCGGCGCCTTCAAGATCAGAGTTGGGGACTGCCGCCTGATAGCGGACATCGATTGGATTGAAGAAGTCGTGTATGTGCTCACCCTGGGCCACAGAAGCACCATCTACCGCCATTGAGAATGATGATTCAAAACAGCTCGTCCCCGCCACCGGGCTTTCAAGAACCTGATTCAGAACCGCGCGAATTCACCGAAGCGCGGAAGTGTTCGTGTATCTCCCGCGCGTCATTGATTCCTTCTCCATCGAGAACTTCGCGGTCCATGCTGCATTCTCTTGAAGCCTCAAAACCTCGATTTCCGAGGCGGGAATGAGAAAACGAATCCCATCTTTCCGGGTCACCAGATAGCAGGCCCCTGCATACTGCGTTTGCACTGGCTCGATCCACAAGACATCTTCGGAGGCTATCCGCTTTGTCTTTCCTTCGGACTTCCAAGACCTTGGCCCGTGGGTCGGGATCGCCTCGTCAAAGACCAGAATATCCCCATCGAGACGCTGAGCGTTGAAGACCCGGAAACGGGGACGATTGGGACCCAGAAGCCTTCTCTTCGTTTCTTCAATGTAGGAGATCCCATGGAGACGTGCTATCTGCTCGAGGATTATCATGCCCGATCCTTGAAAATCCCCCTGATTCAGCCAGAGCCGGATACCACCGGGGAACAAAAGGAATAGTCCTTGCTTGAGGACCGTGACCAACGTGGTGCCAATGTCCTCCTTAGCGATTCTGACATCCACCGTGATGTCAACGACATTTCTGAGGGGAAAGCGATTCGTGGTTGGCCAGCGGCGGTTGAGTGCGACAAGCCATCGCGAAGGGTATGTCAGCACGCCATGTTCAATGGTGGGAGTCGGGGAAACGACAATGGTGCCTATTACAAACCCGGAGAATCCGACTAATGCGACGAGGAACCAAATGAATGCCGTGCTGTTAAACCCGGCCCAGAGAATGTATGGGACGATGAATACAAGCCCCCCGAGGCCTATGCCTGCAAACACCGGGTTAGTCCATCGCAGGATCAAGCGTGTTCGGCGTATGACCTTCTCCGGCGGGAGATAGTTAATCTCTTCAGGAGAGGAAACCTCGAAAACCTGTTCTGAGTCCATCTCCGGAGTCACATCGCCAGCTCCTTTGGCGGCATCATTCCAGCGGACGATAAGCCTTCCTACCCTTGCTCGCGTTCACATCTAGCCACAAGGAGATTCCAATAATCTTGGAAGGTCGCTAGAAGAGCTCGTCCAATTCGTCCCCGCCGCCGGGCATCTTCCCGTACTTCTGCATGTACTGCTGCAGGAGCTCGGTCTCCCTCTTCGTGTACATCTTGTCCTCTTCGAACACGAAGTATTTCGCCTTCTTGTTGCTCGCGAGCTGCTCCTTCAACAACGCCCTCATATTGGCGGATCCGGCGATCTTGATGACCTCTCTCTTCTCGTCGAAGAGCTGGAAGACTCCGTCTATCTCTGGCACTCTCGCGATGTTTGCTTCGCTGAACTCCATCCACTTCTCCGGCGGCGATGGCGGTGATCTGATCGTGAGCCTCAGGTCGCACTTCAGACATCGACCAGCTTCGAACACAGCCTCCTCGCGGCCGTACCCGAGGTCGACGCGGTCGAACGACAGGCGCCTCTGCTCTCTCTCGATGCTCGGCATCACGGGTCGCTTCATCGCGGCAAACCCTTCTATCCTCCCGATCCTCGGATTCGGGATGTCCGGCTCAGCGAGCTTGATTTCTATGACCCCACTCCCGCCAAGTTTCTTGTCGATGGAAGACGCAGCCCTTCTCCCCATGTCAATCGCCTCGATGACGGACTTGGGGCCGGTGACGAGGTCACCGCCAGCGTAGATTCCATCGATGCTCGACGCAAGCGTGGCGGGCTCGACGATGATGTTCCCGCCGCGGGTGGTGTTGAGTCCCTCCAGACCCGCCAGATAGGCCGTGTCAGAGCCCTGGCCGATGGCGAGTATGACCGTCTCTCCTTCCAGCTTCGTGGTGATGGACTCATCGTACTTCGGATTGAATCTCTTCTGCTCATCGAAGACCGATGTGCATTTCTTGAGCTCGATGCCGGTGACTCTCCCGCCATCGCTCAGGATCCTCTTCGGGCCCCAAGAGCAGTGAATCTTGATGCCTTCGTCCATTGCCTCCTGTATCTCCCATTCAAATGCGGGCATCTCCTTCCTCGATTCGAGGCACGCGACCTCGATGTTCCGAGCTCCGAGGCGGAGGGCCGTCAACGCAACATCCATCGCGACATTCCCGCCACCGATGACGACTAGCCGTTCGCTGATCCTGACCGGCTTTCCCGCCCGGACTTCTTGGAGGAAGTCCAGACCCCAGAGGACGCCTGGCAGGTCCGAACCTTCAAGCGGAATGCGCTTGCTGAGAGTCGCTCCTCCCGCAACGAAGATCGCGTCGTAGCCCTGCGACCTCAGATCCTTGATGAGAACGCTCTGGCCGACCTTGACCCCGCCCTTGAACTCCAAGCCGCTCTCCATGACTCCGTCGAGGTCCCGGTCGACGACATTCGAGGGCAGGCGGTAGCGGGGGATAGCGGCGCGCAGTGTCCCGCCCGGCCTGACGTTCGAGTCGAAGACGGTGACGGAATGACCCAGCATCGAAAGGTAATAACCAGCCGTGAGCCCTGCGGGGCCGGAACCCACCACCGCCACCCTCTTCCCGGTTGGCGGGGTCCGCTTGAACCGGGCGACCCATTCCCCCGCATCGTTCTCGGCGGCGAACCTCTTGATGTCGCAGATGGCGATCGACTCGTTGACCTTCCCCCTGCGGCATGACTGCTCGCACGGGTGGAAGCAGATGGCACCTAGTGTCAGAGGGAAAGGCGCCCTCTCGCGGACGACCGCCGTAGCCTCGCCGAACTTGCCTGCCGCCACCAGCCTCATGATCTTCGGTACGTCCAAGTTGGCAGGGCAGGCACTCCTGCAAGGCACGAGCTCCTTCTCCCTGTCCGCCAGTTTCAGATCTCTGTCCGTCAGCGCACCCGTCGGGCAAACCTCGACACAGGCGCCGCAGAACCTGCAAGCCGACTCGGCCAGGGTTGGGCCGACAGCGGTCCCGACCACGAATTCGTTACCGTCGAAGGTGAACGCAATGGCCCCGACACCCCGGAGGTCCTCGCACGCCCTGACGCACCTCGTGCACGAGATGCAGAGGTTCGGATCACGGATGAAGAGTGAGTCGCTGTCAACGCGCGGCATCTTCCTCGGGACGTATCTTGGTGTGTCCCCCCTGATCCCGATGTAGTCGGCCACGCGCTGCAACTCGCAGTTGCCCAGCTTCGGGCAGCATCTCTCGTCGACAGGGACGTTCGATGAGCATTGAGTTCTGCTGCACCCCTCTCTCTGCGCACAGGTCAGGCACGCATGCGGGTGTTTCGCGAGGATCGGTACAAGGTTCTTCTGCCTCGCGTCGCTGATCCTCGGCTGCTCGGTGAGGATGACCATCCCCGCCTCGGCGGCGGTGTTGCACGCGGTGATGAGGTCGGGCCTGCCCTGCACTTCGACCAAGCACAGCTTGCACCCTTCGAACTCCTTGCCCGCGTGCCCGCTCGACAGCTCCACCTTCACGCCGCCGCGGTAGACGAACGGCGCCGCCACTTTCCCCTTCGATGGCGGCAAGTCAGGGTGAGAACACAGCGTCGGGACGTAGATCCCCGCCACTCTTGCGGCATCGAGGATGCTCGCTCCCGCCGCGACCTCGACTCTCTTCCCGTCGACCGATAGGGAAATCATTCTATCCCCGCCATCCACGAGACTGACTCTTCTTCCGCTTTGCGGATTACCATGAGTGTACGATTGCCACTGGCTTGCAGGCGGCGACGCAGGGCAGGTTCCTCGGCCCGCTGACCGGCTTGCACGGCGCGCAGTCGTACTTGATCTTCTTCCTGTGCTCCTCTGCCACCGCAGGCACGACCTCGTCGTAGTCGTTCGTGATCATGACGATGACCTTCGGCGGGCAGACCTTCGCGCAGTCGCCGCAGCTGTTGCACTTGTCGGTGTCTATCGTGATGAAGAACTCGCCTGAGCCGTCCTTGTAGCCGTAGTTCGCCTTCATCGGGCCACCTGCCCGGCCCTCTGCTTCTCCACGAGGGACTTGGCGAACAGCGCGGCCCCGACTCCTCCGGCGACCTGCGGGTCGTACCTCGGCGTGAGAGAGGTGATGCCGAGCTCCTTCGTGAGCCTGTCGACGACGCCCCTGTTCTTCGATATCCCGCCGGTGATGCCGAAGTCCTTCTCGACGCCGAGCCTCTCGAGCAGCGAGAAGATGCGGTGGGCCATCGCGGAGCAGTAGGCCGCCAGGACCTCGTTCTTCGGCACGCCCTTCCTGAGCAATGCGGAAGCCTCCGATTTCGCGAAGACGACGCAGGTGCTGCTCACCGGTGGCGGTTCTTTATCGACCTTGAACGAGAGGTCGCCGACCTCCTCGATGTGGACCTGCAGCAGGTCCGCGAAGACCTCCATCCCTCGGCCGGTCCCCGCCGCGCACTTGTCGTTCATCAGGAAAGCTGTGACCTTGCCCTTCTCGTCGCAGCGTATCGCCTTGCAGTCCTGCCCGCCCATGTCAAGGACAGTCCTCACCGTCGGGCCGTACATGAAGTTCGCACCCCTAGCGTGGCACGCGATCTCGGTGATCGCCTTGTTGGCGAAGGGTATGTTGATTCGCCCATAACCCGTGCCGACGATAAAGTGCATATTCTCCTGCTTCAGGCCGGTCCCTTCCAGCGCCCAATCAAGCGCTCTCCTCGCGCTGTCGGGGCTGTTCGAGCCGGTCCTCATGTTGCTGTAGGCGTACAGGTTGCCGTCTGTCATGATGACCGCCTGCGAGCTGACCGAGCCGACGTCGATCCCGCATGAGATTATCCCGGCGTTCTTCCAGTCGGCATCAGGCGCGGTCCACCTGTACTCCTTCCATCGCCAGAACTCGACCATCTCAGTTGCCTCCCTGTTTCGATGCCTTCTCGAAAGCGATGTGAGCCGCGCCGAGCGCGCTGATGAACTCGGGGTCCTGTGGCACGAAGACCTCGGTGGCCAGGTCTCGCTTCAAGGACTCTACGAAGCCTTTGTTCTTCGCAACGCCACCGATTAGCACCACGTCGTTCTCGACAGAAATCCTCCTTGCCATCGACGATATCCTGCTCGCGATTGCGTCGTGGATCGCCCTGGAGATGTCCTGCTTCGAGGTACCCGCGTGCACAAGTGAGACAACCTCGGATTCAGCGAACACCGCGCACTGCGCGTTCATCGGGACCGCGTTCGTCGACTGGAGGGACAGCGGACCGAGATCCTCGACTTTCAGTTCGAGGGCCCTGGCCATTGACTCAGTGAACGCGCCCGCCCCCGCCGCGCACTTCTCGTTGACAGCGAAGTCGACGACCCTGCCCTGCGCGTCGGTCCTGATCGCCCGCCCTTCCTCCGCCCCCACGCTGATGACCGTGCGGCCCTTCGGATGGATGACGTTCGCCCCGCGTGCGTCCGCTGTGACCTCCGTCACCGGGTCGTTCGCGTGAGGGAACTCGCCCTTGCCCGCGCCGGTCGCAACTATCATCCTCACGTCCTTGATGTCAGCGCCGGCCTCGGCCAGCGCCTTCCTGAAGAGCCTGTCAGACGTGCCCCTCTGGTCGAAACCGCTGAGATCAATCGCCTTCCCCGCTACCTTCCCGTCCTTCAGGACGACGACCTTCACCGTCTTCGCACCGATGTCTATCCCTGCAGTGATCACTTTCTCACGACTCCAGCTTCTTCATCCCAAGCGTTTCCATGAAAGAGTCAATCCTGGACATTGTCCTGGCCTTGTCGAACTCCCGCCCGTCGCCCATGTTCCCCTCGAACGTCATCACGGGGAAACCCGCCTTCATGATCCCGAGACGGTTCTCCGCGATTCCGAGGCTCAGGCCCTCGCAGCCCCTGTTGTAGTGCAGGATGACCCCGTTCAGCTTCCACTGCTTCGCGATCCTGACCATCATCTCGGTCTTGAGCGCGGGGTCGTAGAAGTGCTGCCACTCCGGCTTCGCGAGGTTCCACTCGACCAAGGCCCTGAGCGCCTCCTCCCTGTTCCTCATCGGGACGCCCCTGGCCATCGGTGTCGTCTTCGGCCCCCACTGCCCGTCGGGCTTAATCTCCCACATGCCAGTCAGCCCGTAGGTGTAGAGCGAGCCGACCGAGACGCAGCCGAACTTCTCCATGTACCTGAACACATCGAGGAAAGCCCATGGCGGCTGCGTGTCCGTCATGACCCTGCACTGCTCGTTCGGCACCGCGGCGATCCCCCGCTTCACCCTGTCCTTGACCTCCGCGAGGAGCTCCTTGTACAGCTCGCCGACCTTCCTGTTGCTCTTCATCAGGACGCCAAAGACGTAGAGAGAGTACATCGTCTTCTCATCTAGCGGGGCGGGGACGTTCTTGTTGAGCGAGCATATCTCCGCCCATGTTGACATGGCGGTTGTCTCGTTCTTCACCGCCTCGATGAGCTTATTGTCGTCGTACGTGCGGCCGGTGACCTTCTCCAGCCAGTCTATGCCGTCGCTCAGCTGCCCGACGATGTAGTTGACCTTGTTTTCGTCCATGGTGTCGTATGGGCCCACCGCAACGTCCACGCAGTAGTACGGAATCTTGCCGCCCTCCAGCTCTCTGGCTACCTGATACCACTTCGCGTGGCTGCAGCATATGTGCGCCTGCCACATGAAGTCCGGCTTGGGGAACTCCCCGCCGAACGTGAACTTGTCCAGCAAGATGCTGCCCCAGTAGTTGCGCATGTAGGAGCAGAGGTCCCTGGCGTAGCCCGCGTTCTCCGTGGCCTCGAGGCACTTCAGGGAGAATTCGCCATTGAATGCGGTCGACGCCCCGTACGGTTCGCCAGTCAGCGGGTAGACATCGTCGCCGAGGCCGTAAGGCACCGCATCGAACGCCCATGCCCCGCCAGCCCACCTGAGCCCCCCCTTCTCCCTTGCGTGTATGAAATTGTCGTAATAATCCTGCCTCAGCTTCTTCGCTTTGTCCCAGACCTTCAGCGGCTCTGTTGGGTACTTGTTGGCCATGTTTTCCACCTCCTAGAACAGGTCCTCCTCTTGGAGCATCTCCAGCAGCGCCTCCACCCTTGTCCTGAACTGGCCTATCGGCACGGTGACGTCCAGCTCGAGGAACAGCGTCTTGATGCCCTTGCCCTCTAGCGCCTTCCTGATGGCGGGGGTGTCCAGCTCGTGCGGGTCGCAGAACTTCTGCTGAATGAGCACCGCACCCTTCACCTTCCAGTCCGCCGCCAGCTGGAGGATGTGCGGTATGCGCCTGCGCTCCTCCCAGTCCTTGCTGGGGCAGGGGGGCCTCTCGATGTACCTCTTCGCTATGGCGGTAAGCGGGTCTCCGTTCGGCTCGACCTCGTTCCAGAAGTACCTGCTCCCCGTGCAGTGGTCGTCGATCACGAACGTTGCTCCGACCGACTCGCACATCTGAATGAACTTGGAGTCGTCGTCCTCGCTCCCGATGATCATCAGCCTCTCGCCGGTCTTCCTGCCGTTCTCCTTCTTCCCGAGTTCGTTGATGACATCGCGCGTGATCCTGCTGTGCTCCTGCTTGTGGGTCATCTGGCTCGAAACGACCATGTACATGGAGTCCAACCCAGTGATAGGCGGGTTGTCCTTCTTCCTCATCTCGTAGACCTGGTGCATCAGGCGCCTGTTCTCGTTCATCAGCTCGATGCCGTTGCGCAGGTCGTCGTCGGTTATCTTGTTCCCGGTCCACTCCTCGAGGGACTTCTTGAAATTCTCAAGCTCAGCCCTTAGATAGGGCAGCGCCCTCGGGCTCTGGACCTTCATCGGCATCGGCAGGTAGTACGAGTACTGCGTGGGGATGTGCATCTTCCAGCTTGTGAACGCCTGCCTGATGTGCAGGCATGACTGGGAGATCATGATGCCGTCGAGGTAGTCGTACCGCCCCTTCAGCCCCTGCGCCAGGCAGTCCCTGCAGAAGGGGCAGAACATCGCGAATATGTGCGGCTCGGTGACGTCCTGCGGCTCGTGGCTGCCGAGGATTCTGACGGGCAGTATTCCCGCCGCGTACATGATCTCCTCGGGGGCGTAGGTGCAGAAGTAACCCATGACCTTCCCGCCGCTCTTTTCCTTCCATTCCTTCGCGTACTCGTGCCTCGCATCGAACCATTCCTTGTACATCTCCAGCATTTCCGACTACCTCCTCGGATTCTTCTCCAGGTTGATGAACTCACTCAACTCGAAACCGAGTGATTTGAAGAATGCAAGCATGTCGCCCCAGTCCCACCGTGCCGTCGTGTGGATGGAGCTGATGCCCTTGGCGTGGAAGTTCTTCAGGAGCTCCCCGCCGAGCTTCTTGCCGACGCCGTGGCCCATGGACCCTGGGCGGACGCCGACCATCTCGACCCAACCGCTCTCCTCCACCCCGAACCCCCAGGTCTTGATGTCGCCGATGATGTACCCCGCGACTTCCCCGCCGACCTCGGCGACGAGAGAGAGGCCGCCGCCCTTCTTGACGAAGTTCCTGACCTTCCTGCCGAATTCCCTGGAGACCTTGCGCCTCGTGACGGCCTCCTGTATCTTGACGATCGCCGGGACATCCGATACCCGCATGAACCGTATCTTGACGGACAAGAGACCACCACTCATTCGAGCCTGATTATCTTCACGTGCTTGCCGATCCAGTCCGGCGGGAGGTAGACCCTGCCGCTGCTGCCGCTGGGCTTGACCTCCTTCTCGATCATCTCCTCGCCGAAAACCTCGAACTTCGAAACCGCGACTTTCTTAGGCATGGCAAGCAACAGTCGTTTTGTCGTCATAAGATGGCGACTTTGTAGCTACTATACAGCTATAAAGGGCTTAAATAGATATCGGCGGCATGGTACGGAGGACAAGAGTTGCGGACTATGCCGTTGCGAATTCGGCGAAAGGGCAATCTTTATTCCGCAAAGGTCACGCCGCCGCATTCGGACACAAAGTGGGCATCCCCGAAGCCGATGTCTGCTCAGCAGCTCTATGATGCCCTGAAGAGAAAGGGTTGCCACCCGGTGGACATCATGGACGCACTCTTCATATGTGACCCAGATTGGGAACGCCGCTCACCGGGATTCAAGACTTAGGATCGCTGTCGCGGCGCCTCGTTTTCCAGCTCTTCCTCCTCCTTCTTCCTTCTCCGCATCAGGATTATGAGAACCGCCGCGACGACAATTGCAATCACGATGACCGCGATCAGCATCACCGCAACCCAGGAAAATTCACTGGTCCCTGAGACGCCTGCGATCTCGATATTGTATGGCGAGGTGAGCCAGTTGGACTGGGGCCGCCTGCCGATGTTGCCAACAGTGTCGTTCGCCTCGATGTAGTACTGGACCCCGTCCGAGGTCACCGCCGAACCGGGGATGGTGGCCGCGTAGGTGTTCCCCGAGCCCTTGACCATGTCCATCTCCGCATACTGCTGAGCTCCCGTTTTCCTGTAATAGAGGTGTACGTAGCCCAATCCACTCGGGTCCGTGACGTCCGCGTTGATCGTGATGTCCTGTCCGGCTGTCCCAGATGTGACAGGAGTGTGGACTATGTACGGGACCGTCGTGTCGATCGTGAAGTCCCACTGGACCGCGATTGTGTTCGACGGATACGACCTGTCGTAGAGGAACAGCAAGACTGAGTGAAGGCCGTCGGGGAGATCCGCCATCAGTGCGAATGTGAAGCCGGAATCCGTCACCGATGCCGAGGACGTGACATCCGTCGAATCGAGTCTCAGGACTGCACGCAGCACGTCAACACCGGATGCGTCGCTGTAGTTGGCGGCGATCACGGGTCTCTTCGTCGTTATTCTCGTGTGGTTGGCGGGACGGAGATCCGCCATCGCTGGCGGGAGACTGTCCACGGTGAACTGCCAGCTGGCGGTCGCCTTATTGTGGAGCCCCGAAGCATCGCTGACCTCGAGATCCACGCTGTGGATTCCCTCCGACAATGCCGACGGCGGGAGGTAGGTGAATCCGTCGGGAGCCACGTTCGCCCCTGATGTCACGTTCACGGAATCCAGAGTAATCGCGACGCTTGCCAGAGCTATTCCGGAGGGGTCGTCGTAGTTGGCACTTATCGTCGGTGTCTTGATGCTGGTGATGTACTGGTCCGCCGGCTGCACGTTGGAAATCGTCGGCGGGACGTCATCGATCACGAACCACCATGCCCTGATTGCGGTGTTCGGCGGCACCGCGATGTCGCTGACCGAGAAGAACACGTCATGGCGACCGAACGCCAAAGGCGACGGAGGAGTGTACGTCACATCGCTGAGGAATATCACCGACGACGATGTCACATCGATCGAATCGAGCTTCAGCACGACGCTCGCTATGTCTATGCCCGAGGCGTCAGCGTAGCTGGCGACTATGTCGGGGGTCGTCGCGGTGATCGTGGTCTGGTTTGTGGGGTCCATGCTCATGACCACAGGCGGGGTTGTGTCGGTCTTGAACTGCCAAGTCGCCACCGCCACGTTGCGGTTGAGCGACTTGTCTTCCAGGACGAGAGAGACGTAGTGCATCGCATCTGAGAGCGGCGATGCTGGCGTGTATGATATGTCGAACGCGGTGACCGTCGCGGATGAAGTGACATCGACAGAGTCGAGCTTCATCACGATGCTGGTCGTATCCACGCCGGAGGAATCGCTGTAGCTCGCTGATATGGCGGGAGTGCTGTCGCTTATTATCGAGTGGTTGACTGGCAGATGGTTCGTGATCGTTGGCGGGCTCGTGTCCGGGATTGTCGTGTCGATCGTGAACCACCACGTGACTGTTGCCCTGTTCTGCGGGACCGAGTTGTCGCCGACCTCCAGATAGACATCGTGATTCCCGTCGATCAGAGGTGTCGCCGGGACGTATCTCACGGATGCTGGCAGGACGGAAGCGGAACCAGTCACGTCGACCGAATCGACTTTCAGCACCACGCTCCCCGGATCGATGCCGGATGCGTCGCTGTAACCGGCGCGTATCGGCGGCATGCTGTTGCTTATCGTCGTCCGATTGACAGGCTGCAGGCTTGAGACTGTGGGCCAGAGCGTGTCGACCACGAAACTCCAGGAGGCCGCTGCGAGATTGTGAGCGATGTAGTTGTCTCTGACCTCCAGATGGACATTATGAGTTCCTTCGGAGAGAGGCGCGGCTGGCGTGTATGTGACGCCAGACGGTGTCACGGTTGCGGATGAGGTGACATTCATCAGGTCGACCTCGAGGGCCACGCTCGAGAGGGCGATCCCGGAGGCGTCGGCATAGCCTGCGCTGATGGCGGGCGTGGTGTCCCCTGTGATTGTGAGATTCGACGGTTGCAGGTTGCTGATGGCGGGAGGGTTAGGATCAGCGAGGAATATCGTGAATGAGCTGTTGCTCTTGTCCCAGTTCTGGCGCGAGGACGAATCGGTCACGTTGACCCTGATGTAGCATATGGCTGAGGGCGAGTTCGGCACTTTCCAGAGATATGACCCATCGTTCGCTTCGCCCGCCGCGATCACCGAGTAGGGCCCGGGTATGCCCGCCACCGAGTACGCGATGGAGATGGTCAACGGCGGCGCGCCGCCAGTCGCGGTCCAGTTGATGTAGTGCGGTGTGAGGATTTCCCAGCTCTCCCCGCCATTCGGCTGCTTGACCGTCGCCGTCAATAGCGGCGAAGTCTCGGTGTTCTTGAAGACCTGCACGCCGAAGCTCTCGCCGACTGCGCCGATGTCCACATAGCCATCGTTGTTGATGTCTCCTGCCGCAACGCCGATTACCTTCCCTGCGGGCATGCCGGCCGAGTCGTCCGCCCACGAGCTCCCGCCAATGCCCCTGAAGATCCTGATGCCGCCACCGTTGTACTGGCCAGCAAGGATATCGGGATACTTGTCGCCGACGAGGTCGGCCAGAACGACTCCATAGAACAGACCGGTCGTCGGAAGGCCCGTCGAGACCGGGCTCCAGTTGCCGCGCCCATCGCCCAGCCACGCCTTGATGCCGTGCCCGCCCATGTCCATCGCGGACACGATGTCCAAGTTCCCGTCAAGGTTGATGTCGCCGAGGGTCACGCTGTTCCATTGATCCGTAGAGGGCAGGCCGGTCGACGATCCCGTCCAGACTCCCGCGCCGTTTCCCAGCCAGACGTGCAGTCCCGGGCCGACTGCCGCCAAATCGTTGTTCCCGTCGTTGTTGACATCGCCCATCCAGACGGAATAGTACTTCCCCGAGGTCGGTAGACCGCCTGAAAAAGGAGTCCACTGTCCCGCCCCGTTCCCCCTGAAGACTTGAACGCCACCAAGATTCGATAGATCGAAAGCGTCGCTGCTGACCGCGAGGTCGAGGTTGTTGTCGTGGTCCGCATGGCCGAGGAAGATTCCAGTATGACCCCTGGTCGTGGGCAGACCCGTCGACGCGAGTGTCCAGATGCCTGCACCGTTCCCCCGCCACACCGAGACCCCGCCGGGGCCAAAGTCATAGTTAGCGGCCGCGAGATCCAGCTTCCCATCGTTGTCGATGTCGCCCAGGCATACCCCGCCATCGTAGGAGGCGGTAGGCAGATTCGTGGAGTTCAGCACCCAATTGCCCGCCCCATCTCCCCGCCAAACGCTCACGCCCTCATACCCGGCAGTGGCGATGTCCAGCTCCCCGTCGTTGTTGATGTCCCCGAACCAGACCGAGTGCTGGCTT